>DASSMT010000501.1:0-23848 GCA_035688655.1 Polyangiaceae bacterium | reverse complement strand
GCTCCCGCTCGACTGGCTTCAACATGTAGCCGATGGCACCCATCTCGAGCGCGACACGGGTATAGTCGCTGACCGAAATGACATGCACGGGGATGTGGCGCGTTCGGGGGTCCCGCTTCAGTCGATCGAGCACCGACAACCCGGAATGATCCGGCAATTTCATGTCCAGAACGATGCCGTCCGGCTGCTGTTGCTGCGCGAGCTCCAACGCTTCCTCTGCGCTGGCGACGACCATGGCGTGAAATTCCAGCTCTCGAACCAGCTCGGCGACGATTGCGGCAAACCCCGCGTCATCCTCAATCACGAGGATCGCGCGTTGACGGGTGGAGAACGAGCTGCTGTGTTCCGGGGGTGTCTTACGCGAGACCGTGGTGCGCACCGCCGGCGCAGGCGGCGCTAGCACTTTGGTATTTTCGGCGGCGGTCATGAGTGCGATCGGCAGGTCCAAGGTGAACGTGCTGCCTTTGCCGGGCGCGCTGGTCACGTTGATTTCGCCGCCCAGAATCCGCGCCAGATCTCGAGAAATGGTCAGGCCGAGGCCTGTCCCGCCGTAGCGACGCATGGTGGTGCCGTCCGCTTGCCGAAAGGCCTCGAAGATGGTGGGAAGTTGCTGTTCCGGAATCCCGATGCCGGTGTCCCGAATGGCGAACTGAAAGCGCTCTCCTTTGCACGATACATGGAACGAGACCTGTCCCGTGGCCGTGAATTTGAAGGCATTGGAGAGCAGATTTTTCAAGATTTGCGCGAGGCGCTGGCGATCCGTGACAATCGTCTGCGGCACGCGCTCTGCGATGCGTAGGTCGAAAAACAGCTGACGATCGGCCGCAATCGGCTCGAACGTGCGCTCTACTTCGTCCCGAATGCTCGTGACGAGCACGTTCTCTATGTTCAGATCGAGTTTGCCCGCCTCGATCTTGGCCAGGTCGAGGATCTCGTCGATCATTGCCAGCAGATCGTTGCCCGCCGAGTAAATCGTTTCCGCAAAACGGATCTGATCCGAGCTCAGATTCCCGTCGCGGTTCTCCATCAGCAGCTTGGCCAGAATCAGCGAGCTATTGAGCGGTGTCCTGAGCTCGTGCGACATGTTGGCCAAGAACTCGGACTTGGCTCGGTTGGCGTGCTCCGCTTCCTGCGTGCGCAGGCGAGCGAGCTCCTGTGCCCGAGCCAACTCGTCGTTCTTTTGCTCGAGCAGCGAGGTCTGCTCGCGCAAGAGCTGGTTCGACTGCTCGAGCTCCGCCTGCTGCTGCTCGAGGGCCCGCTGCGTTTCATACATTGCCCTGCCCCGCTCTTGGAGCTCCTCGTTGCTGGTCCTGAGCTCTTCTTCGTGGGCCTTCAACTCTTCTGCCTGCCGGCTGGTTTCCTCCAAGAGATCTTGCAGGCGGGTGCGGTACAGCGTGGAGCGCACCGCGATGGCCACCGGCTCCGCGATGCGCTCGAACAAACGCAGTGCTTCGGGCTTCACGCGACCGAAGAAGCCGAGCTCGAGCACCGCTCGCGTGCTCTCTCCTTCCGTCGCAGGCACGGCCACGACGCAAGACGGGCGACGGTAGCCGAGGCTCGACCGCACGACCACGTAGTCTGGAGGTATCGAGACCACCTGACAGCAAGCGTCGGCTATCGCCTGTCCGACGATTCCCTGACCTCGCGCAATGGTCTCCGGCGCGCGGCCGAGATCGAAGGCGTGTGCGGCGCGACGGGTCGCATGTCCGTCGGCCTCGACGCTGTAGAACGCGGCAATCGGCGAGTCGAGCTCCGGCGCCAGATAGCCGAGCAGTGCGCTCCCGATTTCGCTCAGAGACAACTCTCCTTGCAGGCGTTTGCCGACTTCCGTTTCCCGTTCCAAGAGCCGCTCGGTCTGCTTTCGCGCGCGAACGAACCAGACGCCCAGCACGCACGGGACCACGAATTGCAGCAACGACGGGAATAGGTCGGGTCGAATCGAGAACGAATGAATCGGCGGCACGTCGAAATAATCCAGCAACACGCTGGCCAGCGTGAACGCAACCAGGGCCTGCGGCGTGCCAGCGACGTGCGCCGTGATCATCACGGCAGTGATGTAGAAGGGTGCCGCGAATATCGCGTTCGGGATCCAAGCATTCGACAAATACGCGAGGGTTACGCTGGCGAAGGGGATGCTCCAGCGCATGAGCTGATACAGCTCTCCTGTCGTCTGGGCCCGGCTCGCGAGCCCCGTCGCCTGGAAGGCCCGAGCTCCCCCAACGCGTCCGTCGGACGTCATACGCGAACCACTGGTCTCGGTCGGTATGGGGAGGCTCGCCGCGCGTGCCGGAAACAAGCCGTCATGGTGCCGCCCGTGGGCTGAAGGCGACTCGAACACCGGTGGCCTTTTCCAAACTCGACAGCAGTGCTTCTTCCTCATAGGGTTTGCACAAGCAGTCGATCGCGCCCGCGGTGAGAACGCGCTTCTTGAGCTCGTCGTCGTCGTACCCGGTGACGAAAATGAGTGGCACCGAGCGATTTTCGGCTCGAAGCTGGGCTTGGAGCTCGGGGCCGCTCACGCCCGGCAGGGTCGCATCCACGACCAGACACGCGCAGCCGAGCCAAGCCTGCGAGGCCAAGAGTTCCTCGGCGGAAGTGAAGATCTGCACGTCGAAGTCGAGCGATTTGAGCAGCGCGTGCAACGATTCCCGGCAGGATTCGTCATCGTCCACGATCGAGATGCGCGTGCGTTCGCTCATCGGGGTGTTCGACTTTCCGGTTTGCCGAATGACGCTCAATCCCGCCCTCAGGCACGGATCTTCTTCGACCAGACATCCCGAGCAGTTACTGGCCATGACGACACGCTGCCTCCAGCCCCCGTCGCAAGCAATTATACGTTGGTATATCGGTCGTACTACCGTGTCACTGTTGGCGCGCTTCGCGCCCACCCATGCCGAATGGACGGGCCCATCTTCAGATGCAGGAGTGAGGGCTCGTTCGAGGTGCAGCAGCGACGGGTCGTGGCAGCCTGTAGCCAATACTTCTCGACACCATCGTACAATATCCCTCGAGCGTGCTCGCCAGCACAGTTCGTTTACAGCCGACCGAATCGGTCGCGCGTCGATACCACGAGGAGTCGCCATGACAGAAACCAGAGTGCTGTACACCGGGAGGGCTCACACCATCGGAGGCCGCGAGGGGAGCTCCCGCACGGACGACGGGCGCTTGAGCGTCGAGCTTTCGAATCCCGGAACCAAGCCCACCGGCACCAATCCCGAGCAGTTGTTCGGCGTCGGCTGGTCAGCTTGCTTTTTGAGCGCACTGCAGCTGATCGCAACCAAGAAAAAGGTAACGTTCACTGCACCGCCCACCGACGACGTGGAAGTCGACCTCTTGCTCTCGAAGGAGGACGGCTTTTCTCTGCGCGTTCGCCATAACATCACCCTACCCGGCGTCGATGCAGACACAGCGCGGGCGCTGGTAGAGGAAGGCCATTTGACCTGCCCATACTCGAAGGCGACGCGCGGCAACATCGATGTCGAAACGCGCATTCTCTAGCTCGCGCAAGGCATGCCGCCGTGCCTCTGCCCCTGCCACGGCGGTTCTGCACCTGGCATTTTGCCTGCTGGAATTCCCCTGTCTTGGGCCCGCCTAAGCGGCCGTTCCGTAGCACGAAAGCCACTCGGCCCCCACCTGCGAGCGCTTCAGCGCCGATCTCAGCTTGCGCATCGCGCGTGCCTCGAGCTGACGAGCTCGCTCTCGCGAGACGCGCAGACAGCGTCCGATCTCGGCCAGAGAGAGCTCTTCTCCGGGGTATGCCATCAGGCGCCGCTCGACGATGCACTGCTCGCGCGCGTCGAGCGTCGACAAGGCATGCGAAATGGCCGAAGAAAGCTGGCGCTCCGCTTCAGCGGCGAGTGCTCGGTCTTCGGCATTCGGCCAGGGCGAGCCCGCTGCTTCGGAAAAGCGGCCACTGTCCACCTCCTCCGAGTGAACGTCCCAGGGCACGTCACGGACGTCGAGTCGTTCGACCATGGAACGCACTTGCTCGGGGGACAGAGCGAGCTCTTCGGCAAGCCGGTTATCGGCATTCGCGTCCGCACCGCTCGCCAGCACCTTGGCGCGCTCGCGACGAATCTTCGACAGCCGTTTGGACTGCAGGCCCGTGCTGACGAGGCTTCGGGAACGAACGAGGTATTGCGACATGTATGCACGAATCCAATAGACGGCGTAGGTAACGAAGCGCGTTCCCTGGTCCGGATCGAACTTGCCGAGCGCGTGCAATAGCCCGATGTTTCCTTCAGCGATCAGCTCGTCGAAAGTCACGCCCATTTGGCGTCTGAAACGGCGCGCCACGGCCACGACGTGGCGCAGGTTGCAACGCACGAGCTCGTCACGCGCGCATGAATCGGCATGCGCTCGCCAACGCACGGCCAGCTCGTGCTCTCGCTCGCGAGAGAGCTTCGGACTCCGGTGTATGAGCGAGAGGTAGCGACTGCCTGTCGTTTGAGCCATTTCCAAGGTCTTCCTGCACTGAGTCTTCCTGCAATAGTGAGCGCGACTCACCTGCACCGAACTCGTTCGGCAAAGGTTTTCGAGGGCGCTCGATCGCGCACGCCGTGCGTGATCGTTCGAGGCGGCCCCTGCCATTCGTGCTACGGCGCCCGACCGAGAGGCTCACCCGTGAACCAACGGTCGGACTACCTGTTCTGGCCGAGCAAACGGCGGCAAGGGCGGCGCGCTCAGGGGAGCTTCGCGATTGGCGCCGCGTTACTCACGGGGAAATCGGCCAGCATGTGGTTTACGCCCATTTTCAGCAGGCCATCATCGATCTTTTCCGGCTCGATCTCCGCGAACGCCGAACCCTGCCAGACTTCGGTGCCGGCCTGCGCATCGTAGATATGAATACCGATGAACCCGCGCGCAAGCTTGCCCGGGACGGCCCTCTCCGCAGCCGGATTGGGAATTTCGCCCGTGCCCGCCGCGAGCTTCACGATCAGTTCGGCTTTGGTGTCGTTTTCGACATAGCCGTGTTCCTGCAGTACTTCGACTACCGCTGGCCGCAGACGCCTCTGAACCTCGAGCGAACGTGGGGTCACCACGTAGCCAGCCTTCGGTTGATCCGAAAGCCCGAACGTGTAAGTTCGATAGAGTTCGAGGGATGCGTGCGGCGCGCTGATGCTCGACGCGACGGGCTTGTTCGGTGCGGCTGCGGGAGCGCACGCCGTCGCGACGGCCACGAGCGCAAATCCAGTCCATTTCATGCTCATTTCCTCCGGTAATTGGGCCTAAAATTGCTCGCGCCCGTCGCTCGTTTTCAGTCTGAACTCGGTCGCGAGTTCACTCGTGAGAGCACGATTCATGCCCACGCAGCTATGGCGGCAAACGCTCGTTGTTCCGGAGTCCATTTCGGCGGCACGCTCGCGCTCGTTGGCAACATTTGGTCACCGCGGCAAGAATTCAACGACCTCGAAGACAGTCATTCGACGCGGGCTGAGTCCGTCGCGTCGGTCGGCGCCACCGCTACATCGATCGCAAAAAGGATTTCGTCGATACCATCGTCTAATCGCTTTGCGCCAAGCACCCGGCCATCCCTAGCTTGCATTCGAGAGAATCGAGCAACGCCAGCCACCGTCGAGAAAGGTGCAAAGCAGATGTCCCTCCCCTCCCGAGCTCCCATCGATTCCAG
This sequence comes from Polyangiaceae bacterium, assembly GCA_035688655.1. Taxonomy (GTDB): domain Bacteria; phylum Myxococcota_A; class Polyangia; order Polyangiales; family Polyangiaceae; genus PMG-095. The sequence goes on along the minus strand of DASSMT010000501.1, from coordinate 18,219 downwards.
CGGACCGCCAGCAACGGAGCCGCCTCCTTCCGGGGCACGATTCGGCGCGCGTAGCAACTCCCGAGCCTGGGTAGCAAACGGCGCGAAGCAACCCATGGTGCAGGAGCTTGTCGAGCTCGGACCGCTCGGCCTCGAGGAAATCGAGGTCGCGGTCGAGCACTGCGGCCTGTGTCACTCGGACCTGTCCGTGTTCAACGATGAGTGGGGCGTATCCAAATTTCCCGCGATCCTCGGCCACGAAGTGACCGGACGAGTCACGGCGGTAGGGGCCAATGCCAAGCGGGTGGCAATCGGGCAGCGCGTCGGCATCGGCTGGAACTCGGGCAGCTGCATGCATTGTCGCCAGTGCCTGTCGGGCAATCACCACTTGTGCCCCGAGGTGCAGCCGACGATTCTCGGTCACCGCGGCGGGTTCGCGACGCACATCCGTGCGCATTGGGCTTGGGTGATCCCGCTTCCCGAAAAGCTGAGTTCGGCCGAGGCCGGGCCGCTCTTGTGCGGCGGCGTCACGGTGTTCGCGCCGCTCTTGAGATATGCCCAGCCGACCGATCGCGTGGGCATCGTCGGCATTGGAGGGCTGGGCCACATGGCCCTGAAGTTCGCCGCGGCCTACGGCTGCGACGTGACCGCTTTCACCGCGAACGAGAGCAAGTTCGACGAGGCTCGCGGTTTCGGCGCAAATCACGTCGTGTCGACGGCTGATTCTGCAAGCATCGAAAAGCTGAGCAAGAGCTTCGATCTGCTGATCAGTACGGTCAATGTGACGCTCGACTGGCAGGCGATCATCGGCACCGTCGCCCCAAACGGCCGCTTGCACATCGTCGGCGCTGCGCTCGAACCGATTCCGGTGAGCGCCTTTTCACTCATTCTGCAGCAGCGCAGCATCTCGGGTTCGCCGAGCGCGTCGCCCACCGTATTGGAAGCGATGCTCGACTTCGCGTCGCGCCACGGTATCGAACCCCAGACGGAACACTTTCCGATGAGTGACATCCAGGAAGCGTTTGCCCGACTCGAAGCAGGCAAGGCCCACTATCGCATCGTGCTGGACGCTGATTTTTGAGCGCATTCTCGCAAGGACCGCCCATGATCGAAGACTCGACGGATGCGGAGCGCAATCTGATCGGACTCGGGATTGGCCTGCCCGAGGCGCCCGCGCCTTTTGGCGCATACGTCCCCGCACTCCAGACGGGGAGCCTGCTTTTCTTGAGTGGGATGCTCGCGACGGTCGGGCACACGCCGACGCTCGTCGGAATTCTAGGCAAGGACCTCGACATCGAGGCGGGGAGAGCAGCGGCGACGACCGCAGCTCTCAATGTATTGTCGTCGACGAAGATGCAGCTGGGTTCTTTGAATCGCATCAGCCGGATCGTGCGGCTCGGGGTGTGGGTGGCCGCCACACCCGAGTTCACCGAGCACCCCAAGGTCGCCGACGCCGCGTCCGAACTACTGCGAGAGGTCTTCGGTGAGGGCGCCGTCCCGACGCGGCTCGTGATTGGTGCAGCGAGTCTTCCCCTCGGATCGCCGGTCGAGCTGGAAGTCATCCTGGAGGTGAGATGAGATGCCCTCATCGAGGCTGATGGGGCTCGTTTTGGCCCTCTGGTGTCTGCTCCCTCGCGACACATTTGCCAGGTCCAAGGAGTCCATGATGGCGCAACATGTCTCGAATTCACTCAGGCCTTGAACCTCGACAAGTACACGCTCTACATGCAGGACTATGGCGGACCGGTCGGGTTCCGGATGGCGCTGGCTGCTCCGAGTCGCGTCGAGGCTCTGATATCCAGGATGCGGTCGCTCACAACGAAGGCCTGGGCGCCAATTGGAAGACGCGGCGCGCGTTCTGGGCAGATCGACGCGACGTGTCCAAAGCCCAGATTCACGTGCTCGATGCCGGACACTTCGCGCTCGATACCGCTGCCGATGAGATCGCCAACCTGGTTCGCGGTTTCGTGCGGCCCTCTCACTGATGCCAGCGACATCACCGCACTGGCTCGGCTGATGCCGGCGTCGGGGGCGAGTGCGCAGCCGGAATCTGCCAGTGAGCACGCGGCACATCGACACCAAAGTACAATGGTGCTCGTTCGCCGACCCAGGCTATCTTCCAACCAGCAATCTGTGTGATGAATCGGTCGCGAAAGAATCGGCATGGAGGACGAGCTCAGTCGTCTCGTTGACACGCTTCCCGCGTTGATCTGGATTGCCAGGGCAGACGCGCGCGTCGAGTTCGTCAATCAGCGTTGGTGCGAGTACACGGGCCTCGGCATCGGCGAGCTGACTCGGGGTTGGCACACCGCGATGCACCCGCAAGACATGCCGCCCTTCGAGGAGCGTTGGCCGCTTTTGGTGGCGAGCGCCAAAGCGTTCGAAATGGAGCTTCGTCTGCGCCGCTCGGACGGGGAGTACCGTTGGTTTTTGCTGCGCTCTTGCCCGTTGCCGGACGCCTCGGGGAAGCGCCTCAGGTGGTGCGGAATCAGCACCGACATCGACGACCACAAGTGTGCCGAAGGGACGCTCGGAGAAGTTCGTTCCGAGCTCGCGCACATGACGCGCGTAGCGAGCCTGGGTGCCCTGACGGCGTCGCTTGCTCACGAAGTGAATCAACCCCTGTCTGGCATCATCACCAACGCCCACACCTGTTTGCGCATGCTCGCGGCCGCACCGCCGAACGTCGACGGCGCGTGCGAAACGGCTCGCCGCACGATTCGCGACGCCAATCGCGCATCGGACGTCATCACCCGCCTGCGAGCCATGTTTACCAAGAAGAATCTCGCCCGCGAGCCGGTCGATCTCAACGAGGCGGTGCGAGAAGTGCTGGCGCTCGCCCAGCGTGAACTGCAGCGAGGGCAAGTGGTGCTGTGTCCGGAACTTGCCGACGATTTACCGTCCGTCGTCGGCGATCGCGTTCAGCTTCAACAGGTGATGTTGAATCTGCTGCTCAACGCCGCCGCCGCGATGAGCGAAGTCGACGACCATCCGCGCACGCTGTCGATCAAGACGGAATGCGAGAACGGCGACTCTGTCCGAGTGACCATGTGTGACGTCGGCGTGGGTCTCGATCGGCAAGCGATGGAGCAGCTATTCCAACCTTTTTACAGCACCAAGGCCGCCGGCATGGGGCTCGGCCTATCCGTGAGTCGCTCAATCATCGAGGGCCACCACGGTCGCCTGTGGGCCTCGCCCAATGAGCACGGTCCGGGAGCGGTCTTTTGTTTCGTTCTTCCTCGTTTCGGCGCGTCGGGTCCGCGTCGCGCCAGCGAGGGTTCATGACTAGTCGACCTCCGCGGGTGTCTGTCGTCGATGATGACGAGTCCGTGCGCGAATCCCTGCCAGACCTGCTGCGCGAGCTCGGCTTTACAGTCGAGACGTTCTCGTCCGCCGAGCAGTTTCTCGAGTCCGACCCGATTGGACGGACGCAATGCTTGATCCTCGATGTCAGCATGCCCGGAATGACCGGCCCCGAGCTCCAGCGCGTGCTCTCGCAGCGCGGCTCCCGGATCCCCGTCATCTTCATCACCGCGCACAGCGATGAAACCGTGCGTCCCAGCCTGCTCGAACAGGGAGCGGCGGAGTGCCTCTTCAAGCCGTTCAGTGAAGCGGCGCTCCTCGACGCGCTGCACGTCGCGCTCGGTACGCCATGAGCTCCTGAACGTCGACTCCGCACGACCCAGAGTGTGATAGGGATAGCCCTGCGGCGCCGACCCATGTCGCTCGATGCATCCATAGTCTACGTCGTCGATGACGACATCTCGGTTCGAGAGTCACTCGAGCTGTTGATTGGCGTCGTCGGCTGGCAAGTGGAAACATTCGCGTCGGCCGAGGCGTTCCTGGCGCGTTCACGCTCTGCAGTGCCGAGCTGCCTGGTGCTCGACGTCTCGTTGCCAGAGTTGAGCGGGCTCGACCTGCAACAGCTGCTGAGCACCGAGCGCGTGAATCTACCCATCATCTTCATCACGGGTCACGGCGACGTACCCATGACCGTGCAAGCGATGAAGGCAGGTGCCGTGGAATTCTTGACGAAACCACTGGAAGATCGCGTCTTTTGCAACGCGGTTCGAAACGCGCTCGAACGAAGCGAGGCGGGTCTCGCCGGGCAAGCCGAGCTTGACGCTCTGCGCGAGCGCCATGCCTCACTCAGCGAGCGGGAACGCGAGGTCATGGCGCTCGTGGTGGCCGGCCTGCTCAACAAGCAAGTCGGCATTCAACTGGGCATCAGCGAAATTACCGTCAAAGCACACCGCGGCAAGGTCATGCGCAAAATGCGAGCCGATTCCTTCGCGGGGCTCGTGAACATGGCGGGCCGGCTCGGAATCGACGCAGCGAGGGGCTGAGTGTTCGGCCATCAGCCGGACCCTCGCGGACAGATCGCGAGCTTTCGTCAACGGAGCACAGAGCAGCGCATGTCGCGAGCGGTCCGGTATTTTACCGACAGAGCCGAGCAGCAGGGCGATGACGAAACGATGGAGTCGGCACGACGACGTAAGGAGGGAACATGCGGCCAACGGTTCTGACGCAATTTGCGGGTCCGGCAATGCAGCTCGCCGCTCCAGGCACGATCGCGGTAATCTGCCGCTCGCAAGGGATGCGAGGGATCACGCCCAACATTCATAGGCGCGTAGACGCTGCGCAAATGCTCAAGGAGACGGCTGATGGGCGGAATACTGCTGGGTGATATGTCCTGGGCAGGTGTCGACCTGGACGCCTATTGCCGGCGCGTTGGTTACGCGGGTCCTCGCAGCCCTACTGTCTCCACACTTCGCGAGCTGCTCCGCTTGCACCCTGCCGCGATTCCCTATGACGCAATCGACGCACGCCTCGGCGTGCCCATCAGTCTCGCGCCGGCCGTCGTAGATGCCAAGCTCATCGGCGCGCGCCGTGGCGGGTACTGCTTCGAGCAAAACACTTTACTGTTGCGCGTCCTACTCGCGCTCGGCTTTCAGGCCGAGCCTTTGAGTGCGCGGCCGCGCTGGCGCCGACCTTTGCACGAGCACGTGCCCCGTACGCACATGGCTGTGCGTGTGCGGGTCGATGGCCGCGACTGGATCGCGGACGTCGGCTTTGGCTCGTGCATGCTGACGGCGCCCCTCGACATGGCGGTTACGGGTCCACAAGAGACCACCCACGAGCCTGCGCGTATCGTCCCGCTGGAGGGCGAGCTGCGCGTCGAGCGTTTGCTCGGAGGCGAATGGCTACCGCTCTACGACTTGTTGCTCGCGCCGCAGCGGCCGGTCGACCTCGTGGCTGCCAACTGGCTGATTTCGACGCACCCCGCCTCTTCGTTTCATCAAAACCTCGTCGTCAGCCGCACACGTGACGAGGTTCGCCATGTTCTGGTCAACACACGGCTCACCACGCGACGCTCGGGCGCCGAGGTCGAGTATCGCGATCTGGATGCAGCCGGGCTCGAGCAATCCCTGATCGACGACTTCGGTCTACCCATCCAAGACAACTTTCGTCGCCTCTTCAGCGAGCTCGCATCCCCGGGAAAGTGAGGAGCACCGGCATCCAGCCGGCTCAGCGACGCGACGAGCCTGGAGTCGGTCCAAGTCCGCTGCCAGCAGTGAACGACTCGAGCGCGGTCTGCTCGATGCGGAGGCATTCGAGCGCCCAATCCTCGTTCCACCTGCAATAACTCCATTCACTCGCGAAGAGACGCAAGAACTGCTCCTTCAGCGTTCGCAGCGCGCCGCGCAACCAGCGCTTGTGGCAGTAGAGTGACACCCAACAGCGGTATTCGCCGTGTCGAGTGAAGGTGTTCTTCGACTCGAGCCCGCTCGCCAGCGGCTGCCACGCAATCACCATGTCTCCGGGCGCCAGGTCTTGCACCTTCTCGAGCAACTTCTGGAGGCTTCCGACCATCTCGGGCTCCGTGGAAATCAGGAGCGGCGCGTGCGCGAGCAGCTGCTCCTCGGGGTATCCCCCCTTGTACACCAGGAGCTTCCGCTTCCGGCCCTTGGTGGCCCCACTCTTTCGGAGCAAGACCTGCTCGTACGAATGGACGGGCGTGATGCGTCGGTAATCTACCGTTCCCCGGTCCCCGACGAGCAGGACGGGAACATGAGGGGCGAACAGAAAATCCGTCCCATCCTCGTTATGCAGCTGCAAAACTTGCTGACGCCCGCTCAACGCCTGAAAATCCGTGCGAGCCTCGAGACCAAAGCGTCGCCTCAGGCTCTGCAGCACCGCGATGCAAGCTGCATTGTACGAGCCAACGTTGATCATCAACGGTGCAGCCTTCGAATACTCGATGAGCTCGGACGCGCGTGCAGCAACCTCGGAGCTCGGGGTTGACGAAGAGGTCCAAGCCTCGCGTGGCGGGACGAACAGCGGCTCACGTGGAGCGCGGCTCTCCGCTCGTATGCGCCGCCGCTCCGTCAAAAGCTGGATCCGCGCCTCACATTCCTCGAGCGCCTCGGATAGGAGCTCGACATCGTGCAGACACGAGCCCTGGAAATCCTTCAGGAGCTTTTCCCGCGCCAGGGACCACTCGATCGCGATCCCAGGCGCGCCAGCCCGGCTCGCAGGTTCCCCCGGCTCGAACCTGGCCGACGAGCGCGCGAGCGCGGTTCCCGAGCCAGGTGAAGGAGGCGCATCCGCAACGGGCATGACGAACGCGTAGCCCTGTTTGTTCAGCGTTCGGATGTAGCGCTGCGTGCCGTCATCACCCAACGCGAAGCGCAGAGCGCGTACTTGCTTGGCGATGTTGCTGGGGTTCGCGCCTGGATGCCAGAGCTCACCCAACAAGTCCTTGGCCACGATCGGTCGTGGGTGCTGCTGCAGCAGCAAGAACAGCACCTTCCTCGGCACATCGCTCAGCGCCACGGGCTCGTGCTCTCGGAACACGCCGTGACAACCTGCTTCATCGACTTCTGCCCAGAACTCTCCGAAGTACAGCCTGTGCATTTCGCACTCGAAACTCACGTCCCGACTACCCAGGACGGGCGCCCATCGCCTGTCGACGGTCAACGTTCGGTCATGATTCGTTCATCGTACACGAATCAGTTAGGCGGCGGAACTTCGAGCCCCGACTCTGCTGAGCAGCGAGCTGCTCTTCTTCCCCCATCGTCTTCCCCCATCGTCGTCTCCAACCTCGTCGAATGCACGTCGGGTCGACTGAAAACAGGGGCTTATCGCGCACGCAACTGGTTTCGAATCGGAAACACTGTCCGCGGTGGCAACGTCCACTGTGGCAACGCTTACTCGCAATTTTCTTGCACGGAGTAGCGGGCGGCACCAGGTCGCAGCTCGTTCAACGTCTGGGCGTTGCTCGAGTGACGTAGTCTGCCTACGCTGGTCACGAGTCCACCGCTGGTTGCGGCGAAGGGCCTATTCGAGATGCGAACCACTACACAGATCGCCGATGAATCGTCAGCCGCGCTCCGATGCACACGCTCGTCTCGCGAGCCCCGTGAAGGGGACTGGAACCGGCAGGAGGTCGGCAAAGCTCAGGAGTGGGAGGTCATCCTGAAAAATCCCTGGAACGACCCGCCCGGTGTGGACGCCTCCGATCGCGCGGAGCAGGCCAGGCATGCGAACGAGCGCAACCTCAAACTCGTCATCGACGCGCTTCCGGCGCTGGTGTGGGCGGCGCGCCCCGATGGAAGCGCGGAGTTCTTCAGCCAGCGTTACCTCGATTTCATCGGCTTGTCGGCAGAACGGGCGGTCGATTCCGGGTGGATGGCAGCCGTTCACCCCGACGATTCGAGCGCCCTCGCGGACTGCTGGGCAGGCGTGCTGGCCTCGGCAACCGCGGGCGAAGCGGAAGCGCGGGTCCGTCGCTACGACGGCGAGTATCGATGGTTTCTGTTTCGCGTGAATCCGCTGCGCGACGAAGCCGGCGTGATCGTCAAATGGTACGGGGTCAGCACCGATATCGAAGACAGGAAGCGCGCCCAGACCGAGCTCGAGCATGCCTACGACCGCTCGTTCAGCGCACTCACTGCGTCCATCGCCCATGAAGTGAATCAGCCCCTGTCGGGCATCATCACCAATGCCGGAACGTGCCTGCGCATGCTGGACGCGCCCTCGCCCAACCTCGATGCCGTGCGTGAAGTCATGCGGCGCCTGGTGCGTGATAGTCGGCGCGCGGGTGAGGTGATCCAAGGGCTCCGTGCCCTGTTCAGCAGCCGGGAGTTTGCGCCCGAACCGCTGGATCTGAACGAGGCCGCGCGTGAGGTCATCGCGCTTTCGTCGAACGACCTGCAGCGAAACCGAGTCATCCTCCAATCGGAGCTCGCCGACGCGCTGCCGCTCGTCAAGGGCGACCGCATTCAGCTTCAGCAGGTCATCGTCAACTTGCTCCGCAATGCCATCGACGCAATGGCCGGTGTGCACGTGCGACCGCGGCAACTGCTGATAAAGACCGCAAAAGACGCAGAGGACCGCGTGCGCCTGAGCATTCGCGATTCCGGCGTCGGCCTTTCGACTCAGAATTTCGACTCGATCTTCGAGGCGTTCCACACCACCAAGCGCGGAGGGATGGGCATCGGCTTGTTCGTGAGCCGCTCAATCATCGAGAGGCATCGCGGGCGCCTGTGGGTAACGGCCAACGACGGCCCGGGCGCTACCTTCTCGTTCTCGATTCCGCGCGAGTAGTCGAGGACGTGATTTGGTTCCAGGCCGCTAGCCAGTGACTGGCTTTGTCGGTCGCTGTCGGGGGCGAGCCGAGACCTTTGTATGGGTGTCGCAAATCACAGCCGGCGCCACGATCTCGACGGCGCAACTCCGCGTCAGATTTTTGCGAGGAGACATCATGCACAACTCGGAAGCCCAACCGTCACGCTCAGCCCCGGCACCTGAAAACTTCGACCTTTTCGCGCTCGGCGAAACGATTCCGCAGCCGGCAAGCTCGTCGATTGGCTCAGCGATCCGCCCGCTCCAGGTTTCGTTCCCCGATAGCGCGCTCGCCGATCTGCGGCGACGGGTCATCGCCACCAATTGGCCCGACAAGGAGACCGTCGATGACGACTCGCAGGGCGTGCAGCTCGCAATGATGCAGAAGCTCGCCCAGTATTGGGCGACCGACTACGACTGGCGCAAGGTCGAAGCGCGCCTGAATTCTCTGCCAAATTTCAGCACCGAGATCGACGGGCTCGAGATTCACTTCATCCACGTTCGTTCACAGCATGAAGGTGCGCTGCCGCTGATCGTCACGCACGGTTGGCCGGGCTCGGTGATCGAGCAACTCAAGATCATCGATCCGTTGGTGAACCCAACCGCCCATGGCGGAAAAGCATCTGACGCCTTCCATGTGGTGATTCCATCGATTCCGGGCTACGGATTGTCGGGCAAGCCGACCGCGTCGGGCTGGGATTGCCCGCGCATCGCGCGCGCCTGGACGACGTTGATGAAGCGCCTCGGCTACACGCGTTATGTGGCGCAAGGCGGCGATTGGGGCTCGCTGATCACGGAGCAAATGGGCGTCCAGGCGCCGCCCGAATTGCTCGGCATCCATGTCAACTTGGCCTCCGCGCTACCGGACGAAATTCTGAAGGCGCTCAGCCTCGGCGCCCCTGCTCCCTCGGGCCTGTCCGTCGACGAAGCGTGGGCGTTCGAGCGACTCGACTACTTCTTCAAAAAGGGCCTCGGCTACGCCCAGGAGATGGCCAATCGCCCGCAGACGCTGTACGGAATCGCGGACTCACCCGTGGGGCTCGCTGCCTGGTTTTGCGACCACGACATCTCCAGTTACCGACTCAAGGCGCGCGCGTTCGATGGCAACCCTGGCGGGCTAACGCGTGACGATATTCTCGACAACATCACGTTCGCTTGGCTGACCAACACCGCGATCTCGTCGGGTCGACTCTATCATGAAAACAAACTCCCGTTCTTCGTTCCGATGGGCGTCCGCATCCCGATTGCGGTGAGCGCATTCCCCGATGAGATCTATCAGGTGCCTTACAGTTGGGCGGAACGAGCTTATCCTCGACTCATTCACTACAATCGGCTCGACAAGGGCGGCCACTTTGCCGCCTTCGAGCAACCACAGCTCTTGGTGCGAGAGATCCGCACGGCTTTCGAATCGTTGCGTTGAGCTCCAAGGCGCGGGCGGCGCCTCATCGGCTCCGCCCGCATCCACCAGCCAAATCCAAGGACAGCCAAGCCATGACCGAACGAATGCCCGAGCTAACAGCGCGCACGCCCGCCGACTCGACCGCTGCGCCGGCCGCGCAGGGTTCCCCCGCGATCCGTCCGTTTCGCGTGCGTTTTCCGGACACTGACCTCGCCGACCTGCGCAGGCGAATCCTAGCCACGAACTGGCCCGAGCGAGAAACGGTCACGGACCAGACGCAAGGCGTGCCGCTCGCGTTGCTCCAGAACCTCGCGCGCTGGGAGGCAGAATACGATTTTCGCAAGTGCGAGGCGAAACTCAACGACCTGCCTCAGTTCATCACCGAAATCGAACACACGTGGCCCGCTGCCGTCCGAGCTTTCGAGCGAGGAGCGAGTACAGGCCGAGAAGGTCTCGGCGCTGTTTGCGACTGGCCTCGGCTACGCGATTGAAATGGGGACGCGTCCCCAAACTCTATACGCGCTCGTGGACTCTCCCATCGGTTTGGCAGCTTGGCTGATTGATCTGGGCGACGGCGATGCCAAGCCAGCCGCCACGGTGACCGCGGCGCTGAATACGAGCACGGCCGGGCAATCGCAAGACGAGCTCACGATTGACGACGTGCTCGACAACATCACACTCTTCTGGTTGACCAGGACGGCACTCTCTTCGAGTCGCCTATACTGGGAAAACAAGCTCCCGTTCTTCGAACCCGCTGGCGTCTCGATTCCGGTTGCCGTGAGCGTCTTCCCGGGCGAGTTCTATCAACCCCCGCGCAGTTGGGTGGAGCGCGCGTATCCCCAGCTGATCCACTACAACCAACCTGAAAAAGGGGCACACTTCCCGGCCTGGGAACAGCCTCGAGTATTCTCTGCCGAGCTGCGCGCCGGCTTCCGAGCGCTGCGCGCGTGAGCCCTGGTGTGGGAACGCTTGCCCGCCGTCAGGCACTCCCGGTCCAACTGTTGTCAGCGTGCCCAAAGATCGCGCGCAGTCTCGTCAGCAGTCCCGCGGAGTTCCAGTCTGTTCGGCGTTCGGTGCCTCGGCATGCACGTTGCCTTGCTCGGCCAGGTGTCAGACCAAGCGAGCACCCTGGCGGGATCATGATTGGCGGCGCCAGACCCCGGCAGAAGCGACTGGCCTGCTACGCGCTCGTCATTGGGCTGCTGATACTCGGGACAGCGCACGCTCAAGCCGGGCCAAAGCGCGAGCGGCAGGATTATGGGGGACCGCCAGCGCCTACGGTGGGGCCGGCCCTGCTCTGGGCGCCCAGGGTCGTGCTGTTTCCCGCTTGGCTCGTCAGCGAATACGTGGTCCGTCAGCCGATCGGCGCGTTGACGCGGGCCGCTGAAAGAGATGCTTGGCCGGAGCGGGTCGTCGCATTTTTTACCTTCGGCGATCGCCGTCAGGTAACTTTGTTTCCTTCGCTGCTGTTCGATTTTGGCTTGAAGCCGAGCGTCGGCTTCAACTTCGCTTGGAAGTACTTTTTAGCCGAGCCGAACACGCTGCGGGTGCATTTCGGGTTCTGGGGGCCCGACTGGGTCACGACTCGCGTGGTCGACCAATACGACCTCGGCGACTCACGAGCAGTGATGGTCGACGCGCAGTTCGTCAGGCGTAAGGATCTGCCGTTCTACGGCATCGGACCGGAAAGCCCGAGCAGTCCGCGCCTGCGCTATCAGGCGACCACCTCGCAGCTCTCGCTCGGCTATCGCTATGACTTCTGGCGTGCGAGCGTGTTGTCTACTCGCGTGGGAATGCGCACGCTCGCCTTTGGGACTGGCACTTGCTGCGGTGAGCCATCCATCTACGACGCGGTTCAGAGCGGCTCGATCCCCGCGCCTCCCGGCTTGGGTGACGACTACATCGCCGAATTTCAAGGCCTCTCGCTGGCACTCGATTCGCGGCGTGCAGCGCCGAACAACGGCAGCGGGGTTCGCTTGGAAGGCCATGGCGAGGCCGTGTTCGCTCCCAAATACGCGTCGCACGAGGCCCGAGCCTGGGTGGCTTACGGCGGCGCTGCAGGCGTCGCGCTCGACGCAGGAGGGCAACGCGTTTTCGGCCTCGGCGTGCTCGCGGAATTGGTCGATCCCTTGCGCGGCACGGTGCCGTTCACGGATCAGGTTTCGCTGGGCGGGAGCAAACCCATGCGCGGCTACTTGCAGGGCAGGCTGACCGACCGCAGCTCGCTGGTGGTGAGGGCGCAATACACCTGGCCGGTCTGGTTCTACTTGAACGGCGTGGTACAGGCTGACGTCGGCAACGTCTTCGGCACGCGCTTCGAAGGCTTCCAACCGGATCTGTTGCGCTTGAGCACGGCCATCGGCGTGCGCTCGAGCGGCTCGCCCGACTCGGGTTTGGAGATCTTGGTGGCGGGCGCCACCGATCCATTCCAGAGCGGATTTCGCTACTCGTCTTTTCGCTTCGTGATCGGCTCCCATCATGGCTTCTAGACGCTCGTCCTTCCGTTTCGCGTGCTTTTCCTGGTGCGCTCTCTGGCTGTCGGCGTGCGCCCACGACCCGCGCATTTTTCGGCTGCGCGCTCCGGTGCTGCGCGATCGAGATCTGGATCCCGTTCGCATCGACTGCTCGCAGAATGGCGAGCCACGCGATCTGCAAGCAGCGGCGTGCACGCCCGAGCTGTATGAGTCGTCATTTTCGTGGGACGCAGTCGACAACTCGCTGTTTCGCCCCATGTCCAAGTTCTTTCAGGTCGACTCGTACGGCGAAGCGGAAAACGTGAACGCCTTCGACGAAGTCCCCGACTCGAGCTGGTTCACGAATCGCATCGGTGCGCGCCTACTCTCGCCCGATGAAGTGGCGCGCGGTTACTGTGCAGAGGGTCCCGAGCTGGAGTCCGATCCAGCAGCCTTCAGCTGGCTCGTCGACCATGGCAAAGACAACGGAGCCAATCCGGGCTTTCGCGTGAACGTCCGGGGCCAGAAGTATCTATTGAAGACCGATGACGGCCAGGTGGAGCGCGCCACCGCAGCTGCGGCGATCGCTGCGCGCTTCTACTACGCGGCTGGCTGGTGGGCGCCGTGTGACAGCGTCGTGTACTTCAAAAAGTCGGCACTCCGCTTGAAGCCCGGATTGAGCATCAAAGCCAACGTTGGGCCCGCCGAACCGTTCGACCAGAAGCGGCTCGATCGCATCCTTGCGCAAGCGGGGCGCCGGGGCGAGCTGTATCGCGCGGTCGCGTCGCGTTGGTTGCCCGGTGTCCCGCTCGGACCGTTCACCTACGAGGGCACGCGCAGCGACGACCCTTCGGACGTGATCGCCCACGAAAATCGACGCGACCTGCGAGGCGCGCGCTTGCTCGCTGCTTGGCTCAATCACTTCGATTCGCGCGAGCAGAACACCATGTCGACTTGGATGTCCGACAATCCTAGAGACAGCGCGAGCCAAGGCTACGTGAGGCACTGGTACATCGATCTGGGCGACTGCTTCGGCAGTGAATGGGCCATCGATGACGTTTCGAAGCGCCTCGGGCACGCCTACCTGTTGGATTTCAGCTACATGCTCGAAGATTTTGCGAGCTTCGGCGCGATCGAGCGGCCCTGGGATCGGGCGCGACGCACGCCCGGTGCCGAGAACTTCGGCTACTTCAGCGAGCGCGATTTCGAGCCCGAGCTGTGGCGCGGCGAATACCCGAACCCGGCGTTCGGGCGGATGACAGAGCGCGACGGTGCCTGGGCAACCCGAATCATCGCGCGCTTCAGCGTCGAGCACATCCGGGCCGCAGTCGGCGTGGGGAACTTCACGAATCCAGCACATGCGGAGTTTCTGGTGCGCGTACTGCTCGCGCGGCAGCGGCGCCTGCTCGCGCGCTATTTCTCAAAACTCTCGCCACTATCCGACGTCCAAGTCACGGGTCGAAAACTGTGCGCCACGGATCTGGCGCGCAGCACCGGCACCTATCCGAGCGAAGCGTTCAGCTACCGCGCCGAGCTCCGCCGAGGCTCGGCTCGTGCAGTGACGGCCCGAGCGGTCGCGGGCGCGCAAGGCCAAATCTGTGTCGATCTCGGCGAACCACTCGCCGCAGGCTTGCTTTCGGACGCAGCGCCCGGACGCTACATGACGGTGCGGATCGAAAACGGCATCGCGCCGGGTCCCCTGGTCGTCCACTTTTACGATCTCGGAGCCGATCGCGGCTTGCGTTTGGTCGGCATCGAGCGCCCAGGCTGAGGCTTCGCTCGGGTTCGTGACTTGACGGCGCGCAAATCGTGTTCAGCTTGGGTGGGCTGCACGCAGCAGCGAAAGCCTCGCAAAAACCATGTCCTGTGTCCGTCGAGTGAGCTACCTCACTGGCTGTGTGGTGCTCTCGGCCATCGCGTGCAGCGCCGCGCCCGCCAGCTCACCCGATCGCCTGCGCAGGTTCAGTGACGACAGCTTGATTTGCCGGGCGGCAACCGACCGCTTCGTCGGTCTCCCCGGGTTGGAGGCTGGCACGGTGAACGCGCCGGGCAGCACCAGCCACGGGAGCTGGTGGATCCGCGGCTGCTCGGCGGAGCGCGTGGCGAACGGACTGCGCCTGCGCTTCGAAGGCCCCGGTTGGTACTTCGTCGATCGACGCGAGGGTGACTTCGCGCTTCACCAACAAGTGACGTTCACCCTCGGCATCGAGCTCGAAGGCAGCCCCGCGCTGACGGTCGACAAGGGAGTCGCAGCGCTGCGCTTCGAGCCCAGAACAGCGCCTGAAGTCCGGGTGCGCGTTTCGCGACCCGAAGTCCACGCCACCTCCGCCTGGGGCTCTTTGGTTCGGTTGCTGCCCGGGGTCTCCGTGCGCGCTCGAGCCGCCCGGCGTTTGTCTGCCCTGGCCGAGAGCGCCTTGCGCGAAAAGCTGCGCGAAGGCGCGACCGCAACCTACGAGCTCGGCTCCGGCCAATACGACGTTGCGCTCGGCCAGCTCCCGCCGGGAAAAACTCCTCGAAACGCATTTCCCGACGGCATTCGCTGGCTGGTCAACGAGCGCGTGTTCCTGCCACCAAACGCGACGCAAGTCGTTGGGCCCATCGATCCGGGCCTCGTTCGTTTGGACGCGCGTATCGAGCAGGGCCACGGGCTTGGCTACCGAGCGGTGTGCCAGGGCGAGATGCCCGCCGCATTCGACGCCATCGCCAGCGGGCACCTCGATCGGCTCGAGCATGTGAGTGGTCAACTTGCGCGCGCATCGCCCGCGCAAGGCACACTGACGGGGCAGGGTGAACAATCGGCGCTCTTGCGCGTCGCTGACTGCAAGTTCTTCGTCGCCCTGGCGGCAGCCGACGACTCGACGACGATCGGCGCCGTGCGCGTACGCCGGTGACCCGGTGGACTGGTGCGCGCGTGGACCGTCCGCGTCGAACGGTCCACGCGCTCGTCACGAGACTTACTCAGTCCACCTTGGCGAATTCTCGCACCGACTTGAACGCCGCGCGAATGTCTTCCGAAAGCAGCTGTGGCTGCTCCCAAGCAGCATAGTGCCCGCCCTTGTCGTGTTTCTTGTAGTAGACGAGCTTGGGATAGGCGCGCTCGGCCCAACTCTTGGGGGTTTGCATGACCTCGTCCGGAAAGGCGCTCACCGCCGCGGGAATGGCCACGTGTTTGGGCGCAAAGAACGCGAACTTGTTTTCCCAGTAGATGCGCGCAGACGAGACTGCCGTGTTCGTCAGCCAGTAGAGCGTGATGTTGTCGAGCACGTCGTCACGTGTGAGCCCCTCGGTCTTGCCGTCGAACACGCGGGCGATCAGCGCGTAACTACGCGCGTCGTGGTCGAGTATCCAGGCGGCGAGTCCAACCGGCGAATCCGCCAGCGCGTACAGCGTCTGCGGGCGGTTCTTCATCTCCTGGGCGTAGCCGAGACCGTGCGCGAACACCTCGCTCAATTGCGCGCAAGCATGCCGTTCGTCAGCGCTGAGATTCGCGGGCAGCGGGCTGCCTGTCGTGAGCGCACTCTCGATTTCCGGCGGAAGCGTGAACGGCCAATTGAGGTGAACGCCCAGTAATTCGGGCGGCGCTTGCGTCCCCATCACATCGGTCACCATTGCACCCCAATCGCCACCCGAGGCGGCAAAGCGCGTGTATCCAAGCCGCTTCATCAACACCACCCAAGCCCGTGCGATGTGCGCTGGATCCCAGCCAGGCGCGGTCGGCTTTCCGGAAAACCCATAACCTGGCAAGGACGGGATGACGACGTCGAACGCATCTTCTGCGCGACCGCCGTAGGCCGTCGGATCGGTGAGCGGACCGATGATCTTCAGCTGCTCGATCACCGAACCGGGCCAACCGTGCGTGACGATCAGCGGCAGCGCATGCTTGTGCTTCGAGCGAACGTGGATGAAATGGATGTCCAAATCATCGATTTTGGTCACGAACTGCGGCAACGCATTCAGACTCGCTTCGATCTTCCGCCAGTCGTAGCTCGTCGCCCAATAGCGGGCGAGCTCGCGGATGGTCGCGAGCCTGACGCCCTGTGATGCGTCAGCCACGGGTTCCTTCTCTGGCCACTGGGTTGCGAGCACGCGCCGACGTAGATCGTCGAGAGCGGCTTGCGGCACCCTGATCTTGAATGGCCGAATCCCTTCGTCTGCGGCCAGCGCCTTCGTGCTGACTCCCAGAGTTGCGGCTGCCACCGCCGCGCTCAAAACAATACTGGTAAATAGAGTACCCATCTCCGTCTTCCTTTCACGTGGCAACGCGAGCTGATCGCCCGCTCTGCCCGTGGGGCGCCGCGATCGCAAGCGATATGCCAGCCGTACACCGGCCCTCTCGGCTCGCAGCGCCGAGGTGCTTTTTATCTGCTGTGGCGTCGATTGAGGAGTTACAGCAAGCCAATCGCTCCGCACGCGCAAACGACAGACCTGCCGAAAGTTGGACAATGGTTTGCTGGAAAGTCGACATCGAGAGTTCGGAGATACAGTGAGATCGGGCGGATTTCAGCGCTTGCCGTATTTGGTGAAAACGTAGTCTGTGTCGTGAGCTTTTTCGTGACAGGCGGCGCCGCACTTGGCGTCGTTCCCTTGCGGCGGTCTCCCGGCCATGGTGCCCGGCGTGAACGTGTCGGATGCGGCGTCGTAGTCGAACACCGCGTATCCCCAGCCACGGCTGTCGGCGAACCTCCGGCTGTCTTTCACCATGAAGTCGACGTTGATCAGGGTTCCCGGCACGGTCGTCTCGGGAAAGAAATCGTGCTTGCTCGGCTTCCAGTGCATCTTGGCCATCTTCGCCCCGTTGGGGACGGGCTTGCCGTTGGCTGGAATGCCGGCCTTGTATGCGGCGATCATCACGGGATTCCCAACAATCACTGCGACCGCCCGCTCGCTCGCGCTCATGGAAATGGTTTCCCATGATTCATACCCTCTGAATTCAGAGAGCGCGAGACCGCCCGGAACTCTGACGGTGTATTTGTCCTGCGCCGAGAATGCGACGCCGCCCGAAACAACGAGACAAGTCGTCGCCATTGCAATCTTGAGCAAGTTCTTCCGATTCATCACTGAGCTCCCCGTGTTGTGAGGCTCGCGTCGTCACGCCGGTTGGCTATTCGGCCGCACATGCGAGCCGAATCGCGCGCCCGCGCGCCCATCGCTCATATTGGGGGAGCACGTCGAGCTTTCGATTGGACGAAGGTATCGGTGTCGACGACCAGGCAAAGGCACTGAGCCCGCCGCGAGCCCCGAAACGTCAAGGAAACACGCAAAACTCGCGCGTGAGTTCGGACAATTGCGCGCAGTCGAGGACTCGAACCCGCGCTTTCTTCGCAAAATCGTAGGAGGGCACACGCGATGCATCTGGACGCTCAATCAGCGAAGGAGACTCCCGTGAACCAAAAAGAAAACGCGCAGTCCAACGAACGCAGCGAAGTGGCGTCCGCCCTCGACCAACTGCTCGCGCGTCTGCCCGCGCTCACGGACCTGGAGCTAGTTGCATTGTGGCCGGCGTTGGAGCGAAAAGTATTGGCCCAACTCCGCGCTGAAGAGCATTCCGAGGCAAATCTGAATGGTCCACTCACTGGCTCGGAAACGCAGCGCATTCGCAATCTGGTCTGGGAGATTGGGGTGTCGGTGCACTTGCAATCCCTGCACTCGCGAGCGCTGGCGACGCTTGCCGAGCTGATGCACGTTCGCGCAGAGCGGCAGGACGCGCGCAATGCTCCGAGCAAAACGCAGCTGACGTCCGAGGCACGGCTCAGCCCATGA
>DASSMT010000324.1:0-71078 GCA_035688655.1 Polyangiaceae bacterium | reverse complement strand
TCAGACTGAATCGGGCACCCGAAGAAGGACACGTTGAGCTCTCCCTGAATTGAACTGCCGAGTGGGCCGCCGGGCGATCCCGGGTTCGTCCGGCGGCCCACTCGGCGGTTACTCTCCCTCCTCTCGTCCGCGACGCCGAAGGCTGGGGCGAGCTGATTGACCATCAACAACTCCCAAAAGTACTTCGCGCACGTCGCGCACGAAGTGTTTTTCGAATCGCAGAGAGGCGTCCTCAATTTCCAAAAGCACTTCGTGCACGAAGTGTTTTTCGAATCGCAGAGAGGTGTCCTCAATTTCCAAAAGTACTTCGCGCACGAACTACTTTGCGAATCGCGGACAGGCCGTCGCTCTGCGCGCTCTGCGGTCAATCTCCCTCCCCTCGTCCGCGACGCCGAAGGCTGGGTGCGCTGGGACGCGCTGATTGACCATCAACAAAATCCCAGACCAGCGCCTTGAATTCGCTCAGGTGGCCGGGAATGGTTCGGGACGGGGGACGAGGGACTCGCGGTCGCGCAGGGCTTCTTCGTATAGGGCGTTTTCGCGTTGCTTGTGGCTTGCGCTGAAGCGCACTGCGATGGCGCAGAGTGAGGCGCCGAGCACGCACACGCCCAAGATCGAGAAGCAGGCTTGCACGCTGCCCACGCCCTTGAGTAGGAATCCGGCCGCCACCGCTCCGACATTGCCGCCGGCGCCGATGATGCCAGCGACACCCCCGAGCGCTTTGCGGTCGATGAAAGGCACGAGCGCGTAGGTTGCTCCGCACGCCATGTGCGTGAACAGGCCGAACGTGATCATCGCGGTGATGGCCGTGGCGGCGGAGCTGGTCCGGGAGAACCAGATCAAGCCCAAGCCCTCGCCTACCATCAGCGAAAACAACAGCAACGTGCGAGCGTCGAGCCCGCGCGCTCGCGCCACGCGATCCGAGAAAATGCCGCCCAGAGCGCGCGCGAACAGCGCGAGCAGTCCGAAGGAACCGGCCGCCATGCCCGCCGACTGCAGGTCGAGCTTGAAACGATCGACGTAGTAGCTGGCGGCGACGTTGTGCACGAACAGCTCGATGCCGAAGCAGGCTGCGTACGTGAAAAACAGCATCCAAACGCGGTAGTTGGCCATGGCCGCTTTGAACACGGCCAAACCGCCCTTCTTCCCGCTCTCGACCTCGAGGCCCGCTTTTCGCAGTTCGTCGTAGTTCCCCTGAGGGCAATCTTGGGTGAGCTTCCAATACATCACGCCCACGATCAGCATCAGTGCCGCGGGCACGATCATCGCGACGCGCCAACCCAGGCTCTTCTCGAGCCCGAGGCTCAAGAGAGCGGCGAGCACCCACGGCATCACCGATTGCGTCACCCCGCCGCCGGAGTTGCCCCAACCGGCGCTGGCCGCGTTGGCCGTGCCGACCACGTTCGGCGCAAACATGACAGAGGTGTGATATTGCGTGATCACGAAGCTTGCGCCGATTGCGCCGATCAACAAACGGAAGAACAAGAAGGCCGCGTAGGTCTTGGCGAAGGCGATGCCCAAGACTGGGAGCGCACCCAACACGAGCAAGGCCGAATAGGTGCGACGAGGACCGTATTTGTCCGTCAAAGGGCCGATCGCGAGTCGCACCAGGATCGTGATCCCGACGGCGGCAATGTTGATGTTCGCGATTTGATCTTTGCTCAAATGGAACTCGGTCTTGATCACCGGCATCAACGGTGCGAGCGAAAACCAGGCAAAAAAGCAGACAAAGAACGCGAGCCAGCTCATGTGGAAGGCGCGCATCGCTGGCGTCGTGAACGAGAACAGCTGGATGCGCGTGGCTTTGGCGGCGCCCGGTGTCACGGCGCGCCTCGCAGGTCGACGAGGATTTGCCCGCCTTCGCTCAGCCGCGCGGGATAGGTCTTGAGTGAACAATCGCCGTTTTCGGCGCGGCCCGTGCTCAGATCGAACTTCAGCGAATGGAGTGGGCAGATCAAGGTGCCTGAGCCGAGCAAGCCATCGGCGAGCGGTCCCTGCCGGTGTGGGCAATCCGCCTGGGTCGCGAATAGGCCGCCGTCACGACTGCGGAACACCGCGATCTGCGCCGCGCCGACTTGAAAACTTCGACCTTCGCCTTCCGGAATTGCAGTGATGGGACCCAATGTGACTTCCATCTTGGACCTCCTTCATTGAACAATCGGCAAGAGCGCGGCGAACTGGTTGGGGGTCGCCGGAGTGACGGCTTCTTGCCAAGGATCGAAATAGGCATCGACCGAGCGCTGCATCGCTTGGTCCAAGCGCTCCGCGATCCCCTCGCTGTCTTCGACCACCACCGCGCGGATATTGTCGATGCCGACGCGCGGCACGAAGGCATAGGTGCGCTCCAAGTAGCGCGCGTTCTCGCGGTAATACTGCAGGAAACGACCCGCGAGCTGGAGCACCGCTTCGTGCGTATCGACGACGCACAGCAAATCGCCTTTGCGCACGTGCGCGCCCGCTGCGCCGCCCACGTAAATTTCCCACTTGCCGCCCTCGACCGCGACCGCCCCCACGTCCTTGACCAGCGCCTCCGAGCAATTGCGTGGACAACCAGCGGTAGCAAGCTTCAGCTTTCCGGGTGCGTCCAGACCTTGAAAGCGCGCTTCGACTTTTTGCGCGAGGCCAATGCTGTTGCCGAGCCCGAAGCGACAGAAATCGGTTCCGACGCAGCTCTTGCAGGTGCGGTAGCGCTTGCCGTACGCAAAGCCGGAGGGCATGCCCAGGTCGCGCCACATGTTCGGCAGGTCTTCGCGCTTGACGCCCACCAGATCGATGCGTTGCCCCCCCGTCAGCTTCAGCAGTGGAACGTCGTACTTGTCGGCGACATCTGCGATTCGCCGCAGCTCCGCGGCGGACGTCACCCCGCCGGGCATTTGCGGAATCACGCTGAAAGTGCCGTCCTTTTGGATATTGGCGTGCACGCGGTCGTTGATGAAGCGGGCGTCGCGTTCGTCCACGTATTCGTCGGCCCAAATCGTGATCAAGAGCGACGCCAGGCCGGGCTTGCTGCCTGGGTCTTCTTTGCCGCCCGCGAGCGCCGCGAACACCGAAGACACGGACTTCAGCTCGAGCGCACGGATCGCTTCAATCAGCTCCGGCTTGGTCAGGGGCACACCAGGCACGTAAAAGTTGGCAGAAGGATCTTCGTCCGTCGCGCCGCCGCAGGCCCATTCGATCACCTGCGATACCAACGCCTTGCACGCGCCGCAGCCCATGCCGGCGCGCGTGGACTCCATCACCGATTTTGCGCTGCGCTTACCCTGCTTCACGCAGCCGACGATGCCGGCCTTGGTCACGCCGTTGCAGTTACAGACCTGCATCTCGAGCGGCATGCTGTCGATCGAGGCCTCTTCCGAAGGCGCGCCAATGTCGAACAAGAGCGAGAGCCGCTCGTCGGGTACCGGGGTGTTGCGTTCGTACGCTTGTGACAGGTAAGGCGCTTTGCGAATGTCTCCGAGCAGGATGCCGCCGACCAAGCGGCCATTGCGGATGATCAGCTTCTTGTAGGTGCCCTTCTTGGCTTCCGTGAATTGAACGACTTCGTCGCCTTCCTCCGTGGCTTCGGTGATGCCCATTGAGGCGACCTCGACGCCCATCACCTTCAGCTTGGTGGCGACTTTCGAGCCGTGATAGGCGGCCTCGGTATCCGCGCCGGTGAGGTGCGCGGCCAGCACTTTGGCCTGCTCCCACAGCGGCGCGACCAAGCCGTACACTTGACCGCGATGCTGCACGCATTCCCCGACCGCGAAGATCCGCGGATCGTCCGTGCACAAGCGGTTGTCGACCACGATGCCGCGCTCGACGGCCAAACCCGCCCGCAGCGCGAGGCCGCTGTTGGCCTTGATGCCCGCCGCGATCACCACCAAATCGCAGCCGAGACGCGTGCCGTCCTTGAATTCGAGACCGGTCACGTAATCGTGACCGCGAATGGCGCGCGTGTCTCGGTTGGTGTGCACGACGATACCCAGACCTTCGAGCGTCTTCTTCAAGATCGCTGCGGCTGGACCGTCCAATTGCTGGCCCATGATCGCGCTGCCGCGTTGAATCACGTGCACGTCGAGCGAGAAATTCTGGAGCCCGCGCGCTGCCTCCAGTCCCAATAGCCCTCCGCCGATCACCACGCCCCGCTTCTTGCCCATGGCATACGCGGTGATCTTGCGGCAATCGTCGAGGTTTCTGAACACGAACACGCCGGGCTTGTCGCTGCCATCGGGCAGCGTGAGACCGTCCATGGGTGGGATGAAGGGCAGGCTCCCGGTGGCGATGATCAGCTTGTCGTAGTCGGCGACGATGCCGCCTTCGGCTTCGACTTGCTGCGCGTGGCGCGAGATCTTGGCGACCTTCACGCCGGCGTGCAATTTGATGCCGTTCTCCTCGTACCAAGCCAGCGGGTTCAGGAAGATCTCTTCCGCTTGATGCGAGCCGTTCAGCACGTCGGAGAGCAGAATTCGGTTGTAGTTGCCGTAGGGCTCCTCGCCGAACATCGTGATCTCGAACTGATCGGCGCCTCCGCGCGCCAGGATCTCCTCCACGGCGCGCGCGCCAGCCATGCCGTTGCCGATGACGACCAACTTTTGCTTGTTGGCCATGGCGCTAAATCTCCAACAACCCCATGTCGATGACGATCGCGCCGTCGACCCCCTCCGGCGCACCGATGCACAGTTCGAGCTCGCTCTCGGGGTCGACGTCTTCCACGATCGACAACGGGACGTGCACCGCTTCTTTGGCGCCCACGGGGAACAGGCGCATGGCCTTTCCGCCCCGATTCAGCGCCAGGTAGACCAAGTCCGACGTGGCGTTGCCGGCGCGCAAATAGATGAGTTGCGCGCGCCGGTCATACGGCACTTTGTACGTGGCCGCCGGGGACAACGGGGCGAGACGCGTCAGCCCTGCCCCCCGGAACGTAAAAACACCCTGAATGAACTTCGGCGTTTCGTTCATCGTGAATCTTGCTATACCGAGAACTCCGTTTCAGTGAGGTATTGTCGGGCGTTCCGGATTGAGTCTCGGTCGATCACGAATGTTTCTAGAAACGGCCCCTCGCTTACGAGGGCAGAGCTCGTCCGAGGGTAGAGCGCGCGCGAACCGCGGTTTGGCGGATTTCGGGGATTTTCGACACAGGTCGATTGTGTGACGGCGGGTCACACCGAACCGGCTGCAGCACGCGGTCAATCGTTGCTGATCAGCTTTTGGCGCAGCATGCGCACCAACAGGCGCAGGGTGCGCAGGCGCGGCAACGGTGACAGGTCGACCACTTCTTCGGCGCTGGCCACGCCGTCGATGCGAGACAACAGGAAGGCTTCTTCGGGCAGCAGAACCAGGTGTTCGGGCTGCGGAAGGAGCCGCAAGGCGCGCTCGGGCCGCCCCAGGCGCACCTCCAACGAGCCTTCGATCAATGCCTCTTCGCGTTCGAGCAGCGCCGCCGTTTCGCGATCGGCGAGCGCGTCGGCAAGGCTCAATGCGCGTTCGACGAGCGTGGCCGCGAGATCGATGTCCCTGGCAGAGCGCGCTCGCCTGGCATCGTCGAGCACTTCGAGCACTCGCAGTCGAGAGGGGGCATTCGGCGACGTCGAGCTCGACTTGGCCTGAGCCGTCGGCGAGACTCCGCTTCCCGGCATTCCAGCGGCAGGCGCGGCCGCTCTGAGCGCCTGCGCGAATTCAACGACGGTGTTGAAGCGCTGCTCCCTATCTTTGGCCATGGCGCGCCGCAACACCGGGCCGATCCCCGCCGGCAGATTGGGCACCAAATCCTCGATGCGCGGGGCCTCGCGGGCGATCACCTGTTCGAGGATCTCCATCATGTCCCCCCGGAACGGTCGGCGACCAGCGAGCATCTCGTACACGATCACCGCCAGCGAATATTGGTCACCGCGCTGATCGACCTGTGCGGTCTGGCCCTGCGCTTGTTCGGGTGGCATGTAATTCGGTGTACCGATCACGTCGTTTTCGCCGGTCAGACGCTGCCGCCCACCGCCGAGCCGTTTACCGATCCCGAAATCGAGCAACTTGACGTGGATGCCCTTGGCCGGCAAATCGGTCAGGAAAATGTTGGCGGGTTTCAGGTCACGATGCACGATCAGCGCTTCGTGGACTGCAGCCAAACCGGAGGCCGCCTGCGTGGCAACCTGCAGCACGAGCTCGAGCGGCAGCACGGGCTCGCGCGCCAAGCGCAGTTCGAGGCTCTCCCCGAGCAAGTACTCCATGACGATGTACGGCTCACCCGATTCCGTCGTATCGAAATCGATGATTTGAACGACGTTCGGGTGTTGTAGCAAGCTGACGAGTTCCGCCTCCCGTCGGAAGCGGAGCAACGGCTTCTGCTCGCGAGCGAGATGGCCGGGCAAGATCTTGAGCGCAACCTTGCGATGCAGGCGAATGTGTTCGGCTTCGAACACGATCCCCATCCCGCCGCGATCGATCACACCTCGGACCTCGTACGTGCCTCGGAGCACCGTGCCCACGAGTGGGTGCGGACCGGCGGAAAGCGGATCGATCAGGCGCGCCATGGGCTGCTTCGCCGGTAACGACGACGCGCTCGCCGAAAAACCCGGTCAAGCAAACGCTAACGCTGCGAAGCACGGCTGACCAGCGCGAACCATCCGGCCCGTTCGTCAGCAAAGACGTTCAACGTCGCAGGCCAGCGAAATCCCAAAGCTTGCGGTAGGGCGCAGGACCCGCAGGCAGCGAGTGGACCCGAGCGAGGCCGCCCGTTCGGGCAAAAGCGAGTCGCCTCACGCGCTCAAACGACGTGGCGTCCACGTCGTGCGGCCTCCCTGTAGCGCCGCACGCGCCACTTCCCGAATGACGTCCGGCGCATCGCCCTCGATGATCGCTTCACGCCGTGTACCGAGCGAAAACGATCCCACGCAAACATCATCCAACAAGCGCACGACGTCGTACTGCCCCGTGCGCACACGGACGATCCGATAAGTAACGCTATGAACCTGGACCATACCCTTGACTACTGATTGCATCTCGCCTTCTCGTCAGAGCAATCCTCGGGCCAGCGTAGAAAGGCGTGCGTACGCTCGAGCGCGTGATGGACTCAGTGCCGAGAGCACGGTCTCCCCCGGCTATTCGGCTGTGCGATCGCGGCAGCTTCAGGCTGGCGAACAGTGTCGCAATTTTGGTTGCGAGACACTCGGCCACAGGGTGGCGAGATGGCGCGTATCTAGACGGCCAACCGTTTCCCGATTGCTGTTCGGCCCACTCGACTTGAGAATTCGTGCGTGTTACTCGAGGCATGCTGCTTGCTCTCTCCAGAGAGCGGAAGAGCAGAGCGAGAAGACAGAGCGTGAGGAGCGGACATGGCAAATACCATCGAGCAGCTCGGCGTCGGTGCACTGGGCACATTGAAAGCCGTCAAGGCTGGACTCAACGGCCTACGCGGCGTGTTCCTGCATCTGGCGGAGGAACACGGGGAACTGGCTGCGCTGATGAAAGAGCTCAGCAAGAGCCGCGACGCGCAGGTTCGGCGCGAGCATTATCCAGAGATCCGCGCGAAATTGCTGGCGCACGAGCACGCGGAGCTCAGCGAGGTGTACTCGGTCCTCGATTCCGAGGACACGCGCGAGTGGGTCGCGCTTCACCATCAAGAAGCGGCCAACCTCGAGACCGCCCTACGCGCGCTCGACGCACTGAACCCGGAGAGTGATGCCTGGGGCTTGGCGTTCGATCGACTTTTCACTCTAGTGGCGCAACACGTCGACCAGGAAGAGCAGGAGCTCTTTCCAAAAGCGCAAGCGGCGCTCGGTGAGGAGGCTGCGCAAGCACTGCTGACGCGCTACGAGGCCGCCAAAGGCGCAGCCAAGCGTCCCCTACAGTGACGCCACGAACCACGCATGGCGTTCCAGCACGCGGTGCGCCATGCGAGGTGTGGGGACCTCCCACCAGATTGCCGGGTCCGCGGCATAGATGGGTGCCTGCGCGCGTTGACACGGAACCGGCACTTTCGCTTTGCGGAGTAGCCATCAACCCCAGTCACAGGTAGCCCACCAATGTTCGTCCGAAATTCAGACGCGCCGGGTGCGCCCACCGCGGAGCCTTCCAGCAAAGCCGACCCCGTACATCTGCTGCTCGTGCAGACTCCGGATTTGACGCAACGCGGACGTGCTTGGCTGGAGCGCGCTCACTCCGGCGCCTTCGACGGCCGCGAGCTGCAACGGTTGATCCGGCTGGAAAAGCTCAGCCTGGGCTGAGCATCGCGTCCCAGCGCTTGTCGGCGTGGCCTAATTGCCCCATGGGAAGGAGCCATGACCTGGGACCCGCTCCTTTACCGACGCTTCGAAGACGAACGCACTCGACCCGCCCAAGAATTGCTCGCGCGAGTTCCGCTGGAGCGCGCGACTCGGGTCGTCGACCTCGGGTGTGGGCCTGGCAACTCCACGGAGCTTTTGCTGGCCCGCTTTCCGGGCGCGACCCTGACCGGCATCGACAACTCCGAGGCGATGCTGGAGAGCGCACGTAAACGCCTCCCGCAGTGCCAATTCGAGTTCGGCGAGGTCAGCACGTGGACAGCGCTTTCCGCTCCGGACGTGATCTTTGCCAACGCGGTGCTGCATTGGGTGCCGGCGCATGAGCAGCTGTTTCCGCGCTTGTTCTCGGCCCTTTTGCCGGGTGGCGTACTCGCCGTGCAAATGCCGGACAACCTGCATGAGCCGAGCCATCGCTCGATGAGGGAGGTCGCGAGCGTCGGACCCTGGGCGAGCGTGCTGAGCGAAGCCACGCGCGTCCGGGCAGAGATTCTGACGGCGCAGACCTATTACGATTCGCTGGCTGCCGACGCCGCGAGGATCGATGTCTGGCGCACGACCTACCATCATGTCCTGGCCTCTGCCTCCGAGGTCGTCGATTGGGTGCGGGGCAGCGGCTTGCGCCCATTCATCGATCCACTTTCAGAACCGGAGCGAGCCGCGTTTCTGGTCGAGTATCAAGCGCGCATCGCGGAGGCTTATCCGGCACGCCGCGACGGCAAGCTCCTTTTGACCTTTCCACGACTATTCATCGTGGCGCAACGCAAACAGTGAGCGTCGTTCACGGCGCAACGCTGCGCGGTCGTTCGACTGCAGCGCCGCAGTTCGGGCAAAAAAGCGCGCCGCCACGCTCTGCCCCGAGCGGGATCGTGACCGTGAATTTCGCTCGGCATCCCGGACAATCGCCGCGCGCGTCACGGCTCGAGGGCTTGCGCATTTCGGGCGTGAAACGGACCACGGTATTGCGCAGGTGCTTGGCCTCACTGACCGCGATTTCGAGCTGGCGGCGCACCGCTGGTTGCGTGCAGCCGTCACTGGTCGCCCGGGAATCCGCCGACAAAAGCCAGCCGATACTGATCGTGCACGCCAGCGGCCGGCTGGCTCCCTCGACCGTCACTTGAATCGCCGCGACGTCCATGCGTACGCGCTCGAGCTTCGCAGAAAGCTCTGCGCCGAGCTCGCTCGTGCCGTTTGCCGGCCCTGCCAAATAGAATTCGTCACCATGGGCGCGGAACGCCAGGGCACCCGCGGGGAATTCGTCGCGACTGGCGGCGCTGAGCAACTCTGCCAGGCGCCGCAGAAACTCGTTGGCGCTCTCGTAGCCGAACTCGTCGTTGACGCTCTTGAAGCGGTCGATCTCTACGAATGCGATCCAAAAATCTTCACCGGACTCGACCTTTTCTTGCAACCATTCCGACAAGGCTTCGTTGTTTGCGAGCCGCGTGAGGCGATCGGTGAGCTGCTCACCGCGCAGCTGCTCGCGCACGGCAGCGTGCAGCTGCGCCAGCAAAGCAGCGATCGGATCCGGTGCAGAGGCCGAGTCGCGCGACGGCAAGGTCACGCGGCGTGTCACGCGGCGAGCGACGTGTTCTGGAGCAGCAGCACGCGCGAGTCGTGCCCGTAGGGATCGGCGCCCAGGGGCAGCTCGACACGCACCGTTTTCAGTTGGCCAACGTGATCTTTCAGAGTCACGTTCCAAAACGGTGCGTTGCATTGGGTGCGGCCGATGGTCAAATCCAACAGCGAAAGCCCCGTGCTCGCGAGCTCCTGCTCGATGTGCCCTCGAAAGTTGGCCCGGCGCGCTTCGTTCTCCGCCTGTGCCGAAGACGCGGCCACCATTCCCAAGCCCAGGCTCACGACGCCAGTGGCGAGCAAGGTCCCGAAGTCGGCGCGCTGACTAGGCATCGGAAGAAAGGCTAGCGTCAGGGGCCGAGCGTTGCAAATGATCCGCGAAATTAGGGAACATTTCGCCGGCGCCGAGCGTATCTTAGTTTCGGAGGCTCGAGGTGGTGAAGGTCTTTTTGGACGATTGCCGACCAACGCCGGCAGGGTGGGTCCCCGCGCGCTCGCCGGAAGAGGTGATTCGCCTCTTGGAGCAAGGCAACGTGATCGAGCTCAGCCTGGATCATGATTTGGGGGACGACGTGCGCGGCACGGGCTACGACGTGCTCACTTGGATCGAAGAGGCGGTCGCTGTTCGCGGCTTCCAGCCCCCGAGGATTCGCGTGCACTCCGCCAATCCCGCCGCAGGTCAGCGCATGCTGCAAGCGATCGATGCGATCGAACGACTCGCGCTCGCTTCAGACGTTTGAGCGGGTTCGCACGGGCATTGGCATTCTCGCGGGATGGCGCGCGCGGCGCGCACGCGCACGCCACGTGGCGACGCTGCTCGCTCAGCGTTCGGCTGCGAGGCAGTTCGCCTCGGCAAAGCCGTCGCAGATGAAGACGAGGGCTGCTCCAGCGCGACGGGTGACAACGCGGGCGAGCGCGAGCGCGAGTGCGAGTGCGAGATGGCACGCAGCGTGCTTGGTCGGAGCACGGAGGCCATCATGCTGTACACTTTAGTAGTCGTGTTATTGGTGTTGTGGGGCTTGGGCTTGGCAACCTCATATACGCTGGGCGGAGTGGTGCACTTGCTGCTCGTCGCAGCGCTGGTGCTGTTGGCGGTGCAATTGGTCACGGGTCGCCGCACGGTTTGATTCCGTACTTTCTTGGCTTACGCTCGCCGCATGCTTCGAGCGATGGAAGCCGCGCTTTTCGGCGTGGCTCTTGTGCTGGTGCGCGGGTTCATCGCGTGCAACGATCGCAGGCCCGCGCCTCCTGCACCTTCGAAACCCACAGCCGCTCCGCCAGCGACACCGGCGTCCGCGTCAGGACCGGAGACGATCGCCGATCCCTTGGAGCCTGATCGGCCAATGACCGTCGACGCGGAGCCGCGTCGACAAGTCGGTAACTGGGTGACCGCTCGCCCGGGCTTCCAGAGTTCGCGCACGGTGGCGCAGCGTGGGGGCGTCGAGCCGTGTGCTCCGCCAACGGTGGACGCCAGCGCGTTCGATGATTGGACGCCGGTCAGCCAGGGCAAGTTCAGCGCACCTCGCGCGCTCGCGCTGGACGACGACGGCGGCTTCGATCTGGTGATTCATCTGCTCGGGGACGACGCGATCCGGCGAGAGCTGATCCTGAGTCGGCAGCCCTTTTCACTGTTCTCGCTGACAGTCGGGCCGAACGAAAGTTACGGGGCGCTGTTCACCGGCACTGGGCTACAAGCGGCAATCGTCGCGAGTGCCGAGCGAGTGCTGAGCAGACGCCTGGCCAGACCCGCGCACGTGCGACACCTGGCGATGAGCGCGTGGAGTGCCGGCTTCGTTGGCATCGAGGCGGCCTTGTGCCAACCGGCAGGCAAGGACATCGACTCCGTGATTCTGATCGATGGCCTCCATGCACCGCGCAACAACGATCCCGCATTCAAGGCCCAGATGAAGCCCTTCGTCGATTTCGCGCGGCTCTCGACGCGCGGCGAGCACTCTTTCTTCGTCAGCCACTCTTCGATCGATCCGCCGAACTTCGCGTCCACGACCGAGTGCGCCCACTACCTGATCGCAACGCTCGGGGGCAAACCGCAGCCGGTGCGGCGCACCGACCCCTTCGGCTTGGAGCTGGTGGAGTTCTACCAGCAAGGCGATTTTCAAGTGCGCGGGTACGCTGGCAACGATCGCGCCGACCACTGTGCCCAACTCGCCGTGTTGCGCGACGCATTCAGCGCGCTCGGTGCGCGTTGGAAGAGGCACGCTCTGGCGCCAAAGTAAGTCGATGTGGGCAAATTTCAGCCGCTCGGCCGCGCTAAATTTCGCCGCCGCGTGACCGTTTGGCGCTCTGTGCAGGTACGGGCAGGGCGCAAGACGATCGGTGTGCTGATGGGGTACCTGGCACTTTTCACAGGTACCTATGACGCGCAGATCCGCAACGCGTTCCAGGACAAATGCCGTGAGCTCGATCTGAATTTGCTCACCGTCTATGCCGGCGCGCACGGGGATCCCCGGTTGTGGAGCGTCGACGAAAACTCGGTCTTCGACCTGATGCACCCGACCTGCGTCGATGGTCTGGTCTTGATCTCGAGCTGTCTCGCTTCGCTGTTCGGCCTGGAGAGCGTGCACCATTTGGCGCATCTGCACCGCGCAATCCCGATGTGCAGCATCGGGATCGCCGTGCCCGGCGTTCCGAGCGTGGTTATCGACAACCGCGGCGGCATGGAAGCAGCGGTCGAACACCTGGTCGGTGAGCATGGCCGCCGACGCCCAGCGTTCATCGCGGGTGCCGCGGGGAACCCAGAGGCCGACGTGCGCTTCAGCGCGTACGTGGAAGTTCTGCGCAAGCACGGGCTCACTTTCGACCCCGAGCTGGTGGTCGACGGCAATTTCACGAACCGCGACGGGCAAGCGGCCATGGAGCAGCTCCTTTCGCGCGGAGTCGAGTTCGATGCGGTGGCCGCGGCCAGCGACAACATGGCCTTCGGCGCGCTTTCGGTGCTGCGAAAACACGGGCGCCGAGTGCCCCTCGAGCTGCCGGTCACCGGCTTCGACGATGTGCAGATGGCGCGCTTGGACAGTCCCCCGTTGACCACCGTGGCTCAGCCGTTCGCGGCCATGGCAAGCGAAGCGATTCGCATGGTCTTGGACCAGCTCGCGGGGCGACCGGTCGCCGCTTGCGTCGAGCTCCCGGCGCTGTTCCTGGTCCGCCAGTCGTGCGGCTGTGGCGTGCGAACGAGGCTGGTCAAATCCAGTCCTCGCCCGAGCATCACGCTGCCTGCCGCGCAATACTTGCGAGAAAATGCGCTCTTCTTCCGAAGCACGCTGACCACGGCCCTGGGCTCCGCCGTGCCCGAGGGCGCAAAGGTCGCCGAGCGGTTGCTCGCCGGGCTCGAACCCGCGCTCACCGGCAACCCAGATCCATTCCTGCATGCCGCCGAGCAGCTGCTCGAGAGCACCGACGATGATTCGGCGAGCTGTCGCGCGCTCGAGGGAGGGATCACTCGCCTGCGCGAGGAGCTGCGCGGCTGCAGCGAGCCGGCGTTCGAGGACCTGTGGCACGACGTGCGTGACCTGATCGCACACCGCAGTCAGCGCGGGCAAGTGCAAGAGCGGATCAACCTGGACAACGATTATCTCCGGATCGTCGACCTCAACCGGCACCTGACCCGCGCGGTCGACCTGCCTTCGCTCAAGCAAGCGCTGCTGCGCATGATGCCTTCGCTCGGCATCGCGAATGCGTCGTTTTCCCGCTACGCGGACGACTCACTCGACGAGCTCGAGCCGTGGGTGTGCATGTTGGATGGGCGCCCGTTCGACCCGCCCAAGGTCCGCTTCGCGGCCCATCAACTGGTGCCCCCCGGAGTCTGGCAGGATGATCGGCGCCGCACGCGCCTGGTGTTCCCACTGTTGTGCGAGGGGGAGCGCTGGGGCGTAGCGGTTTTCGAGTATACCGGCGGAACTAGCGGGTTCCAGATGCTCCAGGACCAAGTGAGCGTCGCGCTCAGCAGCATCCGACTGCATCAGCAAGTGCTGGAGAAGACCGTGCTCCACGAGCGCAGCGTGCAGGAACGACAAGCGACCGCAGCGCGCATGGAGGCGTTGAGCGTGCTCTCCGGGGGCGTCGCGCACGATTTGAACAACGTGCTCGGTCCAATGGTCGCCCTGCCCGACGTGATCTTGGAGGACTTGGCGCATCTCGATCGCCAATCACTGCCTGCCCTGGGCGAGATTTGCGACGACATGCGCAGCATCAAGAGCGCGTCGCTGCGCGCCGCACAGACCATCAAAGATCTGCTGACGCTCGGCCGAGAACGGCGGGTAGGCACCGACCCGCTGGACCTGAACGCGCTCGTTTCGGACTGCCTGACGCTCGAGACCCTCGGCTTCATGCCCGAAGAATTGACGCAGGTCGAGGTTTGTCACCTGCTCTGTGAAGAACCGCTGATCGTGCGCGCTGCGGAGGCACACCTGGTCCGCGCGATCACCAATTTGGTGCGCAACGCGCTGGAGGCGCTCGACGGTCCGGGCAAAGTCAGTATCACGACGCGCTCTGCCGAGCTGAGCGCGCCGCTTTTGGGCTACGAGGTCGTGGCACCGGGCAGCTACGCGGTCGTCAGCGTGTCCGACACCGGGCGAGGCATCGAGGCTGCCGGCTTGGCGCGCGTCTTCGAACCGTTCTTTTCGAGCAAGCGCATCCGTCAAACTTCGGGCAGCGGCTTGGGCTTGGCCGTCGTCCACGGTGTGGTCAAAGAACACGACGGATACCTGGACGTCGCGAGCCAGCCCGGGCAAGGCACGACCTTCACCCTGTATTTCCCGCGTATCCAAGTGGCGATCGCCGCCGCTCACCCGACTTCCTCGCTGCCGCGCGGGCGCGCCAAGGTGCTAGTGGTCGATGACGAGCCGACGCAGCTCCGCACCGCTTCTCGCGTGCTCGGCCAACTGGGCTACGAAATCGATACGCTGCGCAGCGGCAGCGCCGCGTGTGAGGCATTCGCTGCTTGCGCAGCCGAACAGAAGGCAAACGCCGTCGCTCGCGCGGCTGCCCAGAGCCCGTACGATTTGTTGATCGTCGACATGGCGCTCAACGAGGACCAAGATGGCCTGGCGGTGATCGAGCGAGTGCGCGCGCTATTTCCGGGCCAACGCGCCTTGATTGCCAGCGGTAACGCACCGCCCGAACGGGCCGCGGCCGCCATCGCCCAGGGGCTCGGCTGGCTCGCCAAACCGTACACCAGCGGCGCGCTGGCGCGCGCGGTCGAGGCCGCGTTAGCCGAGAATTCCTGAGCGCTCTTCACGCCACGCGCCGCCGAAGGCTGGGCCGGCCCGCGGCGTAGCGCGTGACCATCAACAATCATCCCCCTTCACGATGACGCCCGGTGCTCGCCCCGGCCATCATTGCGGTGCGCGCCGCTTCCCTCCACAGGGGCGAATTGGGCGGCAGGGCGCGTAGTGCATCCGCCGACAATTGCTTCGATCGCTCGACGTTGCCGAGCAGGCGATAGGCGTGCGCGGCGACGGCCTGCACGTGGCCGCGCTCGGGCGTCGAGAGCTCACACGACAGCGCTTGCTCCGCCGAACCCGTGGTGGCGCTGAAATCACCGATCTTGAAGGCTTCGAGCGTGGCGCGCAGGTACCAGCGACCCGCCCCGGCGCTATCGCCTGCGCGCGCATAGTGCTGCGCGGTGATCATCGGGTTCGTGCGCTCCGCGGACTCGAACCAGCGCGCGGCCAAGCGGTGGCCGAGCGTGCGATCGGACTCGGTGAGCAGGTCGTAGGCGGCGTCGCGCATCACGGCGTGCGCGAAGACCAGCGCGGCTTTACTGGACGGACCGTCGTCGCGTCGACGAAGCACCTCATGCGCGACGAGCAGGCTCAGCCAGCGTTCGACGTCGCTCTCGTCCGAGCCTTCGCCGAGCAAGAAGGCCACGCCGCGATGCGTGAAGGGATCGCCCAGAATGCTCGCGGCGCGCAGCACACGCCGGGCGTCCGGCGCGAGCGCGCGCAGCCGGCTTTGTACGACGCCTTGCGCGGTCTCCGAACCTTCATCTCCACGGCCTTCGACCTGCGCGCGAATGAGCTCGTGCAACAAGAAGGCATTTCCGCGAGCGCGCTGCAGGATTCGCGCGCGCACCTCGCTGCTCAGCTCGGAACCGAGCCGCAACGAAACGATGCGCTCGGCGTCGGCCTCCGAGAGCTCAGCCAAGCGGAGCTCGTGCAGGGCTCGCTTTTGCCACAAGTCCGGATAGAGCTCGCGCACCTCCGGTCGGGCGGTGGCGGCGATGAGCAGGGGCCGATCGGGCAGAGCCGCGAGCAGGTAGTCGATGGCGCGCAGACTGCCCAGATCGGCCCAGTGGATGTCCTCCAAGCGCAAAAGCAACGGACCTCGTGCGAGCTCTGCGCCGACGTGCAGGGCAAAGGCGCGATGCACCGCCTCGACCGAGCCCGCAGGCCTCAGCTCGCCCGCCGCGAGAGAGTCCGCGGCCGCGGGCTCGAGCAAGCGGACGAGCGCGGAGTCCGCCGAGGGCTGACCCGCCTCGACCATGGCCGACACCAAATGCAAGGCCGAACCCGCGCTCATTGGGTCCGCGTACACCGACCACACCCGAGGCCCCTGCCGAGTCTGCGACAGATGCGCCAAGAACTCATCCAAAAGCCGTGATTTTCCGACGCCCGCCGGCCCGGTCAGCAGCACCACGCGGGCCTTCGGCGTCGAAAATGCCTCTTCGCCGAGAGCGAGCAAGCTCGCGAGCTCCGCGTCGCGGCCGAGACACATCTTGCTGCTCTGTCGCTCGCGCTCTTCGTCGGCCGCTGGCGCGCGTTCAGCGAGCAACAACGCTTTCGTCCCCTCTGCCGTCGAGAGCAAGAATTTGCCCGAGACGAGCGCCGCGCTGGTGTCATCGAGCACGGTTTGCCCGGGCCGCGCGTCATTCACACAGGCCTCTGCCTCGGCCAGCAACTCGTGCAGCTGCGGCGTGGGGGCCCCCTCGATCGTGCGCCCCGCCACCACGGCGATCGCCGCTTCCGGCCAGTGCGCGCGGACGTCGAGCGCCAAGCGCGCCGCGTGCAGCGCTTGATCGAGGGCAGTGGCGCTGCCGCGCGGAAGCGACAGCCAGGTGCCGTCGGCCAAGGTCTCGAAGTAACTGGAGTAGCGCTTGCGCCCCTCGACGCTGCTCGCAAGCCGCGCCTGCTCTCGACTCGCGTGCCGCACGAGCACGACCGTGGTCGGCACGCGTTCGGCCGCGGTGAGCCCGCTCGGACTCAGCAGCGCGCGCGCCGAGGGAGCGACGTCATCCAACAATTCCGCGGGCAGCGCGGCGATCCGAGCCAGCACGCTCGCGGCGTCGGCGGGGCGCAAGGCCTGCGACGGATTCAGCAAGGACGCCATGAGCTCTGCGAGAGCGGGCTGAATCTCGGCGGCGATGGCTTCGGGCAGCTTCACGGTCTCTTCGACCGTTCGCGTCATCAGTTCCATCGGGCTGCCTTCGAAGATCCGGCGACCCACGATGCAGCGATAGAGCACGCAGCCGAGCGCAAACACGTCCGTCGCGGGCGTGAGCGCTTCACCCAGGACTTGCTCGGGCGCCATGTAACCCGGCGTGCCGGCGACCCAATCTTCGTCCGGGTCGGAGACCACGGATCGGGTCAAGCGAGCGATGCCAAAGTCGAGCAAGCGAATATTGGACAGATCCCCATCCACCAGAAACAAGTTCGAGGGTTTGAGATCGAGGTGCATCACGCCGCGAGCGTGGGCCGCTGCCAGCACGTTGGCGACGCGAGTGAGCAAGGTGAGGGCTTCACCCGTGGCCAAGCGGCCGCGCGCGAGCCGCGCGCCGAGCTCTTCACCCGAGAGCCACTCGGTCACCAGGTACGCGCCGCCCTCGGCCAGCTCGCCATGCGCCAAATAGCGCACGATGCCCGGGTGCTCCAGTTGCGAAAGCAGCAGCGCTTCTGCGCTGAACGCGTTGCGCAGCTCCGGCCGCGAGTCCTTCAGCAGCTTGACCGCGACCGCCGCGTTCGATTCGCGGTCGGTACCGCGAAATACCCAACTAGCGTGAGTAGAGCTGTGCTGCTCTCCGCACACGAAGCGCGGCGCCAAAAACGAGAGCCACCGCTGCAATTGATCTGCTTCGTCCACCGGTGGAACGCTCTTGCCGGGCACGGTGTCGTCCGGCTCGACGACTGCTCGGATGGTCGAGGTATCATCGGCACCCGCCTTCGGCGCACATCCGTCGCCGGCATCGCACAACGAGTCCGTGGCGAAAGTCCGCACGTCCGTGATGTCGGAATCAGGCGCTGGCATCTTCGGAAAAACCCGCGAAATGGCCCTTCAGCGAATTGCGGAGTGCGGCAGAGTCGAAGTCATACTCGGAGTCTGTCGGTGTATGTGACGCTCGGTGCGTTCCACCCATCGGAGAGCGCGACCGCGCGGGCTACATGCACCTTCATATCAAGTGCTCCCGAAGTTTGCTAGAACTCACTCACACAGACGCTCGCCAGACACGGTAAGTGGCGTGCTCCGATTGCACGGGCGGAGCGCGGAGCGTGGCGCGCGCGCTCGGCAGCGAGGGAAAGGATGACCAGAATGGGTGTGCTCAGCGGTAAAGTGGCGATTGTAACGGGGTCGGGACGGGGCATCGGCCGGGCGATCGCGCTCAGGCTTGCGCGCGAGCAAGCTCGCGTGGTCATCAATGATACCGGCGGTTCACCGAACGGCGTGGGGCAAGACCCCAGTGTGGCCGATTCCGTCGCGGCAGAAATCCGAGCGCTGGGCGGGCAAGCCTGTGCCGACCATCACGACGTCGGGCTGCGCAGCGGAGTCGAGGCGCTGTTTCGCACCGCCGTCGAAGCGTTCGGTCAGCTCGACATCCTCGTCACCAACGCGGGCATCGTGCGCGAAGGCGCGATCGAGAGCATTTTGGACGAAGACTGGAACGCGCAGCTTCGCACCATGCTCGGCGGCACGTTCTTGTGCACGCAGCTCTTCGCGCGTCACCTCAAGAGCAACAAGCGCCCCGGCCGCGTGCTGATGGTCTCGAGCCAGCTGGGGCTGCAAGGCGCAAGCCAAGTGGCGGCGTACTGCTCCGCCAAAGCCGCCATTTGCGGCTTTGGGCTGAGCGCGGCTCAGGAGCTCGCGGAGTTCGGCATCACGGTCAACATCCTGAGTCCAATGGCCTATACACGGCTCACCGCCGGACTGCCACTGATGGACTTTCCGAACGCCGAACAATTGATGTCGCCGGACTTCTGCGGCGACATCTCGGCCTACCTGGTGTCGGACGCCGCAGCGCAGCTCACCGGGCAAATCATTCACGTGCAAGGCAGTCAGCTCTCGGCCTTCAAGATTGCCATGACCGACGGTGTGGCGCCCAAGGGCGGGGAGCGCTGGTCGGTGGCAGAGATCGCCGAGCGCTGGGGTGAAATCGTCCGGTGAGCGAAGATCTCGAGTCAGCCTCGCCGACCGAGCGGAAATGCGTCGGTTGTGGGACCGCGCCGCCGGTCGGTAGCGACGGTTCGATCACGCTGCTCAGCCTCAAACACGGCTGGCGCCTGAGTCGAAAGACAACCGATGAGTCTGGTGAGGCGGGTTCGGAGTGGCGCTGTCGCGCCTGTTGGGCCGCATATCGGGCGAAATTACCCACGCCCGGGCGGCCTTGAGCCACGGCAGAGTGCCTGTCCGCCGGTCTTCGTTTGCAGCGTCGCAGCGAGGACGGTAGCCTAAAGGGAGATGGTGGAAGAGTCCGACGAGCTTGCGCGCCTGCGCGCTGAAAACTGGCGTCTCAAGCACGAACTCGCCGAGCAACGTGAACGCAATCAGTCCATGCTCGATAGCGAGCTGGTGGGGTTTCTGATCTCGTCGTTCGAGCTCAACCGCTTCCTGGACACCAACCAGACCTATTGTGAATTCCTGGGCTACGACCGTGAAGAGCTGCTCAACAGCGACCCCTACCAATTTTGGCTGGACACCACGTTCCCGGATGACCGTGAGGCAGAGCTTTCGCAACTGCAGCGCGTGGTAGCGGGCGAAACCAGCGCGTACCGGCTGCGCAAACGCTTCGTGCGCAAGACCGGCGAGCTGCGCTGGGGAGAGCTCGGCTACAACGCGGTGCGGGATTCACAAGGGCGCGTGCGTTACGGCATCCTCACGTGCACTGACGTGCACGACCGGCAGCACGAGCTGGAAGCACGAGAGAAGCTGCAAGACAGCCTATTTCAAGCGCAGAAGCTGGAAACCATCGGTCGGCTCGTCGGCGGCGTGGCGCACGATTTCAACAATCGTCTGCTCGTGATCATGGGCCACGCCGACATTCTGCAGCGCAGCGCGCGCGAGCCCGAGCTCGCCTTCCACGCGGACATCGTGGTCTCGCGCGCGAAGCGCGCGGCCGAGCTCACGCGGCAACTATTGGCCTACAGCCGGCGGCAAATGCTGCGGCCGCAAGCGGTCGAGGTGAACTCGGTCGTGGAAGGAACGCGACGCATGCTCGAGCGTGTGATCGACGAGCCGATCGAGATCGTCACCGTGCTCGGCGCACAATTTCCGATGCTCGCAGACGCGGGGCAGCTCGAGCAGGTGCTGATGAACCTGATCCTGAACGCGCGCGACGCCATGCCCGAAGGTGGGCGAATCACGCTCCGCACGTTCGATGCCGAAGTCGATGCCGAAGCTCCGCTCGACGGCCTGAGCCCCGGCGCGTACGTGGCGCTGGCCGTGACCGACACTGGCACCGGCATCTCCGCCGCTGCGCGGCCGCAGATTTTCGAGCCATTTTTCACGACCAAGGAGATCGGGCGCGGCACGGGCCTCGGTCTGGCCAGCGTCGAGGGCATCGTCCGCCAGAGCGGCGGGAGCATCACGGTGGCCAGCACTGAGGGACAGGGCAGCACCTTCACCGTGTACTTGCCGCGTGCCACTTCGGGCTCGGCAGAGCTGCCCGCCGCCGAGAAGAAGGCCATCGCTGGCGTCAGCACGCATGTTCCCTGCCAACCCGCCCTCGATACGGTGTTGTTGGTCGACGACCAGGACGACGTGCGCAGCCTGCTCGCAGAAGTGCTGCGCCTCGGTGCCTATCGCGTGCTGGAAGCCAAGGACGGCCTGCACGCGCTGACTTTGGCCGAGGCCAATCCGAATCCAATCGACCTGCTCGTTACCGATATCGTCATGCCGGGGCTCACCGGCGTGCAACTGGCCGACGCGCTTCGCACTCGGAACGAGAACTTGAAGGTGCTGTTCATGTCGGGCTACGCGGAGCGCGACAGCTTGCGCGTCTTGCAAGCGCACGAGCAGTTCATCCCCAAACCGTTCTTGCCGGACGAACTTTTCCGGCACGTGAACGGCTTCTTGCGCGCCTGAGCCCAAGGGCGGCCGCCGTCACCCCAGACTGTTGCGTTCCAGCGACAGACCTGTGCCGCGGACCGCGCGCGTTCGGGCGGCGACCTGTGTTCAATTTGCGTCAGCCAGCCAAGATCCGCGTGCTCTGCGCTGCGGCACGTGCGTTGCAGCAGCGCCGTGAGTGCGGTGGCGGCTGGTCGTGTTCGGTTTGATTGCGGGGTTGCTCGGCGTGCTGACGGTGGCGCTGACCGCCGGCGTGGCGGACGACGGCTCGGCGTCGGTTCAAAGCATTGCCATCGAGCAGAGAGAATCACCCCCAAGGGTTGTGCTCGTGTTCGTCGACTCGCTCGCCGAGGCGACCGCGACGGACGCCACGCGCATGCCGGCGCTCAGCCGACTCGCGCGCGAGGGCGCGTCCTTCACGGTGGAACCTTGTCGTGATCAGCTCACTTACCTGTGCATCCGGGCCGCGCTGACGGGGCGCGACGACTCGTCCCTGCTCGGCTTGGCGGACAACTTTCGGCCCAGCCATGAAGGCCCTCCCGATACGCTGCTCTCGGCGATCACGCAGAAAAAAGGGCGCATCAGCGTGATTGGCTCGAGCGACTTCCATCCCTATCGCGCGGCGCTCTTTTCGGAGCGTGCGCTCGCCAAGGACGACGAGACGCCGGAGAACGTGCTCGCGCTGCTGCGCGCCGCAAACGGCGACGCCGCCCAGCTGGTCGTGGTTTCTCTGTCGCGCGCGGACATGGTAGCGCACGCCCACGGTGTCGCTAGCGCGGAATACATCGAGGCCTTTGCGCGTGTCGACCGCATCGTCGGTCAGATCGCCGACTCGCTCGAGCCGCAAACCCAGCTCGTGGTATTCGGCGACCACGGGCACGACCAACTCGGCCGACATTTACCGGGCACCGACGCAAAGACCTGGGCGCTTTATCACGGCCCCGCGTTTCGCGCGGGCGCACGCGCGTCGCTGCGCATCACCGATCACCGCGCGCTGCTGGGCGTGCTGCTCGGTGTGCCCACCGAAGCGCGCTATCGAGGGCCCCCGCTCAGCGCAATTTTTCGTGATGATTGGCTCGAAACCAGGCTGGGCGGGCGTATCCCTGCGCTGGCAGCCCCGAAAGCCGCGAGCTCGGGCAGCGCAACCACGCCTTGGGTCAGGCTGGCCGTGATCTGCGCTTCGAGTCTGCTCGGCGCCTGGCTGTGGTCGGCTCGGCACGCGGGGAGCGGAGCTGTGGTCGTGCTGGCCGCGTCGGTGTTGCTCTGTGCAGCGGCCACGGGCATCTTCTACGATTCCATTCGCTCACTGCTGCACGATCACGGCGACAGCCCTGAGCGCGGACTCTCGCTCTTGCTGCCGCTCGGCCTCGGCTGCGCGCTCGCCGGCGTGATCCGAGGCGCGCCCTGGTTCGGTCGAGGCGTCGTGCGAGCCGCCTGGCTTCCCACGGCAGCCGGGTCTGTGCTCGGAGTCACGTTCTTACTGATGCTGCCGACGTCCTATTATTATGGGGCGCGGCGCGCGTTGGTGCTCGCGGCCATTTTGGCCGTCGCTGCGCTGCTGTTTCACTACGTTCGACCCTGGCGAGCTCGCCCGACGGGGTGGCTCGCGCCGTCCCTTGCGCTGGCGTTCGTCGCGCTCGTGCTCGGCAGCTTTTACCCGGTTCGGCAGCTCGGGCCCGAGACGGCGGGTGACGCGCTGTTCGCGCTGGATGCGAGCATTTACCGAGATCCTGCGTGGCTCGCGCTGATTGTCGCGAAGCTGGTGCTGTTCTTTACGTTCATCGCTCCCCACGCCGCACGCCGGCCACTCGACGTCGCGGGAGCGGCGAGCCTGCTCTCGGCGAGCGTCTTGGTCGAGCTGGCAGGGGCTCAGCTGCCACCGGTAGCCTATGCCGCTCTGTTCGCGGCGCTGGTGTTGGGCTCGCTCGGCGCTCGACGGCGCATGCCGTCGAGTCTGTTCGCCGGTGCTCTGTTGCAGCTGGATCACCTTTACGCCGGCGATGCCACGCACTTGGCGCCGATCGAGATGCTGCTCGCGGCGACCGCAGCAGCGCTCTTCGCCTGGTCGCGCATGCCCACGACGGCGCGTGCTCGAGCAATGCTCGCGGGCCTCACGAGTGTGGTCGCTGGCTATTTGATGCTCTGGCCCACGGTGGGATTTCACCTGGCCGGACTCGACTTCTCCTTCATGTTCCAGTGGGTGCGCGCCGCGCAGTACGAACGATGGTGGTGGATCATCGCCTTGGGAATGCTCGTCAAACTGGCGTTGCCCTTGGTCCTGGTGACGATCATCGCTCGCGAGCGATTGCGGGCGTTGCTTTCAGCGAACATCGTCTGTCTGGGGTTTGCGGCCAAGGCGGCTTCGCTGTCGGTTCTGATCGCCGCCTATGCTGCGACGCACCTGATGGGCTCGCAACAGGCGACTGCGATGCTCGCGGAGCTGCTGTTGGTGGTGTTCGTACTGTTCTGTTCGCTCGCGGCGCTGCCTTCCCGTCGCCGCGCGCCCGAGCCCGAGCCCGAGCCCGACTATGTGGAGGTTCCCTGGCAAGCCACGAGTGTGAAAGGCCCGGCTGCAGCGGCAAGCGGGCCTTGAACAGCGCGCAAAGCAGGGCGAACGTCGCTCAGCGCTGGAGCGTCACCTGTCCGAGCCAAAGCTGTACGAGCGCGGCGAGCGCGGCGCCGACGAGGGGCGCGACGACCGGAACCCAGGCGTAGCTCCAGTCGGGATCGCGCTTGCCGGGGATGGGCAAGAATGCGTGCGCAAGGCGCGGACCGAGATCGCGCGCGGGGTTGATCGCGTAACCCGTCGTACCGCCCAGTGACAGTCCAATCGCCACCACCAGCAAACCGACTGGCACGAGGCCGAGCGTGCCCAGGCCGACCTTGACGTCGCGACCAGGGACCGTGAGCGTCGGATCCACCATCAGAAAGATGGGCAGGATCAGGCAGAACGTGCCGAGCGCTTCACAGAAGAACGCCTGAGCGTTGTTGCGAATTGCCGGCCCGGTGCAGAAGCAGGCAAGTTTGGCGTCGGCATCGTCGGTGGCCTTGAAGTGCTCACGGTAAAACAGAAATACGAGCACGCTGCCAACGATGGCGCCCAGCATTTGCGCGACGATGTAGCCGACGACCTTCCCGAGCTCGAGCTTGCCGGCCATCGCCATCGCCATCGTCACCGCCGGGTTCAAGTGCGCGCCGCTGAATTTGGCCGAGCAAAATGCGCCGATGAAGACCGCCAGCCCCCAGCCAATCGTGATCACGATCCAGCCGGAGTTGTTGCCTTTCGTGCGCGCGAGGACGACGTTCGCGACGACGCCATTGCCGAACAGGATCAGCAAGGCGGTACCGACGAATTCGGCGAGGTAACCACTCCCGATCATGATGCGATCCTGAAATGGTTGGCGGTATCTCGGAATGCGGCAAGCTGTGCCGCTTGCCACGCTTCGTCGCGGCCGAGCTCCCGAGCGAGCTCGCGCGCGACCTCGGGCGCCCTTTCGAGAGCTCTCCGTACGTTCAAGAACAGCAGCCGAGTGCGGCGCGCGAGCACGTCTTCGACCGTGCGGGCCATCTCATTTCGGGCAAACCAGCCGGCATCGTCGTCGTGGCTCCCTGGATTGTGGATGGCGAGATCGCTCGTCACGCAGGGCCTTTCGATCAGCGCGCCGAGCACGACGGCGTGATCGACGGCGTCTTCTGCCATGCGCCGATACGTCGTCCATTTGCCCCCGGCGATCGTGAGCAGACCGGACGACGAAATCTCGATCGTGTGTTCCCGCGAAAGCGCAGCCGTATTCGAGGCATTGCCGGCCTTTACCAGCGGGCGAATCCCGGTGAAGACGCTGAGCACGTCGGCTCGCGTCGGGGGTTTTGCCAGATAATTGCTGGCCGTCTCGAAGATGAGGTCGATCTCCTCGGACGTTGCCAGGGGCTCGTCCGTCGCAGCTTCGATCGGCGTGTCCGTAGTGCCGATCAGCGTGTGACCGTGCCAGGGGATGGCGAACATCACCCGCCCGTCGCGCGTGTGGGGCACCATGATGGCCGACTCGCCCGGCAAAAATTCCCTGGGCAACACCACGTGCACGCCCTGGCTCGGCGCGATGATCGGTTTGACCGCGGGATCGTCGATGCTGCGCAGCTCGTCGCAGAACGGACCCGTCGCGTTGATCACACAGCGGGCCCAGAGCTTGTACGAAGTGCCCTGCTCTTCGTCGCGAAAGGTCAGCCCGTTGACGAAACCGTCGCCGTCTTTGCCGAGCGAAACCACGCGCGCGTAGTTGACGAGGCAAGCGTCGTACTGGGCGGCGGTGCTGGCCAGGTCGATCAAGAGCCGCGCATCGTCGAACTGTCCGTCGTGATACTTCACACCGCCGCGCAGGCCGTCCCGCGAAAGCGTCGGGATGCGCTCGAGCACTGCTTCGAGCGAAAGGATTTGCGACGGGCCAAAACCGTACTTCCCCGCCAGCAGATCGTACACCTTCATGCCGATGCCGTAGAACGGCGCCTCCCACCAGGCGTAGTTCGGGACCACGAACTCCAAATCGTGGACGAGGTGCGGCGCGTTGGCCCGCAGGCGCCCGCGCTCCGCGAGCGCCTCCATCACGAGCGAGATGTTGCCCTGCTGCAGGTAGCGGACGCCGCCGTGCACGAGCTTGGTCGAACGGCTCGACGTGCCTTTGCCGAAATCGTGTCGTTCGAGCAGCACCACGCTGTAGCCGCGCGACGCGGCGTCCACGGCGATACCCATCCCGGTCGACCCGCCACCGATCACGGCGATGTCCCACGGTTCGCGGCGGTCGGCGATGCGCTTCAGAAAAGCTTCGCGGTGCAGCGGGCGCTTGATCGTCATGGCAGTTCCTCCTTCTCCCTCGGAAATGGGAATGCGATCACTCCTTCACCTCCCAATCGCGAGCACGGCTCAAAGCCTGCTTCCAGCGGGCCCGGCGGTACGCCGCCTTGTCGGCGCTCATTTGCGGGTCGAAGATCCGCTCCACTTGCCAGGAGCTCGAAAGCTCGGCGCGATCCTTCCAAAAGCCAACCGCCAGCCCCGCCAGATACGCCGCGCCGAGTGCGGTCGTCTCGATCACCTTCGGCCGCA
Organism: Polyangiaceae bacterium; assembly: GCA_035688655.1. Taxonomy (GTDB): domain Bacteria; phylum Myxococcota_A; class Polyangia; order Polyangiales; family Polyangiaceae; genus PMG-095. The sequence goes on along the minus strand of DASSMT010000324.1, from coordinate 44,870 downwards.
CGACCGGCGCCTGCAGAATGTCCGCCTGGAACTGCATCAATAGGTCGTTCGCGGACGCCCCACCGTCGACGCGCAGCGCGCTCATCGTGATCCCGCTGTCGTCCTTCATCACTTCGAGCACGTCCGCGACTTGGAAGGCGATGCCGTCGAGTGCGGCGCGGGCCAGGTGGGCGGCGGTCGTACCGCGCGTGAGCCCAGTGATCGTCCCGCGCGCATATTGGTCCCAATGCGGCGCGCCGAGACCAGCGAATGCGGGCACCAGATAAACTCCGCCGCTACTCGGAACCGTCGCCGCGAGCCTCTCGACATCGGCAGCCGATTTGATGATCCCGAGGCCGTCGCGCAACCATTGCACCACCGCGCCGCCGATGAAGACGCTGCCCTCGAGCGCATACTCGGTCCGCCCGGCCACCTGCCATGCCACGGTGGTGAGCAAACGGTTCTTCGAGATGAGCGGTTCGGTACCGATGTTCATCAGCATGAAGCAGCCGGTCCCGTAGGTGTTCTTCGCCATGCCGCGCTCGTAACAATTCTGGCCAAACAGCGCCGCTTGCTGATCACCCGCGATACCAGCGATCTTGATCGGTCCGCCGAGCACGCTCGTCTCGCCGTACACCTCGCTCGACGAGCGCACTTCGGGCAGCAACGCGCGCGGCACATCCAAGAGGTGGAGGAGCTCGTCGTCCCAATGACCCCGCAGGTTGTAAAACAACGTGCGCGAGGCGTTCGTCGGGTCGATGATGTGTCGCGCACCGTTCGTGAGCTTCCACACCAGCCAGGAATCGATCGTGCCGAAGGCGAGCTCGCCGCGCTCTGCCCGCTCGCGAGCGCCGGGCACGTTGTCGAGCAGCCAGCGCACTTTGCTGCCCGAGAAATAGGCGTCGATGACGAGCCCGGTACGCTTTTGGATCAGCTCGGTGTGACCCGCTGCCTTCAGGCCGTCGCAGAACTCCGCCGTGCGCCGGTCCTGCCACACGATCGCGTTGTGGATCGGCTCACCCGTCTTGCGATCCCAGATCACGGTCGTCTCGCGCTGGTTGGTGATGCCAATCGCGGCGATATCGCGAGTCGTCAGCCGCGCCTTTTCGAGCGCTTCGCGAGCGGTGTCGAGCTCCGTCTGCCAGATCTCCTTCGGATCGTGCTCGACCCAGCCCGCTTGCGGGAAAATCTGGCGAAATTCCTGCTGTGCAACCGCGCGAATCGAACCGTCGTGCTCGAAGACGATTGCGCGCGAACTCGTGGTTCCCTGGTCCAATGCGAGGATGGCGTTCATGGTCTGCCTTGATTTGGCTGCCCCGTCGACGTTTCGGGCAGAAGCCCAAACTCTCCCACGAACTAGCAGGGGGCGCAGCGCGATTGCAAACAGCCGGTTTCGGAGCGCGCACGTTTAGGCATGATTTACGGGCGCTGGTCGAAAACAACCACCCTTAGGTATTTTGATCTGCCCGAGTCGTCTCGCGCCACGCCGGGTGTCTCGTTGACGGCGCTACGCGAATGTCACGCGCGCATTAAATCCCTTCGGCTCGGTCAGGGACTCTCCCTGCACACTCGGTCCAGCGCGTGGCACGCGGGAGTGTTGCAAAAATGCGAGACCTTTAGCGCCGATGATTCGAGGAGCAAGCCGCTCCGCGTCTTTGCCCGTGAGCTCGTTCTGGATGGCAGAAGGCATCGCAACCTGACACGGCAGGCTCCAGATGTTGCCATGGGGAACGCGCGCGTGCTTCCGGCGCGCCACGTACTCCGACACGCGCAGTCGTTCGCCCTCCTTCACCTGCTTGAGCAGCTCCAGATCGATGCCGCGCTCGTCGTGAACGTAGTTGCTCGAGTCAGAGCAGACGATGACCTTGCCGCCAAGCTCGGACACCTTCTCGATCGTGTAAATCGCGACGTTGCCCGAGCCCGAAACCACGACGTTCTTGCCCTTCTGTCAGAGCTTCATGACCGAGCTTCACCGACACCTGGGCGAACACACCGACGTTCCCGGCAGCGGCGAAGCCCTGACTGACCGCTCGACCCGAGCGGCCACTCCGGGAGCCCTCTCCACGAGCCACGCGGCACATCTCGATCTCTTTCCCGACAATTAGTGCCCTAATTATGCTGGCTCGTTCGGATGAACCCCAGCCAGCGTCGCCGGGCAAAACGGCCGAGCCAGCTGCCACTGCCTCTACCCGGCGCGCCCAAGCCGCAAACCGGCGCGCGGCGCGGCCCGAAGCCCGGGGCACGTCCGCTCGTGCGTCATCGAGCGCGCGCAGCAAGCTCGCCTCTCCACCCGCTCCACGTGGTCATGCGCAGCAAAGTGCGCTCACTCCGCAGCCAATTCATATTCCCCACGCTGCGCCGTGCGTTGGCCGAGGCCACTCGCAGCCGTAAGGATTTTCGAATCACCCAGTTCTCCGTGCAGGGCGATCACGTGCACTTGCTGGTCGAGGCGGACAGCAAGCAGGCCCTGTCGCGCGGCATGCAAGGGCTCGCCATTCGCATCGCGCGCCGCATCAACCGGCTGATTTTTCGCTCGGGTAAGCTTTGGGCAGATCGCTTCTTTGCGCGTGCGCTGAGCTCACCGCGTTCGGTCCGCAACGCGCTCGCGTACGTGCTGAACAATTTCAAAAAACAGCACGCGACCGGCAGGGCTCGCATCGATCCCTACTCGTCCGCGCCCTACTTCGACGGTTTTCGCGAATTGCGCGGCAAGCCGCCCTGCGACCTGCCGCGCAGTCGGCGCTGGCCGATCACGCCGCCGGGCGTGCCCCCGCCCGCCACTGTCGACGAAGTGCCGATCCTCAGCGCGCGAACTTGGCTCGCGAGCGTCGGCTGGCGCAAGGCGGGCCTGGTCCCACTGACGGAAGCGCCCGAATCAGCCTGATAGCGACGAGCGCCCCCGCTCGTTCTTTGCTTGTTCGGATCCTAGGTCACCGCCCCCAACGCCCCGAGCACGTGCTCGACGATCGCCTCTGCCAGACGCGGATCTTCGAGTCGCTGCGGGGCGCTGAGCAACGCGCCGTCGATCATGCCGTTGACCGCGTGCACCACCAACCACGCGGCGAGATCGGCGTCGGTCACCGTTGTCTCGTCCTTGTGCGCTTCTAGGAGCGCGCGCACCATGCCCTGAGCGCGATCGAGCGTGCGGGCGATGAGCTGCAGCTTTTCGAGGCGCGGCCCTTGTCGCGCGAGCTCCGCATTGAGTCGCGGTCTGCGCCGCTTTTCGGCGATGAGCGCGGTGATCATCACGCGCACGTGCTCGGCGAGTGGAGCCGTGGCCGGGAGCTCGAAGATCTTGGACAGCGCGCGGTCGACCTGAGCCATCTTGGCTTCCATCGCGGCGACGAGCAGCGCCTCTTTGGACGGGAAGTATTGGTAGAGCGTGCCCACGCTCGTGCCGGCGCGTTCGGCGACGCGCGTGGTGGTCATCTTCTCGTAACCCTCCGTCTCCAAAACCTGAGCGACCCCTTCGAGCACGGCGCTCACGGTGGCCACGGAGCGCGCTTGACGCGGCTGTTTTCTCGGCTCAGTCGCGTGATTTTTCGTGGCTTTCATCCGCTCCTCGAATGCGAATACCAGAATCCTGAAGGATGCCTCAGGTTCTCTCCAGGGCAAGGAGAAGAACGAAATGCGAGTCTTCGTCACGGGAGCAACAGGCCTCTTGGGTAACAATCTGGTGCGTGCGCTGCGCGCGCGAGGGCACGAGGTGCGGGCCCTCGTGCGCTCGAGGAACAAGGCCGATGCGCTGCTCGCCGGGACCGGCGCCGAGATCGTGGTCGGCGATATGCGCGATATCAGCGGCTTCGAGCGCGCGCTGGCCGGCATCGACGCGGTCGCGCACACGGCGGCCTACTTCCGCGAGTATTATGCGCCGGGCGACCACCAATCATCGCTGGAGGAAATCAACATCAAGGGCACCCTCGCGCTGCTCGCGTCGGCCGATGCGCACGGCGTGCGGCGCTTCGTGCAGACATCGAGCGCGGGCACGGTTGGAAATCCCACGGATGGCTCGGAGGCGAACGAAGAGTCGCCCGCGTCCGAGGCGCAACTCGCAAACCTGTACTTCAAGAGCAAGGTCGATGGCGACCGCCAGATCGGCCAATTCAGCCCCAAAAGCGACATGACGATCGCAACGGTGCTGCCGGGCTGGATGTTCGGTCCGGGCGACGCTGGCCCCACGCGCGCCGGCGAGCTCATTCTCGACGCCCTGGCTGGCAAGCTCCCCGGCGTGCCGCCGGGCGGCACGACCATCGTCGACGCGCGCGACGTGGCGAGCGCGATGGTCACGCTGCTGGAGCGCGACGTGCCGGGTGAGCGATTCATCGTTGCCGGGCGCTTCCACACGATCCGTGAGCTGCTCGATGCCGCGATGGACGCGGCGGGAAAGGCGCGCATTTCGCGCAGCCTTCCAGCCTGGCTCGCGCTCGGGTTGGGGCACGTCACAGAAGCCTGGGCGCGTCTGACGAACAGCAGCCCGCTGGTGCCACTCGAAGGCGTGCGCATGTTGCTGCAAGAGTTCCGTCCCTCGTCCGCGAAGGCGCAACGCGAGCTCGGCGTGACCTTCCGCCCCTTACCCGAGACCATCCGCGATGTCGTGACCTGGTACGGAGCTCACAGCGAACTGATGGCGCCGGCGGGCCGCCAAAGCGTAGCCACCGCCTAGGGTTGGCACGCGCTCGCCCAGCGCGCCGCCTCGTCGGCGATCACGCTGAACAGCGCATAGCCGTCGCGGAATGTGCCGAGCTCGCCCTGGCGCGCCAAGATGCCCATGTAGTGCCGCTCGAAGTCGATGAACGGGTAAGCGCCGTACGCGCCGGGGCTCGAATTGCGATGACCGGAACCGCAATCGAAGCTGTCCGGACCGAGCGCCGTCGGACACTCCAACCAATTGCCGAAACCATAGGCCCAATCTTGCCCGAGCGCCTCCAGCACCGGTGAGCCCGCGACTTTGGCGTCACCCCGCTCGCTCATGAGCATCGCCGCGCGTGTCTCGGGCCGGAGCAGCTTGCCAGCATAGATCGCGCGCAGGAACGCCAGGTATTCGGTCCCGGTCCAATGCATGCCCCCGGCCAGACGCGGGTTGCTCCGCGAAGGCAGATCGAACGCTCCGCTCGGGAACAAGCCCGTTGCTGCTTGCCAGGCCGCAAACAGCTCCTCGAAACTGGCCGCGCCGGCGGCCCTCACCGCCATCAGCCCGGCAATCTGCAGATGCACGCTCGAATAGTCGAACTCGCTGCCCGGCGCAGCTGCGATGTCGACGTTGGCTTCGTAGGCTCGTTGCACGCAGTCGGCAAAGTCCGCGTTCGGCAAGTTGAGACACAGCGGCTCCTTGCTGAAGCCTGACGTGAAAGACAGCAAGTGTGCGAGCGTCACCCCCTGGGCCTGCCAAAACGGCAGGTAAAGCGACGGTTCATCCGAGAGCTTCAACTTGCCGCGATCGACCAAGTCCAAGATGATGCTCGCCGCCACCCACTTGGATGTCGACGCCGATTCGTAGCTCGCCTCCAACGAGGAATCGCCGTGCGTGTACACGAAGCGGTAGCCCTCGGCCGTCTCTAGCGCCAAGGTCAGATTGGGATCGCTGGTGATGCTTGGGTCTTCGACGGCTGCGCCGAGCGCTTCGCGCATTTTCTGTTCGAGCTGCGCGCGCTCGGCCTCGCAATTCGACAGCGCCGCTGGGTCGCCCGCCTCACCGATCGCCCGAGGCGTGTCTGCCAGGCCACCCGCTCCCGAAGCGGTCGCTGCGTCGCCGCCGGCGCCGGCACCCGCGCGCGCATCCGCCAACTCCGGCGCGTTCGAATTCGAACATCCTGCAGCCCAAAGCGCTAGGACGAACGCAACCGATAACCGCGTTGTCAGCGCATTCCACCTGCCGAGCATCGGACGCCGGCAATGCGCAATTCATGCCATGCGAAGACTAAGCGTGTGCGCCGCGCGGCGACGCTGCTTTCTGCTCGTGGCCGGCAGCCGGTGTAGCCGCCCATTCACAGAGCGTGTGAGGACCATTGTGTCGTTGACGCCGAGCCCCGCGTACACATCGAAATCGGTCTTGAAGCGCAGGCTGCGCGCCAAGTGAATCGCCCAGTCAGTAGCGAAGCGAGATCGCGAGCGCGCGCTCTGTGCCGCCGTCGACCACGAACTTCGATTCCTGCCAGGTCGGGGCGCGCAGGCGATACGTGTGATTGTTGGACACGCCGTAACCCTCTACGGGAATGCCGAGCCGATTCCGGTCGCATTCACGATTGTCGTTCTCGTCGTGGAGCACGACCACCGCGTACGTGCCCGGCGGCACGTTTTCGAACACGCAGCGGGCCGAGGAGCCGGCTATCTTCACGCGCTGCGAGACAGTGCCCGTGAGCCCGCGCGGAAATCCGACTCCGGAGCTATGAAGTCGGCAAGCCAACGAGCCTTGGTTGTTGCGCAGCGGGCCAACGCTCACCGAGATGGTCGCCGAGTTGGCTGAATTGGACGCAGGCTCCGCTTGGACGATGCCCGAGGCGAGCAGACCGGCGATCGCCAGGCGCCCGCAGCAAGACAAGGGATGGTTTGACATCGTGGGACCCAAACCTAGCGCCGATTTCGCAAGCGTCCCGCGCGTTCGCACCGATAGCGACGACTCAATCCCAGCTTCTCGTGGGGTCACAGGGTTACAGTCCACCCGCTCACAAGGCGCGCGTGTACCCCGCAAGTTTCTCACTTCATCTCTTTTTGAGAAGCCGCGCACATACTGACCCGCAAGCTCCTCCGGGGATCGGACTCGATTGGCCGGTCAGCCCAATGCCAGGCCCCAACATTCAGTGTCCGAGCGCGAGCCCGCTTCGCTCGAGTCCGACAATCCTGTCGGGAAACCACCACGCTGTTCGACAAGCGACAAAAGGGTGGAGCATTGCGGCAACGCGCGTTCCGCTGCTCGGCTTGGTTCCCACGCGACATGATTTCGTGGCGACGATGAGCGTGGCGCGAACGTTGCTTTGGGGAGCGGTGCGATGAGCAAGGCGCTGATGAATTCGAAACCTGCCGTGTCCCCCACCCCCATCATTCCGCCACCGAAGTCTCGGGTGAACGCCATGGTCGCTGGCAGTGCTCCTGTGCACCGAGCGGCCTCGTCACCGCCCCTCACTGGCGCCGAGGCGCTCAGCCAGGCTCAGGATGAAGTTCGGGTGGTGGTCGACCGGCTGATTGCGGGTCGCTACGACGTACTGATCTTCATGACCGGAAATTCGGTGTCGTCGCTGCTGGACCTCGCGCGAGAGCTCGGCCGACAGGAGGCGTTGGTGCACGCCCTGCGCGCCATGAAGACCGCCTGCAGCGGGCCGAAGGCCGCCGCCTTGCTGCGCCGTTTTGGAGTGCAGCGGCCGCTCGGAGAATGCGGGCCGTTCACCATGCGCCGGCTGCGTTACTCGCTCGGCCGACTCGAGCTCGAAGGGCGCAGGGTCTTGCGCCTCGACGGCGCACCGGGCGACTCCATTGCAGCCGAGTTGCGAGCGCAACGCGCTCGTCTGCGCGAATGCTCGATCACGCGCAGACGCCGTGCCAGCAAAGTGAACCTGCCCGACTAGGTTAGCCGGGGCGCGCGGGCACGGCCCCCAAACCCAACCCAAGCTCGCCTCACTCGCATTCTTTGCACGGCCAGAAATTTTTCCGGTCACCTCGCGTCAGCGCCAGCAAGATGAACCGGCTCGACTAGTTCCGCAGGATCGGGCGCGGCACTAACGCTTTCTTTGGTGTTCGACCACTGCCGGCGTATCTTGGTCGGATGCGATTACTACTGGGCGCCGCACAGTTGGGGACAGCGCTCATCTGGGCGAGCGCCCTGCTCAGCGCGTGCAGCACGAGCTCGGCGGGTGATGCCCGCGCGGCATCCGGAAGCGCGGGGGCGGCTCCAGACATCACGACGCAGGGCGGCATGAGCTCGAGCGCGGCCGCGGGCGACGAGGGCACCGCGGTCGAAGGCGGCAAGCCGAACGGCGGCAGCCAAAGCGAGGGCGGGGACAGCGCCGGCACCTCGGGTGCTTCGAGCAGCACAGGCGACCTGGGCGGCGCACAGAACCTCTACGTCACTCGGATCATCGTTGGCGAACCAGGAGAAGCGGAGAGTTGTTTGCCTCGGCCCATCCTCGCCGGCCTGCCCGGCAGCGCGACGGACGGTCGAATCCCGTGCTTGATCGCGGAGCTCGAGTCGGGCTCCTGCGATTGCACGCAACGCGCACGGGCACCCCTGCCGGCACCAATGCTGACCGCCAGCAAGAAACAGCTGCAAATCATCCAAGCTTGCGATGGAACCAGCGGCGTCAGCTGCGACAGCTTCTGCGGCTGCCAGATCGTGCAGGCCGCTGGGTTCGCGAGCGACCCAGGTTCGGACCTGTACGCCTGCCAGAACGAGCTCACCCCGGACCCGAGCGTCGGCGGCTACTGCGTGATCGACCTGCTGCGAACCGACGAAAACGGCGCGCCCGCACCGCTGGGCAGTCCGGACCTGGTAGCCAGCTGTCCGAGCGATCAAAAGCGGCGTCTGCGCTTTGTCGGCGCTGCGCAGCCCATGAGCGGCGAGCTCCTGTTCATCGGCTGCACACGGTGATCTCCGTCGGAGAGCGCAGACGACGTCCTACCTCAGGCCTGGCTAGAACCCTCGCCGATGACGACGAGTAAGACGAGCGTTTTGCAGACCGCCGGCTGTCTCGTACTCGACGGTTCGTGAGCACGGCAGAAGCAAGCCTTCGTGTCAGCAAGCGACCATGGACCGACACAGCGGTCGAAGGGAGCACCGTTGCTACGATTTCGCTGAATGCGAAGTCAACCACACTGAACCCTCGAGTCGTCAAACCCACTCATGGCGTCACGCCACTGCTACATTCGACGTCGTGGCAGCATCGAACTCGCATAGTGCCAACAACGAACGCGCATGGTTGCCATCGCGCGATATGGCGAGTTTCGCCAGCCCAGCTTCGAGTCAGCCAATGCTTTGGCTTTTCGAAGTGTAAGGGTACGCGGAAAAGCTTGATGCGCAGGGTGCGCCCCACGAGCGAACGGCCGACCGAATACTGATGTAATGCGAGCTGCCTATGCATCTCTCGCCGCCTGCCGAGCGACGCGACCCGACTCACCTAGTGGAGTTATTCGACGCTTGGAGCTGCGCGCACGAGTGATCTAAGCACAGGCGGCGCAGCTCAGCGTGATGGTGACGCAGACGTCACGAACAGGCGCGCGTGATAGTCACCGTCGACTTCAGCGAAGCGCCGGAGGCCCGATTGACGGACTCCGCCATATCGCACCCCTCGGGGTGGCAAACATCTCGCACCAGTCGCCGCAGCTACGAATACGAAATTTCCTAAAGCAGACGGCGCGGCTCGAAAAGAAATCACTACTGGCTTCTACGTTGCCGAGCGGGAAGGGATTTGATAGGATCGATTTAATTAGATGGGCGTCTGGGGACAATCCGATGGATCGGGGACCCATGTGGATGGCCAGGTCGTGCCACGCACAGGTGATCCCGCGCTCGTGGAACAGGTGGCTCGCGAGCTCAGAGAGCTCGAGCGCCGCACTGGGATCGATCGCACCCTCGCCATTGGTGAGTTGATTTTGACTCGCTTTTTTGGCTCGAACGCCCTCGCATGGCGGGAGCGTCGCCGGAACAAAAACAACTCCCTCCGGCGCTTGGCGAGTCGCAGCGATTGTCCGCTGTCGAAATCCGCGCTGCATGAGGCGGTGGGCGTCTACGTCGCAGTACTCGCATTGCCCCGCGTCCGGACGTCTGGACACATCACCGCTAGTCATGTCGCCTCCGTGCTGAGGCTCGATGAAACCGCGCGCGAGCAGATCCTGGAATCCGCCGACAAGGAACGTTGGAGCGTGCGCGAGCTTCGGAAAAACGTCGTGGCCTTTCGTCGTGCAAAAGGGGAGCGCCGCGGCCGCCCGTCGCGGGACGCGCAAGCGCGGACCTTGTCCGCAGTGCGTTCATGCCTTCGTAGTACGAGCGACGCCCTCGAGCGTCTCGCTCAGGCAAGCCCGCTGAATGCCGAGTCCAAGCTGGAGCTGCGCGGCCTCGCCCGCGAAGCGTCGCGCCTGAGCATTTGCATGCTGGAGCTAGGTGAGGCCACGCCGGATTTGGCTCGAGTCCCGCCCAATGCGCCAACCAATGCCGGAGGTCGCGAAGCAGCCGGCAGCGGCGGGTGAAGCACGCGCGCGTCCCCAAAGACGAGTAGGGGCAGGAAGGGTGCAGGACACGATCGGACGGGAATCTGCTGCGCCTCACAGCGATTGCGGACGAAGCTTGGGTAGGACAAGAGCGCCGAACACAAAATGACGGCAAGGCCGCGCTAGCCCGTCATAATTGGCCCAAAGAGCCACGTTCGGCGAAATTGTATCTTACCCATCCGCGAATTAGCGATTGCTGGGCGCACTTGCTGGGGTTCATATAATCCGCTCGGCCCGCACGACTAGGGCCTCAAAGGGGAGCCGGTTCAGCGCATGGCAAATGAGGAGGACATTGTTCGCGTCAAACGCGCTGCTCAAGACGCGCTGCTCAAGCTCCCTGGGGTCGTCGGAGTTGGGGTCGGGCCGAAAATCAGTCAATCCGCCCGCACCGGCGAACTCGCGATCGTCGTCTATGTCGAGAAGAAGCTCGACTTAGAGAGTATCCCCGTGGAGCATCGCATCCCGAGCGAGATCGAGGGAGTGAAGACGGATGTCGTGCCCGCTGGCCGCCCCGTCCTCGCGCAGGATGAGCCGCCTGAGCCGCGCTACATCGATCAACGACGCTACCGCAAAGGCGAACACGGCCTGCATGGCGGGATTCAACTTGCGCTCGAAGAGCCCGAGGTCATCAGCCACGGCACACTCGGCTGCATCGTTACGCGCAGCACCCCCCAGGGATTATTGGTATTTGGTTTGACCAACGCGCACGTCGCCAACGTTCTGAGCTTGGACAACACCAGCGTCTCGATTAAGGACCAGGCAGAAAAGACGGGGGGCCCGGTTGGTCAGCCGACCCCCGGTGGCTCGGATTGCTCCGGCTGCTGCACGGACGTAATCGGAAAGGTCGCTGCCGCGCGCTTCGACTTGTTGGTGGACGGCGCCATCATTCGGCTCGACGCTGGCTTACCCTGGTCTGCAGAAATCGAGGGGATTGGGACGGTCGCTGGCCAGCGAACGCTCACGACCGCCGACCTGAACACCGATGTAATCGTGCGAAAGCGCGGGCGGACGACGCTCGTCACTCGAGGCGTCGTCCGTTCCGTGGATCAAGCAGGCAACTCGGCCGACGAAGGGGTAGTCGTTCGAACGTACGATCACCAAGTTGCCGTTTCACCCTTGCCGCCGTTCAAAGCGTTCATCGATCGCGGGGACTCAGGCTCGGTCGTCGTCGACAACTCACGGAATATCGTCTCACTCAATCACACTCAAATTGGCTCGACCAAGGGCGGGGTCCTCATCACGGGCTTCGGCGTCAGCTCGCCGATCGCCGAAGTGGTCTCGGGGTTCCAAGTCCAGATCCCGACCGCAACCACCTTGGGCGTGGTCAACACCGTGCCCAAGATCCAAGCCGCGGGTGCCGCCGCAGGCCTCGACAGAGAGCGCAGCATGGCGAGCATCGCGCTCGATCGAGCCCGAGATCAGATCGGCGAAACAGCCGTGGGGCGACACTATCTGCGAGTCTTTCGTCAGCACGAGTCGGAGGTGCGAAACCTGATTACGCGTCAACCCCGCGTCGCGGCGACTTGGCGACGGCGAAAAGGTGAGGCTCTCGGCAGTCGCCTGATGAGCTCGGTTTACCAGCCGCAGCGGCAAATCCTGGATTCAGCCTCGACCGCCGAAGGGCTGCTCGACATTCTCGACATGCTGGAACGATATGGAAGTCCGGCACTGCAGCGCGACATTTGTGATGTGCGACCGAAACTGAAGAACTGGGCAAGTCTGTCCTATAGTCAACTCCTGGTAGACCTGCGCGATGCAGAATCGAGCGGGGTGGCTAGCGAGCTGCAGGGGGTTCGCTAATGGCGGTCACGATCGAAGACTTGACGGTGGGCACCGGAGCGGAGGTGGCGGACGACAAGCTCATCACCGTGAGCTACACAGTGAAGATTGCGCCCGACACACTCGTCATCGGCCAGCTGCAACCGAACGAGACGGTGGAGGTGCCCGTGGGCGGGCAAATGCTGATTCAAGGCTGGAATGACGGCATGGTGGGCATGAAAGTCGGCGGCAAGCGGCGCATTTCCGTCCCTCCCGAGCTCGCTTACACGAATGTCGGACTCGGGGACATCGTCCCCATCGAAGCCACGCTGATCTTCGAGGTAAATCTGATCTCCATTCGCGATATCCCGAGCTAACGCGAGCCCTTCGATGTCCTCACCGAAAACACGTTCGTCAGCCAACTCTCCAGCCGAACCCGATACGACCCATCGGGCATGTTCTCGGGCAGCATCAGCCGGCGTTCGTGGGTGGTGCACGGCTTCATGAGCCTCTCGCTCGCCATGGTTTGCTCGACGCGCTCAGCCGGATCGCCGAGCAGTGGGTCAGCCGGTTCGGGCGAGTACTCGATCCAACGGCCCTCGTGGCTTCGCTCGACGACTGCCATCCGCGTCGGTATCGGCACGGTTCGGCCGGAGTGGTTGTCGAGCACGATCTTCACGAGCGCACCGGGCGCGTATTGCGTTCGGTCTGTCGTAGCACTGGGAGCACGAGTGAACAGCGTGCAGCAACCGGCTAGCAACCAGCACGAAAGCCCCCGGGCCGCGGCTTGGCGCAAGCCCCGCGCTCCGCGCCTCGTTGCCTCCCGCGCCACGAATTCGAGCATCAGCGGATGGTACCTTCCGATCGCGCCTCGAACTAGACGGAACTTCATCGCCATCGAACGAGTTCACACGCGTCCCTGAAAGCTCGGACCTCGGAGAATCGCTATGTCAATCCAGCTCGGAACCCTCGAGAGCCTCGGAGCATTCGTCGGTCGCTCGTTCGCGCATCTCGAAGAAGACCTGACCGTCGACCGCGTGACCAGCTACTTCGCCGGGTTGGGGGTCACGCTCTCGCCCGCTCTATTGTCGCAGGCCAGCTTCCTGAGCGCGCTGGCGAGCACCCGCTCACTTGCCGGACAACTGGGTCAGCTCGCAACTCAGCTGAGCACCCAGGCCGACGGAAACGACGAATCGAGCGTGGCCGAGACCATCGGTGAGCTGCTGCTCAAACTCGCGGCGGTGATTGGATCGCTCGACGCGATCGTGAACGCCGTCGGCATTGCTCCCGGCCAAGTCGTCGAGGATCTGGCTGTTCGCGGGCTCGAAGCTGAATTTCCAAACGTGATGAGCCTAGCGGCCCTGCTCGGGGTCGTGGACCGAACCATCGATCTGAAGCCCGACACGGCGGATGACTTTTCCTCCAAACCGATCACACCCGCGAACCGCGCACTGCACCTCGACCGTCTGACGGATATCCTGAGCTCACCCGCGAGCAAACTCCAAGAGTTATTCGGCTGGGGCAGCGGCGCGTTCGACTCCAATTCCCTGCCCGCGCGACTGAACACGTTCTTGCAGCTACTCGGCTATCCTTCGCAACTGGTATTGAGTGGACCAGACTCGCCGCGCGTGCAGTCGTCTTCGCTCGTCATTCGTCCGAATGCGACCACCACTCCTCCAGGCCTGGATTTTACCTTCAATTTCGATATTCCCGATGGCTTGGACCTGACGCTACCTCTGTCGCCGGGGTTGCAAGTTCACACCACGACCAAGGGCTCGTTCACGCGTGGCTTCGTCTTCACGATCGTCCCGCCAGCGAAGGTGACTTACGCGGCGGACGCCACGTTCAGCGCTTCGCTGACTTCCACACTAGAAAAGACGCCGATCCCGCCCGCGACAAAGCTCGTCCTCGTGGGCGAGCTCGGGGGAAGTCGACTCGACGTCGATTCGCTCAGCCTGGGGATGGGGCTGAATTTGGCGTTCGATACCGCGGCGGGTCAGGCGACCGCGGAGCCCTTCGCTCGCCTGAGCGTCAGCGGCGGCCACGTGTTGGTCGATCTGTCCAAGGGCGATGGCTTCCTGCAGTCGCTCACGAGCGGTGGAAAGCTCGAAGCCAACTTCGAACTCGGAGCCAGCTACAGCCTCTCTCGCGGTTTACAGTTCGATGCCGGCGCCTCCCTCGAGATCGTGATTCCCCTGCACGTCAGCTTCGCTGGCGTCGAGATGAACGGCGTTCAGATTCGATTGCCGTTCGGCGAGCCAGGCCGAAGCGGACTACCGATCGACGTTGCGACCTCGCTGACCGCAGCTTTCGGTCCTTTCAGCCTGACCGTGGATGGCGTGGGCCTGAAGCTGGACATCACGTTCGGCTCGGGGAACCTGGGAGTTGCCAACGTCAAACCGGCAATCAAGCTCCCGACCGGCGTGGGCGTTTCGATAGACGGCGGTGGCGTCTCCGGCGGCGGCTTCATCGCTCACGACGAAGCCACGGGTCGCTACTCTGGCGTGCTCGATCTCAAGGTGTTTTCGGTAAACGTCAAAGCGTTCGGCCTGCTCGATACCAAATTTCCGGACGGCACCGAGGGCGTGTCTTTCGTCGTGGTGATCACGGCAGAGTTCACCCCCATCCAGCTCGGCTTCGGCTTCACGCTGAACGGCGTCGGCGGGCTCTTGGCCATCAATCGCACGCTCGACACAGAAGCGCTCAGCGCGGCGGTGCGCACCGGCTCCATCGAAAATCTTTTGTTTCCGAGCGATCCGGTGCAAGACGCGCCCACGATCTTGAATGATCTGGCCACGGTGTTCCCGGCAGCAAAAGGCCATTTCATCCTCGGGCCGATGGCGAAGCTCGGCTGGGGCACCCCCACGCTGATCACGGCCGAGCTCGGGATCGTGATCGAGTTTCCCGGCCCGCGGATCGCCGTGCTCGGCGTCGCGCACATGATCCTGCCGAGCCAGGATTTTGCGTTGATGCACTTGCAGCTCGCCGCCGACGGCATGCTCGACGTGCCGGCAAAGGAGTTCTCGCTCGACGCGAGTTTGTACGACTCGGACGTCGCTGGCTTCGGCGTCAGTGGGGATATGGCGTATCGCCTCGGCTTCGGCGACCACGCCAAGTTTCTACTCAGCGTGGGCGGCTTCAACACTGGCTTTTCCCCGCCCGCCAAGTTTCCGTCGCTGCGCCGCGCGTCGGTCGATTTGGGGGTGAACGGGAACCCCAGCTTGGTCGCTTCGGGATACTTCGCGCTCACCTCCAACACCGCACAAATCGGCGCTTCGCTCGAGCTCAACGCGCACGGCTTCGGTATCCGTTTGCACGGTTGGATCGGCTTCGATGCGCTGTTCGTCTTCTCGCCGTTCTCGTTCAAGGCGAGCTTCTCCGCTGGCGTCGACGTTTCGTTCCACGGCGTCGGCTTCGGCGTGCGCTTGAGTGGCAGCCTGAGTGGCCCCGCGCCCTGGCACTTGAGCGGCAAAGTGTGCGTCAGCATCCTTTGGTGGGACGCTTGTCTGCCGGTCGACATCACCTTCGGCGGCGGTCAACCGGTTGCTCTTCCGCAGATCGATCCTTGGCTCGGGACTCCGCCGCAAACCGCGCCCGAGGTCGCCGTGCTCGGGCTCGACGCGACAGTCGCCGATCCGCGCAATTGGTCTGGTTCCGCGCCGCCTGCAGGATTCTCGGTCGTGTCACTCGCGGCGAGCGATGGGCGCACCCCGATCGATCCACTGTCCGCCGCAACGCTGCGCCAAAAGGTCGCTCCGCTGAATCAGAAGCTGCAAAAATTCGGCGAATACCAGCCGATCACGCACACGGAGTTCAGCTTCGTTTCGGCCAAGCTGAACGACATCGAGCTGCAGCCTTCCGAAGTGCAGGTCGTGAAAGATCTGTTCGTTCCCGGCCATTTTCTGGATCTTTCGAACGCGGACAAGCTGTCTGCCGATTCCTACACGCCGATGGACGCAGGAGTTTCGTTGGCCCCCAATCGGGTCACCATCGGTTCGTCGAGACCCAAGACGCTCGAATACGAAACTGCGTACATCAACGCGCAGGGGCAGCGAATTGGCAACCAACCCACGTTCAAGCTCACGCAACCGCAGCTCATCGGCTTGCTCGGCAGGAGCGCGAGCGCATTGGGCGGCGTGCGCCGCTCCGGCGCAGAGAAGTACGTGTCCAAGACCGGCTTGAAGAAAGTGACGCTCGCGCCGAAGAGCTTCGTTGTCGCAGATGCGTGCTCGCTCCAGAAAAATACCGCGATCACCAGCACCGGAGTCACACAGGTCCAGGCCCTGCTCGCCCTGCGCGCGCACGTCGACGCCAACCCCGATGATCAGGGGCGGTTTACGGTGGTGCCGGCTTACGCGGCAGTGGCTTGACGCGAGCTCAGTTCGACCCGTGGTAGATCCCGTACTCGGTCGCCACGTATAGATTGGTCGGCGAAGTGCCCCAAATGGCGTTGCAGATCTGCGTTGGATGCTGAGGGTCGATCACTTGTGCCGTCGACCAGGTTCCGCGACCATTCGAGCGGTAGAATTGGCCGTGACCCGTGCACGTGTACACCGCGCCGGTTCCGAAACCCCAAACCGCGTTGAACAGCGTCGTCGTGTCCGTCAGGCTGGCGGTCCAAGTGCCATCTCCAGAAGAGAACAGCACGAGCTTGTCGCCCGCGGCGTAAATGTGACTAGCGTCCGCGCCCCAAATCCCTACCATCTCGCCAGCCGCCGGCGTCTTCTGCGAGCGCCAGGTCCCGTCGCCCGTGGAATGGAACACGGTGCTGTCGCCCGATAGCCCCGTGGCGGCATAGATATCCGTCGCGGAGCTGCCCCAGAGCGCGAAGGTCGGAGCACTGCCCGAGATGGTCTGCGGAGGCTTTTGCCACACGCCGTTCCCAGTACTGTGCGACGCACCGGGCCCTGCCACGTACACATCGCTCGGGCCCGAACCCCAAACAGCGCTGAAGGTGTAGCCCGAAGTGTAGGACTGATGCTGCCAGGTGCCGTCACCGGACGAATGTAGGATGAAGTTCGAATTCACCGAAGCGTAGATGTCAGTCGGTCCGCTGCCCCAGATCCCGGTGGCATAGCCGGCCGACGTGAGCGCCGCTGGCTGCGCTTCCCATTTGCCGTCGCCGGCCGAATGAAGCACACCGTACGTTCGCCCGACCGCGTAGATATCAGTCGCGCTGCTGCCCCAGATGCCTTGGTACGTGTCGTACATGCCCTCTGCCGTCCACGTCAGCTCTGGCGGCAAGGGAGCAGCTCCGCCCGCACCGGTACTGCCCGCACCGCCACCGCTGGCGCCACCGCCGACCTGGCTCCCCGCGCTCGCGCCGGCATCACCCGCTTCGCCGTTCATCCCGCCGACCGCACTCCCAGCGCTGTTCCCGCCGCTGCCCCCGGTGGGCGCCCCTGAACCGCCCGTCGCATGGCCGGCGGTGTTCGACGAACCGCTTGCGCCTGCGCCCCCGTTGGCAGTGCCCGCGACGCCGGTCGACCCGCCCGGTCCAGGGTTCGGCGCGTCGGTCGAGCTGCCACAGCCCAGCGCAGAACACAGCACACCGACCACGGCGCAATGAAAATTCGAAGCGCGCATCTTCATCGCGCAAGCGTAGCAGGAGGCTCTTGGCTCAGCCAAGCTCGCGGACTCGCCGTCTTCGCGAAAATACTTCTTGTCCCGCCTGTCCCGCACTTCTGGCAATGCGTTCCACAGTGTGGTGTCGTCTCACGGAGTCGAGGCTGGGAAGGGCGATGCCAATGGGCGGAGGTTCCGTGATGAGGCGCAATGGCTGATGCCACGCTTTCGTTCGTATCGTGGGTTCGGCGCGGGCTTGCCACCGCGAATCACGCAATCGAGGGCTCGAATGCTGGCCCCCTCTCGAACGCGATCATCGAGATCACGTTCGGGCCCAGTTTGGATACGTTCGAGACAGCCACCCTGGACCTAATCAATCCGGGCGACATTACCGGGCTCGATTCGCACGTGATCTGCCGCGTTTGGCCAAAGCCGAACGAGCTCGACGCCGAGTTCACTCCATTCGCGCTTCTGGAGTTCGACCAAGCGGACTTGCCCTGGCGCTACACCGCCGCGGTCAACCGCGGCGCACCCGCCACGCTCGACGATCAGCTCCGCCCCTGGTTCTCGCTGCTCGTGTTCGAGGCCGGCGAGGCAAGCCTTTCACCCGCGAGCCCCGAGCAGAAGCTCGCGGTGCTCACGGTCAACGACCTGAGCGCGTTGCCTGATCCGGCAGAGCTCTGGGCCTGGGCCCACACTCAATTCGAAGGCGCGAGCCTGGACGAAAATCAGGCGGCACAAAAGATCAGCGGGCAGCCCGGCTTGTTCAGTGCGCGCCTCATCTCGCCGCGGTTGCTCAAACCGAGCACGGCATACATCGCGTGTTTGGTGCCGACATTCGAACGCGGCCGCCTGATTGGCCTCGGCACCGCGCCCAGCAATGCCGTCGACGCGCTCGCCGGTTGGAACACCGCCGATAGCCCTTTTCGCCTGCCCGCCTACTACTCGTGGCAATTCACGACGGGGACGATCGGTGATTTCGAGCAGGCCGCGCGTCTGATCAAGCCATTCGTGCTGCCCGAGACGATCGGCAGGCGAGACATGGACGTCGCGACGGCGGGCTTCAATTTGCCCCCCGCCTCGCCGAGCTCCTTGTCGCCGAACTCCTTGCCCGTAGAGGGCGCACTGATGTCCGTGGCCGCATTTCACAACCCGCCCGACTGGCCAGTGAACGACCGCACAGCCTTCATCAACGCTTTGAAGCCAGTGCTGAACGCGCCCGCCGCAGCGACCGAGCCGGTGCTGGTTCCGCCGCTGTACGGCCAGTGGTACGCCGCGCAAAACAAGCTGACGGAAGCGGCGCCCGCGGGCACGAATCCGCCTTGGTTCCAGCAGTTGAATTCGGACCCGCGGAGCCGCGTGGGCAGCGCGCTGGGGACGGCCGTGATCCAGCGCGAGCAACAGGCTCTGCTCGCAGGCGGCTGGACGCAAGTCGACGAGATCAAGACAATCAATGATCTGCTGCGCGTCTCTCAGCTTGCGCGCGGCTTGCTCGTGCGCGTCTATGCGCGTCACTTCCTCACCCTCACGCGTCAGCACTTCTATCAGCTGACCGCGTCGCTGCACGCGCGCGTCGTCTGTGGCAGCGGCACTGTGTGCCAACACACCGACAGTAGCCCGATCGTGCCCGGGTTTCTTTCGTCGCAGTGGCTGCGTTGGACGAGCCCGCGCGGACCAATCGGGCGGCTACAGGGGCGGCCCGGTCAAGCTCCCTTCAGTCCGGATCTGATCGGGCAATTGAATGATTGCAAGCGGCCCGCACCCGAGCCGCCCGTGCCAGGCGGTCTGCACACGCCCGGTGTCGACATTCCAGGCGGCGTGCCCTGCGAGCGCATCGACGACCTCGTGGCACTCGGTGGGGATGTGCTGGTGCGCTGGGGGTTGGTCATCGCTTGGGTCGTGCGCCAGCTGTCGGTCAGCAAAAGTGGCGATTGTTGGTGGATCGCCTTGCGCGCACTACGCTACGCCATCGGCCTGATTCAAATCGCAATCAGCGGTAGCGACGTGAAGCGCCGCTGCAAGTGGAACGCAGGCACGCTCACCGCCGCAGACGTAGCGGCGGCCCCGTTCATGTCGACACTGTTCGGCAGCCTCACGCTGCCGAACCCCCTGCCGCTCCCACCTATCCCGAGTGGAACCGTCGATAGCGCAGATGCCGCCGCGATTCGCGCGGCACTCTCGCAGATGCTGCAAGCCATCGCCACGCCTGCGGACATTCCCTGCCCGCCGCCGATGAGCCTCGACACTTGCCGCACGTCGATCACGACTCAGCTCCAGCCGACCACCACGGTGGGGCAGCGCGTGAAGCAGCGGCTATCGCTCGACGCCAGCGTGGAGTGGAATCCGCTCGACCCGCTCGAACCCTTGTTTGCACCGCCCGAGTACGAGCGACCGATGTATCTGCCGCTCTCGCAGATCTCTCGCGATTGGATCTTGCCCGGCCTCAACGGCATCGAGCGTGATTCGATTGGCCTCGTCGTCACCAATCAGCGCTTCGTCGAGGCCTACATGGTGGGTCTCAATCATGAGATGACGCGGGAGCTCTTGTGGCAAGAATTCCCGACCGATCAACGCGGCACGTATTTTCGGCAGTTTTGGGACATCGCCGGACACATCCTCGAAGACGGCTCCACGCTCCCAGCCGACCAACTGCGGGACATCAAGCCAATTCGCAAATGGGGAAAGGGCACGGACCTCGGCGGCAACAGTCCACGCCCGCCGCCCCTTTCGAACCCGAGCGCGCCCTTCTTGGTCCTGGTGCTGCGCGCTCAGCTGATTCAAAAATATCCGAACGTCATCGTCTACGCGCAAAAGCTGGACGCGGTGACACAGCAGCTGACCGGCACTCAGCAGCACCCGGTATTTTATGCCTTGCTCGAGCCGGACGTCGCGTTCTACGGCTTCATGTTGACCGAAGCCGACATTCGCAGCGACCCGAGTTGGTACTTCGTGTTGCAAGAGCAGCCGGGTGACCCCAAATTCGCGGACGAAGCCAGCGACCGCGCGAGCAGCAAGAACACGAGTGTTGGCGCGGCTGGCCTCGGTCAAACCTCGTCGGTCGTGGCGGACCGGACGTTCCTGCAACCATTTCGCCTGGGCGTTCAGGCGATTTCCCTGCTCCCGGAGACGTGAAGGATGGCGACCACCGATCGCGGGCCCGTTGAGGCTGCGCGCAACGATTTTTCCGCGGCGCGCAGCAGTCTCGTCGACGCGCTCTTCGCCTTCGAACAAGCGACCAACGCGCTGCGCGAGGCGAGTCGCACGTTCGCGCCCGGCACGACCGATCTCAACGCGGCCCAAGCCGCCCAGGCTGCAGCAAATGCCAGCTTTCAGCAGGCGCGCGCGCTCGAGGCGAGCAAGTATCAAGCGCTGCAAGCCGCGCTCGCGAGCTGGCTTCCGGATACTGTGCTGGAGGAAGAAGACACTTCGCGGCTGGAAGCCTCGTCACCGATCGTGCTGCTGCCGGTTCGCCTGGAGACGCGCTTCGACGGCAATTTCTTGAAGCTACGCATCTTCCCCGACGAGATTTCGTTGAACACGCACGAGCGTGCGTTGACGATCCCGGAGCGCGACGCGGCCAAGAACTATTACGATCAGCTGAACAAGGGCACGGCCGAAAAATCCCTGTGGCGCGACATCAGCGCACGTTTCGGCGCGCCGCGAGCGGCCTACATCTTGCGGCAGATGCTGCCCGTGTTCGGAGTCGAGGGGCTGCACCAAAGCTCCAGCTACTCGCTGTCGAGCTCGTTCTGTGGCGGTTCGCTCGTGGGCGGACGAAATGAAGAGCTATTCTTCCCGACCGACATTCAGCTTCGCTCCTCCAGCTGGACTCGCCCCGGTGAAGCAATTTTGCCCGATCGCTGGTCGGTGACTCTGTACAGCGGCGCGACCAGCCGCACCGTGCACGGCAAGCTCATTCCGGAGCCGCTGGCAATGACCGGCGATCCAAAGCTGCAAGAATCAGATCTGGTCGCCTTCAGCGGCACCTACAAGATCGACGACAAGATCCGTTGGACGGTCGATTTTCAACGCGCCGTGGACGTCGGCATGGCGCTCGAGATCCCGCTCAGCGCGACCGAGGCGACGCAGGGCTTCGACCGCATCATCGTAATTGGGCTCAAATCATCGATTGCTGCGAGCGACACGTCCCGTCTGCTCGAGAAGCTGATCGACGCGCAGCACTACACGCGCGGCATGGCCATCGTCCCGCAGGGGACAGCGACGAACAACATGAAGGATAAGCCGACGGGCTATCCGGTGAAGGACAACGCCGGCGAATTCAGCTTCGGCATCGAACGCCAAAACGCGCCGCTCGACCGGGAGTTTTCCCATCACTGCTTGCCCTTCGGCACGGATGGCTGGGCGCTCAGCATGGCGCTCGGTGTGCCGAGCGGCGTGTTTTCCAACATCGATCGCGCATACAAATTCGAGATCGACCATGCCCGCTCGATGAACGAGGCGGTCTGGCCTGCAACGATTGGCTACTTCATGCAGCACATGATGCAGCCCATCTTCACCGCCGCGCAGATCGCAGACGCGAAGGATTACTTCCGAAGCTTCGTCCTCGGGCGCGGCTCGGCGCCCGCATTCCGCATCGGCGGTACGCCCTACGGTGTGCTGCCCATCGGCGCGCTCAGCCAGTGGCAGCCTCACCCCTTCGGCGCGACCGATGCGCGCGACGATCGCTTGGCGACGCTCGAATCTGCCATGCTCCAGCCCCTGCGGCGCTTGCAAGAGATTTGGCTCGAAGGCGTGAGCCAAGTACCGCGCATCGGCAGTGGCGCGAGCAGCCCTGACGCGAACGTCGCGGTCGTGCTTTCGACCGCCCCGAGCTCGCGAGAATTTCGCATCCGTTATGGCTTTTCCGAAGCCGTGCAATGGAATTTGTGGAACTTCTTCGGTTGGTCGTACGGCGAGGCGCTCACGACGCTCGACCAACAAAGCCAACAGACCTTCGGTCGCCTCGGTTTTCCGGCTTGGCGCACCCCAATCGGCAGAACCTTGCTGATGCCGCAGCAGCTCACTTGGACGGGCACGATCGTCGCTCCGGTCTTGAGCGAGAGCGCGGGCTTACCTGGGCCCAATTTCATCTCGAACCTAGGCAACGTCAGCGCTTTGGAGCTCGCGCTCGGCCAGGTGCCCGGGGCCAATGGCAGCTTACTCTACACGGTGCTGCGTCACGCCACGCTGATGGAGTACGCGCGCACGGTGAGTGAAGCGAATCTCTTCAATTGGATCGAATATCAAGTATTCAACGTGCCCTCCTTGCTCGGCAGCGTGCAAACGGTGATGCCGCAAGTGCTGAGCACGCCGCTCGGCACGCTCAATCAACTCACCAATAGCCATCTGACCGCGCTCGCGTGGTTCGCGGGTGAGAGCACCGCCGAGCTCGAGCGCCTATTTACCGAAACCCTCGATCTCACCTCGTATCGACTGGACGCCTGGATCGGTGCCTTCTTTGCGCGCCGCTTGGACGACATGCGGCGCGCCCAAGTAGCCGCGAATCTGCTGCCAAAAGGCGACTTTTTAGGCGGTTATGGCTGGCTGGAAGAGGTCCGGCCCAAGCCGCATCCGACGAAGACCGTGCCCGGGGTCGGCACGTTCGAAACGCAGGCCATCAACGGCGGCTTGATTCACACGCCGTCCATGAGTCACGCGGCCGCAGCGGCGGTGCTGCGCAACGGTCAGCTCAGCTTTGCCGCCGAAAATCCCTCGGCATACGCGGTGGATCTGTCGTCGAGTCGAGTTCGGGCCGCGCGCGAGCTATTCGAGGGCGTACGTAACGGGCAGCCGGTGGGCGCTCTGCTCGGCTACAAGCTGGAGCGCGCCCTGCACGAGGGACATCCCGGGGTTTCCGGACTCGACGATCTGCGCTTCACCCTGCGTAAGAAGTTCCCCCTGGTCGCGAACAAGAGCGGGCTGGATGCGACGGATCCGGCCGAGGCCATCGCCGCGCGCAACGTGGTCGATGGCTCGTACTTGCTCACCGCCTACAAGAACAATCAGCTCACTTTCGGCACGGGCGGTCTGCCAGCCGTCGGCTCCGCGCAATACAACGCATTGATCAGCGAGCTCGACAATCTCGACCGAGCGTACGACGCAGCAGCGGACTTGCTGCTCTCAGAGGGCGTGTTTCAACTCGTGCGCGGCAATATCGACGCCGCGGTGCCCACCATCAACAACGTGGTGGACGGCAAGCACCCACCTGATTCCATTCTCTCGCGCAGCGCGCGCGGCGGCGTTGGCATCGCGCACCGCGTGGCGTTGGTCTTTCCGAGTGACGCATCCCCATTGCTGCCGAGCGGCTGGCCCACGACGCTCACAGCGCGAGCCACCGCCGAACCGGCGTTGAATGCCTGGCTGGGACAGCTCGTGGGCGACCCGAGAAACGTCAGCGCGTCTCTCACCTACCTGGATAGCTCCGGGAACGTCATCACCAGCACCCATCTCGAGAGCGGCGTGCCGGTCGTCTTGCAAAGCGTCCCGATTCAGCTCGCTGACTTGGGCTTGCAGCCGGCCGATCTGCTGGTGCTCGCCGAGGTCGTGGCGCAGAGCAACCAAGGCGGTATGGTCGACCGCCGAATCATCGCGGCTGGGCTCGCGAGCGCTGATCGAAAGCCCGACGCGCCGCCTGCGACCTACCGCATCGACTACGAGGTCAGCAGCGGTCGAAGTTTCCCCGCCGTGCTCGAGGTGTTGAGTGCCGCGGGCGTCGTGCTGCGCGCGGCGCGCCCGCTCGAGACCAAAGATCTGCTGTCGCCCGCCGAGGTGAATGCGGTCACCGCCGATCAAGACGCGCAGCCCGGCAGCAACGAAAACGGGCTGGAACTGTACAATCGTGGGCAAGCTGCGTTTGCTGCCTTGAGCACCGCCACCGCAGTGCTCGCGGCGGCCGTGGGAGTCGGCATGGGGGTTCGTGAAGCGTTGATCGGCGCCGCGCAATTCGCACCGCTGTCAGCATTTCCAGACCCGACGCAGCCCGACTCCGCGCTGCTGGACTCCGCGAACGCGGTGGTCAAGGACTTGTCCGGGCGGCAAGCGAACGTGCCCGCGCCGTTCGACGCGACCAATCTTCCCCTGCCCGCCGATCGCACGGCTGAGGAGCTGCTCGCGCACGGTAAGGCGACACTTGCCGCAGTGTTCGGGACCAGCTTCGTGGCG
Organism: Polyangiaceae bacterium; assembly: GCA_035688655.1. GTDB lineage: Bacteria > Myxococcota_A > Polyangia > Polyangiales > Polyangiaceae > PMG-095. The sequence continues at coordinate 20,213 of DASSMT010000324.1, read as the reverse complement.
CTGCCGCACCTCGCCCTGCCGCGCTTTCCAGAGTTGCAGCTGTCACTCGATGCGCGCTCCACTTTGCTCGGCTCCGACGATAGCGCGCCCGATCGCTATCTGACTCAAATCACGCGCTCGCGAGCTCGGCTCGGACGTTGGCGAAAACTCAACCTGTACGCGCGCACGTCCGGCCTCGCGCGGCCGGGCGTGGACGTCGTCCAATTGCCATACATTCCAGGCGAAAAGTGGCTCGGTCTGCCCTTCGATCCGAACACGCCCCCTGACGAAGGCCGCGTCGCCCTGCTGCTCCTCAATTACGCTTCGAGCCTGAATCCCAGCGTGCCCTGGACCGGGCTCGTGCTGGATGATTGGTCCGAGATCATCCCCAAGGCAGTCGAGACGACGGGCATCGCCTTTCACTTCGACAGCCCGCAAGCAGAGGCGCCGCAAGCGGTGCTCGTCGCCGTGCCGTCCACGAGCAGCGCTCAATGGACCTTCGCCGAGCTGCTGGCGTCTCTCGAACAAACCGTGAATTTGATGAAGATCCGCACGGTCAGCCAGGAGTACTTGGACGTCGGTCAGTTGTTCCCGATGACCATCACGCCTTCCAATATCTTGCTCACCGACACCGTGGCCACGATCTTCGGAGCGCTCGGGCGCAGCATCGATTTCCTGGGGTTAGTCTAATGACCGAATTCAGTTGGTTCAGCCGGCTCGAGCCGAGGCCGCGCGACAACGACCTGAACTCGAGCTTGGCGGCGAAAATCCGAGACCCGCTCTGGTTTTTGACCCGGCAGTGGCAGCTCGGAAAATTCCAAGCCGAAGACGCCGGTTCGCTCGCGTTCATCGACTACGCGGGCTCGCGCTCCGGGTTGCCGCGTTGGCTGAAGCAGGGCGTCGAAACGCCGATAGACCAGGCCGCTCCGCTCGAGGCGCAAACGCTGCGCGAGGCGTTCGAGCCGGATCTCAGCCTGCGCGTCGAGCTAGCCCAAGACTTCGGTGATTTCTTGGTGACGCACGCGGGCTCGAGCGCGGCGGTGCTGATTCAGGCGTTCCACACGAGCGGCCAATTCGAGCTCACACTCCCCACGGACAGCGACCTCGACCCGCTGGACGCTGCGACAAGGCGTTTCCTGCTGGTCTGCGCGGGACGCTCGCTCGACGGCTTCACGCTGTACCAACTCGGCCTCGCGATTGCCGCGGGCGGCAATGTCCCCAGCGCGGTGACCACTGACCCGAATGCCATTGCGCAAATCAAAGCAGCGCTCGCCGATCTCGTGTCCCGCGTCGCGCTGGTATTCGGCGAGGTCGGTTCGACCGATCCCAGCGTAGGCCGAAGCGATCCGGTCACCTGGCAGCCCGGTCGCCTCGAATATCGGCTGCAGGTGATCGCTGCCGATCCCTCCGGCGCTGGCAACGCCACGCTCGATGCACACCCAGACAGCGACGGTGAGTTCGATTGGTTTTCATTCGAAGTCGCGAGCAAGAACGCGACGGCGAGCGAGGCCGCTCCGGTACCGGTTCAGTTCTCCATGATCCCGGGACGAGTCGAGTTTGCCGGCATGCCCTCGCCGCACTTCTGGAATTTCGAAGAAAACACCCTAGCCATTCCTGATCTGAAAGCCGAAGTGGACGATCTGATCAAGATCATGGTGGCCGACTTCATGGTCGTGCATTCGAACGATTGGTACGTACTGCCCTACCTGCAGCCCGTCGGCACGCTGGCCAAGACTGACCGCATCGTCGTCCACGACGTCTTCGGCAAGCTGACCCTCGTGGAGCGAGCAGATGCTGGCTCGACGGCGCCCGGGACCAATCGCTGGACCATGTTCAGCATCACGGACCGCTCGCTCGCAACCGAGGGCCTCAGCAACTACTTCGTGTTGCCGCCGACATCGGGCGCCGCGATGCACCTGGGCTCGGTACTCGAGGACGTGCGCTTCGGGCGCGACGAGATGGCGAACATGGCCTGGGGCATCGAACGCGTGACCCTGAGCCCGATCGGTGAGCAACGCTCGGGCCGCGAGCGCGCCGCCGAGATCGACGCGCGCACCAATCTGCCGGCGCCAGCGCCGACGGACAACGGGTACCCGCTGCGTTACCAGATGGAGAGCGCGGTGCCCGCCAACTGGTTCCCGTTGTTCGCGATCCAGCCTGCCCCACCCAATCCGTCGATTCAGCTCGAGCGCGGCGAGGTGCTGCGTGCAACGAGCGGCGGGCTCTCTGCCGTGCCGTCGCTCAGCGCGATCTTGAACCCCAGCACGCTCGCCGGCCAAGATTACCGCATCGAAGAGGAAGAAGTGCCGCGCGCAGGGTTGCGCGTCGCGCGCGTCGTGTATCGAGCGCGCTGGGTCGACGGCAGTACTCATCTTTGGACGCAACGCCGGCGTAGTGTTGGCGCAGGCGAGTCTCAGAGTGGTTTGCAGTTCGACCAGGCCCTGCCGAAAGACAAGTGACGTAGCCGAAGGAGGACCAACGACATGTCTACGCCGCTGCCCAGTCCCAGCTCACTCTTGAGTGGTCTGCTCGCACTCGAGCGCACGCTCTCCACGTTCGAGAATGGGCGCGCTGCCCTCATGTTCACGAAGAGCAGCAGCGATTCGCTGATCACCGCCGTGGTGGACGGCATGGGCCGGCTCGTGTCCGTATCGATCACGCCCTCGCAGTTGTCGCTCGGCGCAACCGCGTTGGCCAGCAAAGTGGCGGGGGTCATCAACCTGGCGATCGACGCCGCGGCGGCCAGCGGCAGCGCTGCGATGGCTAGTCTGGCAAGCGCGCTCAGCTTGCCGGGGCTTCCCGCACAGGGCTCGAGCGTGCCTGACTATCCCGACTTTGGCACGCTCGCCAGCACGCTCACCACGCAAATTCTGGCCAACAACCCGTGTCAGTCGAGCGAGACATTCAGTTGCCGAGCGGGTCGGGTGGTCGCGTTGGTCGATGCGCACCGGCGCGTGCTGAGCTTGACTTACGAAGTTTTACCGAGCTTCGTCCCGCACCTGGAGTCGCGCACGGTCGAGGCCGTCAATTGCGCAATCGATCACGCGACCAAGCGCCCCCAAGACACGGGCGACGCGACGGACGGAATCCTCGATTCACGCGGACTTCAAGACCTCGTGATATACGCCAAAGGCAGCCTATTGCTCGACGATCGGGTAAAGGTCAAGAGCATCGGCTGCGCGAACTTCGGGACGATCGGAAACTCTGGGACGGTCGAGACGAACATCGGCGCGGACGCGCAGGTGGGAAACGTGATCAGTCGCGCGCACGTGGTCGTCCGCGATCGCGGCGCGGTGCACGGCTTCATCCATACCTCGGATGTCGTCACCACCCAGAGTGCACCGGCGATCGACGGTCCGGTAGAGGAGCACGCGGTGGTGATTCTGCCGGACCTGACACTGGTGGTACCCTTTCCGAGCGTCCTACAAGGGACGATCGAGCTCGAGCCGAACCAGCAACAAACCGCGGCGCCGGGCTACTACAATCAGCTCCATCCGAAGTCCGGCGCGCAGGTCTTCTTGAGCTCTGGGACTTACTATTTCAACGACCTATTCTTGGAGCCGGGCTCCAAGGTTTGGCTCGACGCCGGCAGCGGACCGATCGTGATCTGGGTCAAAAACTCGTTCACCTTTCGCGGCGAATTTCTGGATTCCGCGAGCGGCTTCCCGCGCGTGTTCGTCGGCTACCTCGGCACTACGATGGCCACTGTCGAAACGAAGTACAAAGGTACGCTGTCCGCGCCGAACGCGAAGATCAATATCTCCACCATTCAAAGTCACGAAGGCGCGTTCCATGGCCTGAACATCGAGGTTCAGCCCGACTGCCAAATCTGCCATCACCCGTTCGAGTTGCGTTACGATCAACTGCCAGGGGTTGGCGCGCTTCCGCCGCCGGTCGTGGACTTGGGCTTCGAAAACGTGTCGGGCTGGTCATCGGCACAAGCCTTGCTGACCTCCGTCGCGAACCCGGTCACGCAGGGCAGTCGCTCGCTGCAGATCAGCAACGTGCCGGGCGCCACCGATATCGTGAGCGCCGCGTTCTCGTCCAACCTGGCTCCGCAGGGCTGCGCGCGCTTGCTGGTCGACCTGTGGGTCCCCTCCAACCAGCCGAACCCGACGAACTTCGGCAGCCTGACGCCGTCCATCTCCATTCCTTCCGCCAGCATCAATGCCCTCAGCTTGGGCAGCTTGGGATTGACGAGCGCACCCCAAAACAAATTCAGCCAATTCGAATTCCCTTTGCCGGCCAACGTGCGCACTGCGCTCGACGGCACGCATGCGGACGTGTCGCTCAAGCTCTCGTTGGGCATCAACGCCAACTCCGGGCCCTGGTTCGTGGACAACGTGCGCTTCGAGTTGCCCGCTGCGGCGCTCTCGACGCTCGACCCGATCTTGAGCTTCGAAGACGTCACGAAGTGGTCTTCGACCCAAGTCGCGCTGACGAGCTCGACTCAATTCAAGACCCACCTCACGAAATCTCTCCGTATCACGACGGCGCCCGGTCAAGTCCAGATCAGCAGCGTGCCATTCAGCACCGATCCGCTGAGCGCTCCGCTCGGCAAATTCCGCATTGATTTGTACAAGCCAGCCAATCAGCCAAACCCGGGCTGGCACGGCCAGTTTCAATTGGTGATCGACGTGCCCTCCGCAGGAATTTCCGGCGTTACGTCGTCACCGGTCGAGCTCACCCCGCTGGCCAGCAACACCTTCAGCCTGATCGAGCTCACGTTACCCGCCAATGTGAAGGCGGTGTTGAACGCGGACTATGCAGATCTCAAGCTGAAGCTGGTGCTCAACGTGAACAATGGCTCCGGGCCATGGCACCTCGACAACATTCGCTTCGTCTGACAGAGCGCCCGGCGCGACAATCATGGCAAGCGACGCTGCAGCGAGCGGCTTTCGCGACCCGGCGTTCTTGCAGCGGCGGGCGGCGCGAGCAAACGAAGAGCGGCGCTGGCAAGAAGCCATCCAGCTGTGCACGCTCGGTTTGAATCGTCTGCCAGGGCCGGCGCTCGAAGCTGCGCTCTGCCTCGAGCGTGCGCGCGCGTTGCTCGAGCGCCGCGAGCTCGCGCGGGCCGACGCCGATTGTCGCAGATCTCTTGCGCTGTGCCGGAGCGTGGACGCTCAGGTATTGCTCGCGCGCTGCTTGCTCGAGTCTGGCGCGCCCGCCGCAGCTTTGCCCGAGCTCGAGTCGACGCTGGAGTGCGATCCAGAATCGGGCTCGGCTTGGACGCTAAAGGCCCGCGCTCTCTTGGCCGCCGGCCAGCCCGACGCAGCGGTAGCGGCAGCGGAGCGGGCCGCGGTGCTGGCTCCGTCAACGCTGACCTTCGGCTTGCGCTTGAGCGCGCTTTCAGCCGCGGGCCGACACGATGAGGTCATGGCGCTCGCCGAAGCGCGCCTCGGCTCGGGCGCTTTCGACGCGGAGCTGTGGGTCAGCCTCGGGCTGAGCTGCAACGCGCGCGGTCGTTCCGCCCGAGCGATCGAAGCGTTCGAGCGCGCGCTCGCACTCGCGCCGGAGCGCATCGACGCGAACTTCGGTCTCGGGGTAGCGCTGTGTCGCCAGGGCGACTTCGCACAGGGCTTTCGCTACCTCGAGCACCGCCAAAAAGACGTCGGCAAAGCGTTCCGGTTCGGCATCGCGCCCTGGCGGGGTGAAGCGCTCGCCGGCAAAAGTGTGTTCGTGTGGAGCGAGCAAGGACTCGGCGACATCATTCAGTTCGCGCGCTTCGTGCCGATCCTTCGACGTGCAGCGGCTCACCTTTCCTTCTTCGTCCCATCCACACTCGTTCGTCTATTCGAAAGCGCGCCGGGCCTGAGCGGGACACTCGCTTCTGGGCACCCGGGGTTCGGGACCGCAGACTACCAAACGCTGCTACTCAGCTTGCCGCACTTGCTGAGCGCAAGCGATCTCGGGCTGCGTGAGGCATCCGAGCCGTACTTGCTGCCAGAGCGCGAGCTAGTCGACCAATGGCGCGCGCGCTTGCCCGCTGGCCCGACGATCGCGCTCGCCTGGCAAGGCAATCCCAAGTACGCGGGCGAGCCCTGGCGCTCGATCCCGTTCGCCGAATTCGCGCCGCTGCTGCAGCAATACGGCGCCGCCGCGCGCTTCGTCAGTTTGCAGAAGAACTTTGGTGCCGAGCAGCTGCGCGCCTCACCGGTTCATCATCGTGTGCTCGATTTCGACTCGGAGCTCGACGGCGGCGCGGATGCATTCGTCGATTCTGCGGCGCTGCTATCGCTCGTCGATCTGTTGATCACGACCGACACGAGCTTGGTACACCTTGCGGGTGCCCTCGGCACGCCCACGTGGCTCCTGCTCTCGGACGTCGCAGATTGGCGCTGGGGCGGCGAAGTCGAGACCACGATTTGGTATCCCAGCGTGCGCCTGTTCCGCCAAAGGGTGCCGGGAAATTGGCGGACCGTCGTGCAGCGCGTTTGCGCGGAGCTCGGAGCGCTTCTGACTTAGGCTTGCGAGGCCCTCCAGTCCGGGTCGAAGTCGATTGCCGAATGCGTCATGCCTCCCCAGGTGGTAGGCACGGGCGCGTGATCGACCAGTGACGGCAGGTGATAATAGATTGGCGTCACGCGGGCCGCGATTTGGGGCATACGCATGTCTGGATTGCCGTCCGCACTCCCCCAATTGGCCGCGATGAAGCGAGCCATTTCAGGCGTCAGAACCAAGGCCTGCGCGCCCCACACCAAACGCGACTCAGCCACGAAGTAGCGCTGTTCAGGGCGCCGGACCAAGGACGGGCGGCCTGGATTATAAAGCGAGGCGTAGAATGCGCGGCTCGGGGGCACGGCGCGCAGGAGTGCCCAGGACATGAGGTTCTCGCGAAACGAATGACCGAAGACGATGTCGTCTTCGAGCAACAAGGTAAAGCTCGCGCGTGAAGCACCGGCTTGCCGCAGCACGGCCAACCAAGTGCGGTGGATGCGATCGAGCCGCGTCGTTCCCCGTCCGTCGTCCATGACGACGCACGCCGGGTCGTGCCAGCCCGAGGCACGAAGGCTCGAGAGCGTGGCCGCCAAGACTTGCTCACGCTCTGCGCAAGAGAGCACGAACGCTGCGAACGTCAACCCTGCTGCCACTCAGGTCTCCGGCAAAGCAAATGATTTGTGTTCACGGACTTCGCTATTGCAAAGCTCGTCGATTCGCTGCTTGAGTGCGGCGCGTTCATCATTGGTGCGGTACACCGCGCGCGCCAGCTCCACGAACCCTGAGCCGAAGCTCTGCCGATGCTCGCATTCACGCAGCGCCTCCTCGGCCTCCCACAACGTGAGATTTGCGGCCCTCAGCCGCTCGGTCAAGGCGGACAGCGCTGCCGAGCGCGCGAGCGACCGATCGCGCACGGCCTCAGCCTCCAACAGCTGTCGTTCGACGCAGCTGCGAACCGGCAGCGCCAAGCGCCGGGCTTTGATCTCCAGAATGCAGATACGATCGATGAGTTCACCCGCCGACACTTCGATCCGAATACCCACGACCAGCAATTTACGGCACACGAAGAACGATGCAAATCACCATGAACGGTGAGCAAAGCAGGACAATTTGGTCCGGAAAAAGTCCTAGGCTGCGTTACTCGCTCGGCTGACTCGAGCTCGAAGGGCGCAGGGTCTTGCGCCTCGACGGCGCACCGGACGACTCCATTGCAGCCGAGTTGCGAGCGCAACGCGCTCGTCTGCGCGAATGCTCGATCACGCGCAGACGCCGTGCCAGCAAGACGAACCTGCCCGACTAGTCAGCTGGATCGGGCGCGGCATAAACGCTTTCTTTGTGTTCGACTGCTAGTTGAGCGGCGCGATTCGCGGCGACGCGTTCAGGGAATGCGCGGGTCGGTGGCGGCGTTGGGCGGGATTGGTGGCGACTGGGACTGCAATCGGGCGAGGGCGACCCGCAGCGTGAATAAACCTCCGCCGTGCAGTGCGCGTCGGCGCCGCAAAGACTCTGCAGAGGTAGTCAGGTTGGTTAAGCTCCCGAGCCCGCCTGCGAAGGAAACCTCGCCGCGTTGAGCCCAGCGTCCACCGCGGCACAGTTCGAATCACTCAGCGGTGTTCATTTGCTGGATGTCGTGACGTTGGCAACGGGGAAATCGATACTGCCCTGACCACCGCCGACTTCGACGTTGATGTGAACCGAAGACAGCGTGCCCAAGCTCCAACCCTGTTGTGCCCACGCCGCGAAGTGATCACTCACGGTGACCGTGCCACACTGGCGAGCCGTCTTCCGCGTACTGATCATCTGGGTCCAACCGCCGCTGTGACCGCTCTCGCAAGCATTGGCGCCCCCAGTTCCGGTGGTCGTCTGCATGCTCAAGGAGTACGTCCCGCCGTCGATCGTCGCTGTGGCGTTGCCCCTCGCGTACAGACCGTTGAACGCGTCTTCGTTGATGTACCACTCGACGCAGGGGCTATGCATCCAGCCGTAGATGCCTATCGAAGAAAAGCTGCCTGCGCTTCCCGACTTCTTCTCTACGTACTGTGCGATGATCGTTCCGTACGCCGTGTAGGCCTTACTCGAATTGAAGTCCAAGCCGACATGGGCCAGGAAATCTTGGCTGTTGTCCCACGAGGCACTGAAGGCATGAGCATCCTTGAAGACGGTAATGCTGCCACCGCTGCCGTTCGTCCAGATACCGTAGCCGAGCCCATCCGCGCTGCCGTTGACGGTCTTCCCTGTGTAGGTCATGCCGCCGGTGGGCATCGTCGCCGAGCAATCGACAACTCCCGGTGCCCCAGCCGCCCCGGCTCCGCCTGCATTGGGACCTCCCGCATTGGATCCACCCGCGTGGCTTCCGGCAGCCCCGGCTCCGCCTGCATGTGTTCCGCCGGCGCTCGTGCCGCCGAAGCCGCTCGGGCCCCCTCCAATACCCGAACCCGCTCCGCCCCCGCCGGGTGAGCCCCCTGTGCTGACTCCGCCCGCATTGCCGAATGCACCAGCGGCGCTCGTGGCACCACCATCCGCGCTCCGGCCCCCGCCGCTCTGCCCCGCGCTAGCGGTTGCGCCGCCATGCGCCGCGTTAGACGACCCCGCCGCATCACCTGAGCCACGGCCCGGGGCTGCGTCCGAGGAACCGCAGCCGGCGATCGCGAGGCCCAAGGTAATTGTCAAAACGGATAAATGAAGGGGAGCGGTGAACATCGTGGACCTCGAACTGACGGGAAGCACTTCGGAGCAGCAGTCGAATACGCGCTGGTCGAAAAAAGCAGCCTGCCCGATACATTCGGAGCGAGAAGAGACGCTTCACGCGCATGCAAGTTGGGCCCTGCCACTCTGGTTGTCGGGCAAGAACATATTTTGTCTAAAAAATTTATACTTCCGCGAGGTCGAGCTCAAAGCGATGCACTTGTGCCTTCACAGCGCAAGATTCCGGCGACAGCACTCACTGGCTCCAAACCGTACGGTTTACCAACGAACGCCGTCTGCCACCCGCTCATGCAAGCGAGAAGAACGGTTCCTCGACGCTGCTCGAATGCCCACGGGCCGTCACGGACGACCAGCCGCCCCGCGCAGCAAAGCCATCGAAGTCTCCAATGGCGCCGTTGCCGAGGATCGCTCCACAGGCATTGATCTTCTCCCACTGCGACGCGCCACCCCATGAGACATCCCAATTGGAACCACGCTGGGTGAAGACATCGGTGTGGTCGCGCCTCCATTAGCGTCGAGCGCGTACGAGCCGACGCAATAGCCGAGGCTGCGAGCCCGACTTAGAACTGGGTGAAGAACTTCCAGACTTCGGCCTTGGTCCAGGTCTTGTCGCCACCGCCGGAACCATTGCTCGAGCCATCCACCGGCGCGGGCGAGTGGCCACCGCCGTCGAATGCGCACCACTCGACCGGATATCCGGGCTTGCACCCCTGGTATGTGGTGCAGACGTGCGTCGTGTTGCTTGGCGGGTTGGGCGTCGTCTGTGCGGTACACCCGTCGTTCTTCACGAACCGGTCGCGAATGGCTACGCCTGAAGCGTAGCTGTTCGTACCATCGCTGACGCTGTGCAAGCCGATATAAGCAATGGGTGAGGTCGAGCTGTTATCGCAACCACCACTCAGGAAGTCGGCGCCCGAATAAACCGCGATCGCGCGGAAGACATTCGGACGCTGACAACCGAGCGCTTTGGTCATCCCGCCGCCGTAGCTGAAGCCCGTGGAGAACACGTGCTTGGTGTCAACGCACAGATCTCCCTCGACGAGCTTGATGATGTCGTCGGTCAGGACGACGTCTTGGTTGTTCGAGTTGCCCCAACCATTGCTGATGCCTTGTGGCGCCACGAAGATCGCCCGCGAGGCCGTGCTCTTGTCCGCGAGCTCCCGCAACCCGTAGTAAGACCACGTGTAGCCGCTGGTTCCGCCCGAATCGACGTCGTTTGCCGTTCCGCCAACCCAATGGAATCCGAAGATCAACCAGTAGGGATGGTCTTTATCGTAGTTCTCCGGAACCCGGATCATGTAGCTGCGGTTTTGGCCGCTGCTCGTGATTGACTGAGTTCCGCTCTTCAGCGCGGGAGTCTTGCTGCAGCCCGGGCTCGCTAAAGAGCCCGAACCGCCTCCGGACGAACCGCCGCTGCCGCTCCCTGCAGCGGCAGTCGCGGCTCCGCCCTGACCATTGCCGCCCGTTTGCCCGCCGTGCCCCGCCAAGCTGCCAGCGTGACCCGCGTTGCCGCTCGACATGCCTCCTTGTGCTGCACCGCTGCCGCCGGTTGGGGTGCCAGCCAACCCTGAGCTGCCAGTTCCTGCCGCGCCCGTCGTACCTCCGCCGCCCGTCGTGCCAGCATCGTTGTGGCCACCCTGACCCGCGTTGGCGGGTCCCCCGGCGCTGCTAGCCGGTGTACCCGAGTGGCCAGCATCACCGCCACCGCTGCCCTCGCTCGAGTTCGAACCACAAGCAAGCGCGGTCAGCGCGAGGCTGGCGCTGACGTGCCAAAGCAGCGCGCGGCGACACACGAGAACGGTCATCGTCAGGTACTGTCGCTGGGCACGGGAAATTGCAGACAAAGATCCCTCGACCGCGTCCTTCAGTTGCGGTCGAGGCCGGCTCAGCCTCCCGCGCGGATTTCTCCCTGTGCGCGACCGGGACTGCCGCGTCACCCAACCCACCCTCGCCAAACGCTCTTTAGAACTGAGTGATGAACTTCCAGGCCTCGGGGGCGTTCCAGCTCGTCGTCTGACCGGGATCTTTCGGCTCCCATCCGTGTGGGCCGTCGAAGACGCAGTATTTGGTGGGATGGCCCGCGGAGCAGCCTTTGTAGTCGGTGCAGGTGTGCGGTTGGCCAGCGGCTGGGAAGGTGGTGGCCGATGGCTCCGGCATGCAACCGTTGACCGCGGCAAACTCGGCTTGTTTTATTTTCCCGCTGCTCGGCATGGGGGTCCCGGTGCTGTCCTGGCTCGCCTGCGATGCGTAATAGGCGATGGGCTTCGTCAGAGTCGTGGGGCAAGAGCCGGTGAGATCAGCGCCGGAGAAGAACGCCACCGCTCGGAACACGTCCGCGCGCGTACAGGCGAGGGCGATCGACATTGCACCGCCAAAGCTGAATCCACTGGCGAAGATTCGGCTCTTGTCGATGCACAGATCGCCTTCGAGCTGCGCGAGGATGGCGTCGGTCAGCTCGACGTCCGACTTGCTCCAGGAGCCCGCGCCGTTGGCGGCGTCCGGCGCGACGAAGATGGTGTTCTTGCTGTCCAACGTGGCGAGCGTGAAGTAATTCCGATTGGCCACCGACATCGCCGAAGAGCCAGACTCGGCGAAGGCGAAGACCAGCCGGTAGGGGTGGCCGTTATCGTATGCGTCCGGCACACGCAGGATGTACTTGCGCGATGCTCCGTTGAACGTGATGTCGTGGTTCCCGTTTTGAAGCGTCTTCGCTTTTCCGCAGCCGTCGCTGTTCACGGCGTCTGTGCCGGTTGAGCCGGCTGTGCCCGCGCCGCCGGTGCCGCCCGCACCCGAGCCCGCAGTGCCGCCGGACGCAAGGCTCCCACTCGAACCGCCAGCCCCTGCAGCCACGCTCGCTGGAGCGCTGCCGCCTGAGCTGGCGCCGCCCATCAGCGCGCCCCCGCCTGCCGAATTCGACTGGCCAGCGGCCGCACCACCGCTCGCTGGCTGCGCAGCACCGCCGCTACCCGGCTGCGCAGTACCGCCGCTACCGACGGCCTTGCCCGACGAACCGCCGCTGCCCCCTTCACTCGAAGAAGTCGAGCTGCTCGACGAACAAGCGCTCCCGGGAATCGTGAGCAGGGCTACGATTGAAAAGACGGCACGCGCGCGTGTCATTGAATCACCTTCTCGCGCGCCAGAAGGGTAACGCGCTCGCGCACCAGCGTAGCTGATCGGTGCGCGACACGGTAGATGTGCATCACGGTGTCGATGGGCATCGCGAGCTGCGGCTCGTGCGGTCGCACGACTCACCTCTCACCTGCGGACGCGAGCGATGATGACACCGCCATTTGCCGCAGCCAGCGACTCGCCCAGCGCGCCATGACCATGGCACGCAGCCTGGTTCAATCGACGAAAGGACCATCCACGAACAAATCGTGAAAAAAGCTCCTTCGTGGAGACAATAAGGGCGGAGGTGTTTGTCCACGCCTCCTGTTCGGCCATCAGCCAGGCAAACATGGCGCCACCGGCAACGCGACCGAAGTCGCCGGCGCCCCGTGCCCGCGACCTGGACTGATTCGTGCACGAGCGCCACTGGCACGGTTTCGTTCACCACGTCTTGGCAATCGTTGGCCATCGGCAATCACAGCGCGAGTTGTCCGGTTGTCATCAAGCTGAACGGAGGCGGCGCGCCGTTGCAGCTCAATTGGTGGTGATGCTGGCGCGCCGAGAGGGGGCTTCGTGTCCCCTCTCCAAGCGCCGGAGGTCCGAGCCGTTCGTGGCTCCAGCTAGCCGACGAAGCAAAGAATCGATCGGCTGCTGGGCCACGGTCGCTCAGGGTGAGAGGCGGGCGCGCAGCTACTTCAGGGCGTGCCGACGAACGTCGTGACGCTCTGAGCGTCGAGCGTTGCGCTGAAACGCGCATTGCTGACCGTGATCGGGCTCTTGGTGGCGAGGTTGTCGGTGGCTGAGGTCACCCACGGGGTGATGCTGCAGGGGACGACGCCCGAGATATAGAGCGAGACGGGCGTGGCAGCGGTGTTGTTGTTGACGGCCACCACGACGACGGTCCCATCCGCGGGATTTTTGTAAGCCGTGAGCAGGACGCCCGCGGGCACGCTTCCCGAGGTCGAAACACGCATGTAGCCGGGCCGCACGAAGCGCGAGTAGTTACCCATCACCCAGAGGCGCTTGGTCCACACCTTCGAGCCGGTGTTGTAGAGGCAGCCGCCGTTCTTGCCGCTATTGTACAGCCACCACAGAAGCCATGCGTTGAGGTTGTCCTTGGTCAGATCAGTGTGGATCGCTTTCGCCATGAGCAGCGCGCTCGCGATGCCGTCTCCGCTCGCGTCACTGCTCGCGGTTCCAACGTCCACCTCGGTCTGCCAGTACTCTTTGCCTGCAGCTGCGATGGCCGGCTGCACGGGCGGCGCCAAGCCATATTCGTGGCTCGCGAAGATACTCACTGCGTTCCAGGCGGTCGTGTCCTTCTGAATGGCGCTGAAGTAGCTGGGGAAGCCGTAGCCATTCTGAGTTTCTGGCGCCATGATCTTGACGCCAATGTTGGCCATGACGGGTGCCAGGGTGTCGATCCACGAGGCCAACTGCGCGGGCGAGTAAGAGCTGGTCTGGTTGATTCCGCAGCTGTCAGGCTCGTTCGCGGGAGACAAAGCGTAGATTGGTACACCTTGCGACTTCGCGTTGGTAATCCAGGCGGCGATGGTATCCGCCTCGGCCTGCAAGTTGGTGAGCACCGGCGAAGCGCCATTGGTACACCCGTTGGGGTTATTCTGACTGGTGGTGTTGGCGCCACCTGGAGCACCATTCGTACCTGTGCCCCACACGGTCATCCATACCGTCACCCCGTTCTGCGCGGCGGACTTGGCGATCGTGAGCCCGTCACCGTAGCGGATGCGGAGCAGCGTCAAGCCCGCGCCCTTGGTGGTGGACCAGAGATAGTCGGGATCCGACGCGTTGGCGAAGCTGCCCGCCCAGGCTGATGATATGCCGAAACCCGAGATCTTCTGCTGAAGACTGGAGAGGCTCACCGTCACATCGCTGCTTTGCGCGGTACCGGTACTGCAAGCCGTGGGGTTGATGACGCTGCCACCGGCACCGCCACTCCCGACAGCCCCGCCCGCGCCACCGCGACCCATGGCGCCGCCGGATGCGCTGCCACCGCTGGAGCTCGGCGCACCGCCGCCACTGGACGCACCGCTGCTGCCCGTTGTGCCACCGGTGCCAGGTGCGCCGCCCGAACTAGTCCCACCGCCGATGCCTGGTGCGCCACTCGTCCCCGGTGCACCGCCGCTAGCTGGTGCGCCGCCCGAACTGGTCGCGCCGCCGATGTTCGCGCCGCCTGAAGGGTGAGCCCCTCCCGTTCCTGCCGAGCTTTCGGATCTGCCCGACGAACAAGCGGTACCCGCAGTGGCGAGCAACGCAATCATCGTTCGCAAGAAGCAGCTTGCTGTCATACGACCCTTTTTCATTGGAATTTCGACACCGAAGATCCTTTGGCCGACCTGGCGTCTGCAGCGCGCTCACGTTGGCGCTCTTTCGGCATTGGCTCTGTGCGAAACGTCGCGCAGAGACTCGTGAGAGACGGCACGCAGGGAACTGTCGGATGGGCAGCTGGTTTGTGCAGCAAAGCGCGTGCAGGCGCTCCGCACACAAACCGCGACACGCGCTCCGTGCGGTAAGGGATCGATCTTAACCGCGCAATTGCCGACCAGGGGGCTAGTGAAGGGCAGACGAACAGACGTCCTGGCGCGTCGAGGGCGTACCAGACTTCGACGACCTGTGCTCACTGCTGGCGTGATCCCCATCTGCGATGGGTGGACATTCGTCACTCTCGACATCGGGTATAGTCGCGCGTTCGCTGACTCTCTTCTGTTCGTGGTCGGCACCGTTCTAGTCGGGCGCGGCGATGCTATTGCTGTCTGGTTGTTGATGGTCACGGAGAGCGTCGCTGGGCACTCAGCCTTCGGCGTCGCAGAAATCAGATCCGCAATGAGACCCCATAGGCTACGAACCTGATCACAATCAGGCCTAAACTCTGGCCCTCGGATCTCGAGAACGAGATCGAGAGTGCACTGACCCGCAGCGTCAAGGCGGATGCAGAAAACATCCAAGTCCGGTCGACAGCGGCAACGTGACCTTGAAAGGCAAGGTGCGCTCCTGCCTGGAAAAAAAGGGAGGCGGAACGCGCCGCGTGGTTGGCACCCGGCGTGACGTCGGTGGAGCCAAAAGGGCCGGCGGGAAACGCGCGCGCAACGCGCCCGAGGCCAGCCGGAGACCGAGGCCGCCTAGCCTCAGTTCATGACTGGACTTGGAGGGCTGAACAAAACCCCCAATGGCGTGGTGATCGGGCTCGTGCAAATGCAGTTACCCAACGTGGTGACTCCCGCCGATCTCAGCGCGCAGGCGGAGCGTGTCGCCGCCCTGGTGGCCAAGGCGCGTCGCGCATCGAGCGCCACGGATCTAGTGGTCTTCCCGGAATACTCGCTACATGGCCTGTCGATGGACACGAACCCTTCGATCATGTGCCGCATGGATGGCCCGCAGGTTGCGCTGTTCCGAAGCACGTGTCGAGAGCAGCGCATTTGGGGCTGCTTCTCGTTGATGGAGCTGAATCCGGGCGGGTACCCGTACAACAGCGGAATCGTCATCGACGATCGTGGCGAGCTCAGACTCTATTACCGCAAGCTACATCCCTGGGTCCCGGTCGAACCCTGGGAGCCGGGGGATCTCGGGATCCCGGTCTGTGACGGGCCGAACGGCTGCAAACTTTCGCTCATCATCTGCCACGACGGCATGTTCCCGGAGATGGCCCGTGAATGCGCGTACAAGGGCGCCGAAATCATGATTCGCACAGCGGGCTATACGGCGCCGATCCGACACGCCTGGCACGTCACCAACCAATCGAATGCGTTTTGCAACCTGATGTACACCGCGTCCGTCTGCATGTGCGGCAGTGACGGAACATTCGACTCGATGGGTGAAGCCAGCATTTGCAACTTCGAGGGCGTGCCCATCGCCACCGGCGGTGGTCGCCCCGACGAAATCGTGACAGCCGAAGTCCGCCCGGATCTCGTGCGCGAAGCGCGGCGTCTTTGGGGCGTAGAAAACAATCTCTACCAATTCGGTCATCGCGGCTACGTCGCCGTCAAAGGCGGCGCTCGAGACTGCCCCTACACGTACATGTCGGACCTAATTGCGGGCAAATATCGATTGCCCTGGGAAGCTGAGGTGGCGCACACCGACGGCACTTCCTGCGGTTTTCCAGAGCCCACGCGTGAGTACGCGGGGCCGAGCCTGGCGCGGATTCGTGCATCTCGCGCTTGACGCCTATCACCCCAAACCGGTGTCACGACTCGATAACCGCCATCGGCCCCGGCGCACGCGGGAGCAAGCCCAAAACACAAATCTAGCTCGAGCGAGCGTCGTGCCCCTCGACCAACTTTTCGACGCTGTTCATTCTCGCGGGTTCGACGAACCTGCGCGCGATCAAGGGGGCGACTTCGACGCCGACGCGTAATGCTCGAGCGAGCGCTTCACTTCTTTGCGTACGGCGTTTTTCACGAGCGAGCTCCAGCCGAGGAGCTGCCCGCGCGGGCCGAGCGCCATCGACGCCCAGCGCCAGAAATTGAAGTCGTCTTTCTGTCGGATGATTTGGCCGTCGCGAAATTCGAGCTCGGAGCGGACGCGGTTGTGTACGAATCTGCCGGTCTTCGAGAAGGTGTACTTGGCGTCCCACTCGGCGTGCCCTTTCGCCTCGTCGGCCTGATGGCTACCGAGCTCGACGACCAAGTCGGTCGCGCGCGCACACAGCATGTGCCACATGACGCTCGCCTGCTCGCGCGACAACTTGCCGAACACCGGGTCCTCGAAGACCAACTCGGGGTGGTAGTGGGAAATCATGCCGTCCGCGTCGCGGCGGCCGAAGGCGGCGAAGAACTCACGGATCGCTTGCGCATTATCCATCACTGGTTCTCTCAGATTTTGACGAGCAACTGGCTGGGGAAGGGGCCTTCGTAGTGAATGCGGCCCGCGTCACCGTGAAGGCGCGCGAGGTTCTGGCTCGCAAGCAACGCCTGAACGGCCTGCGGGATGATCACGCGATTGAGGCGTTCTCCAAAGCAGCGGTGCATGCCGCGACCGAAGTGCAAATAGTGCTCCCACGGGCGATCGATGCGGAACTCGTGGGGTGACGGCAGCACGCTCGCGTCGAACATGCCGGACAGCGTGCTCGCGAACGTCGTGGTGCCGGCTCGAATCACGGCTTCGCGTGTGGTGCCCCGCGCGAGCCGGAAATCCTCCGCGCAGTAGCGGACGATGATGGGGTTGTGGGGGTTGAAGCGCAACGCTTCGAAGGCGTAGGCGGCGACCCGCTCGGTTTGGCCGGACAGCGCCGCCGCACTCGCTTGCGCGAACACCGTCGGGCGGCGCAAGAGCTGGTCTATGGCGTGCACGATGGCCTTCGACAAGGTTTCGACGGCTCCGACGACTAGGCCGCCGATGTTGCGCCGCACGCCCTCATCGTCGATCTGGAAGCGGCCTTGGGCGCGCACCAGACGCGACAGAAAGTCGTCCGGCACGTCTTCGTCGCGGGCGAGACGCACGCGCAGCTCGCTGACCAGCCTTTCGAGATATGCATTCAATTCCGCCGCGGCGCTGCGCGCGAGTTCCGTGACGCTCGTGCGTTTGGTTAGGTTCAAGAACAGATCCCAGAAGATTGTGCGCATCCAGCGCGACATGGACCCCTTGTCCGGGCCCGGAACGCCGAAGTACTGGCTCGCGACGGTGAGCGCGATTTCGTGCGCGTAGCCGCTGGCCACGTCGAGCTCGCCGCGCCCGCGCGCGGCGGCGATCAGCTCGTTCGCGCGGCTGGCGACGAGTTCGCGCAGATACTCGAGGTCGCCTGTGCGAACTGCCGAGCGCAGGAACGTCGCCTCGTGCTCGTAGCGCGTCCGGTCATCCATGCCGAGGATGAAGGCGCCAGTCGTCTGCAACATGGCCTGCGCGTACACCGGAACCACGCGAAAGAACGTTTCGTTCTCGAGCACCTCGACCACGTCGGCAAAGCGCGTCACGGTCGCGAATTCAGCAACCACGAGCGTCGGGCGGAGCCTGCGCAGGGCAAAGCTCGCGCTGCGCAAGAACTCGGGCGCCGTGAGCAACGCGGCAGCCTTGTCCTGTACATAGTCGATCACGCCGGGTAGTCCGGGTTGGTCGGGCACGAAATTGCCCCCTTGCGGCGAGATTTCGGAGAGCAGGTTCATCGCGCTTCTCCGGTCGCGCGGACATCGGCCTGTCGTTTGAGCGTCGTTGCGGACGCGGGCGGCAGGGTCGTCGTTCGGGCTGCGATTTCCGGGGCGGCAACGCTCATTCGCTCGGCGAGATAGCTGCGAGTCGCGCTGCGCCCGGCTTCGAGCAAGGCACGTTTCTTCTCGACGCCGATGCCGAAGTCGGTGACCAAGATCCCCTGGTCACCGACCGAGATCGTGCGCGCGCGATCGAGCGGTCGATTCTCGAGGTCCGCCTCCTGCTGGCGTACCAGGCAGCCGAACAGGCCCGCGAAGTAATCGTGCGGGGTAAGGGTGTGATTCGTGTGAGGCAAGGCGCTGTTTTCGACGTGGAAGCCGAGGGTTTCGTCGTTCACGGTGCCGAGTTCGTCGAACACGCCGATCGGGTAATTCCACATCACGCCGCCGTCGACGTACACGTCACCTTGGAACCGGCGCGAGGCGAAGAACAGCGGGATCGCCATCGAGATGCGCACCGCGTCCACGATGGCCATGCCCTCGGAGCCTTCATCGGGGAAAACGCGCACGGTGCGCTTGGTCACGTTGCTGCCGACGATCCGCAAGTCGTGATAGCCGCGACGCTTGCACTCGGCAAAGCTGATGCGCGCGCTGCCCGTCTTCTTCTCGACCAGCTCCTGCATCCGCTCGAGGAAATAGTCGCCCTTGAACCAGCCGTAACTCGTGAGAAGGCGCGCCAATCCTCCGGCCACGCTGCCGTCGAGGATCTTCGAGAAATCGAGCTCCATGGTCGCCCGCTCGATCTCCTGGGGGCTACAGCCGATGGCGGCGAGCGTCGCGACAATCGAGCCCGAGGACGTTCCGGCGAACGCCTGGACGCCCGCGTACAGCCCGGCTTCTTCGAGCGCGAGCAGACCACCGACGTAGATGGAATTTCGTACGCCGGTGCCCTCGAAAACCAAATTCATGATTCGTCCATTCATCGCTGGCCTCCGTGTTCGTTCGAGGGTTCAGGGATTGGGTAGGTTCGAAAGGAACCTGAGTGCGCGAATGCTGGGCAAGAAGAAGTATTCACCACCGCGCACGTCCACGAAGCGAGGCAGGCCTTCCAGGCGCTGGCGTACCGGGCGGCCCGGGATGGTGAACTCACTCGTGTCGCCGTCGGCCTCGCCGATCAACGGATCGCGCTCCTGATACAGGCCGCCGAACTTCGGGTTGTTCAGCCACGTTTGCTGAACGAACTCGAATTGCCGGCGAATGTTGGCGTTGAGGCACACGAAAAAGAGCCCACGCTGAACGCCGTCGTCGCTCGCGACCCGCCACGGCGCGTCGATGGCTGGCCCATAAGAGCGACCGCGACGCAAAATGCGATGGCGGTCGACCGCTTGCTTCGAATGGATGGGATCCGGCTCGAGCGAATCGCGCGGGTTGGCGCGCCGGATGTGCGCGCCGATCGGGCAGCGCTGGCCGTCGCGGTCCCGCCAGAAGTATCCGAAGTCGTCATCTTGTGCCAGCCGGCGATCGTCGGCGTCGGGGGCTTTGACCAGCGGTGCGCCGCTCGGCCAGCGCCCGACGCACTTCGTGGCGAGCCGCACAGCGCCGTCCGCGGCGGTGCTGCCCGGGTTCAGCCGCTCTGCCGCTTGTCGCATGTAGTTCCAAAAGCCGTGCACGCGCTGATCGAGCTCGCGCACGACCAGGAACGAACCGTTGCGGCCGAGCGCCTTGCGCGTCCGATCCGGCTCGCAATCCGCCAGATCGCCGGCGACGTCGAGCGCCGGCGCCACGTTGGGTACGAAGGGCAGCTGCCCGTACTCATTCTTGTGGCCGAGGATGAACTCGCCGGCCTTCACGATCGAGCCGCCGTGCCGCTCCTGCCCGCTGCCCTCG
>DASSMT010000477.1:0-10416 GCA_035688655.1 Polyangiaceae bacterium | reverse complement strand
CTCGGGTTGATTTGCGCTTCGATCGGCTTGGCGCCTGCACCGTAGGAGATGTATTGGCGCCCGGCGAACTCCGAACCCGAGAGGTACCAGTTCGGCTGTGCGCGGAGCACCAGTGAGCTGCGCGTGGTCTTGTTCAGGCCTGCGACGATCTGATCGCTCGTGATGCTGGCGGCGCGGAAGCTCGCGCTCTGCGAGCGCGTGCCACACAGCAGCGGGCTGGCACCGCCGCCGTGAAAGTCGCGAAACGCGCCGCTCGCTGGCACGTCCGCGCCCTCGACCGAATTCGGATTCCACGGGATCTTCAAGTTGGAGACCATGCTGAAATCGCCCATCAGCCCGAGCTTCTCCAGCGGTTTGAGTGGCGTCGTCGCCGCATAGCCCGCGCCTGCGGTCGTGTCGGCGATGAAGTGCCCGCCCTCGGTCTTGCCCGTCCCCGCGATCTGCGACTTGTTTTCTTCCCAACCATCGCCGCCGATGGTTTGACCCGCGAATACGATCGCGTAGCGCTTCGGCAGCTGGCCCTCTTGCGCGTAGGCATCGCCGTTGCCGTCGAGCATACACTCGAGCACCGGCAAGCCGACGGCCACACCGCCGAGCCCGCGCAGCACGGTGCGCCTGGACAGGATCAGTCTCTTCATGGTGCCGCCTCCTCTTGTCGAAGCGCGAAACGCTGGTCGCCAACGTAGCGCGAGAGCAGCCGTTGCAGGTCGTAGCCGCTGTCTTTGAAGCTGGCCAAGAGCGCTTGTTTGGCGGCAGCTTCTTCTGGGCGGAGCTCGCGCCCCACCGCGAAGCTCATGAAGTGCTGCACGAAGCACGACTCGAGCTCGCCGTTACTCACCAAGAGCTGCGCCAGCTGCCCCGGGCCGCTGAACTCGCCCACGCCCGGAAGCTCGCCCTTGTCCGGCAAAATGCAGTCTTCATGTGCGTCGTCATGAGTGCGGTAACGCCCTCCAATGTCGTAGTTCTCGAGCCCGTAGCCGATCGGAT
Organism: Polyangiaceae bacterium; assembly: GCA_035688655.1. Taxonomy (GTDB): domain Bacteria; phylum Myxococcota_A; class Polyangia; order Polyangiales; family Polyangiaceae; genus PMG-095. Next base: position 9,429 of record DASSMT010000477.1, on the reverse strand, counting down.
CGAGCTGCGCGTGGCAGCCTTTGCAGCTCGTGAGCTTGCGGTGTTCATCATAGCGGTCGATCTTGCAGACCTTGTCGCCGTCGCCTGGCGGCTGATCGACGTTGACGTTGGCGGGTGGCGCCCCGACCTTGTTGCACAAGAGCCGCGTCTGCACGAAGATGCCGCGCTGCGTGGGGCTCGTGTCCGAAAATTTGCTGAAGGCCGCGAGCACGCTGCCGTGCGAAAGAATTCCGGCACGTTTGCCGTCGGCGTAAGACACCCAGCCCTGACCACCCGCAGGTGCAGCGACGCCGTATTGATCTGGCAGCGGACCACTCACGTACGTTTGCGGTGACGTGAACAGATCGAGGTAGCTCGACGGCTGATCGAACACGATCTTTTCGATCAGCTTGTTGGTCTCCAGGCTGAACGCGGCTGCCAGCTCGGCGCTGGCCGGGATCGCTCGATAACCCAGCCACATCGCGTGAAAACGCTCGAGCTGGGAACGGGCGCGCGGGTCGCTCAGCAGGCGCGCGGCAGCCTGTGCGCGCGAGCCGGCTTCGGTCAGCTTGCCTGCTCCAGCTTCATCGAGCAGCGGGTCGTCAGGGCCGCTGCCCCAGAGCAAGAACGAGAGCCGCGAAGCGATCTCGAAGTCGTCGAGCGCGAAGATTCCGGGCTCGTCCGTCGGCGTGCCGATTTCAATGCGATACAGCACCTCGGGATCTTGCAACATGCTGCGCAGCACCAGGTTCACCGCGGTGTAGAAATCGTGCGGCACCCCAGGGTTATCCTCCGTGGCGTAGCTCTGCAGGGTCAAATACGCCTGTACCTGCTCTTCGCTCAGAGGTCTGCGATACAAGCGTCGCCCAACGCGCTCGATCGTGCTCCGCAGGCAGGCGGTGTCGCCGGGCTCGATCGGCGTGCACGGCACGATCCTACTGCGATTTGCCGGCAGTATGGCGCGCGCCGCGATATCGTTGGCAGTCGCTTCCAGCGACTCGATCAGCGCGCTCGAGGCGCTCTGCACCGTGTAGTCGTTGTCGAACGGCCGATACTGATCTTCGCTCAGGAACTTAGCGGTCGCGGAGCCGTCGTCTCCCAGCGCATCGCGCGCCAAATTCGCAAGCTCGGTACGCGACAATCGCCGCGCCACGCTGGCCGACGCGGTCGAGAGGCTGCCGGGCCCCGCGCTGTCGCCGGCCGTTCGTGCGCTCCCGCTCGAGGCTCCGCCGTGCGCGCTGGCGCTGCCATTGCTCGACCCAGACGATCCGCCGACACAGGCCGCCATCGCAAGCGACACCGAGCACGCGATCGTCAGAGCCCTGCACCTTTGCCCGATCAGTGCACGCATGTCGCCAGTGTGCCCGAGCGCGCCGCGTCGCGGAACCGGACGCGCGCTGCGCCCGCGCAGTTCGCTGGGTGCAGCGCGCAGGTCGGCTGCGCTTATCCCACGGGCTGATCCTACCGTGCCTGCACAATGACCGTATCCGCAGAATGAGCGCTCACGGCGCGCGCCCCGGGTCTATCGCCCGCACTCGCGCCAGCCATTTGCCGGAGAGTTGGACTCGCGCGCTTGCCGACGAAATACGCGCGAGCAACGCCGACCATCAGCATTGGCGTCTCCTTTCGCGGGACGGACGCTCAAATTCGCGCAATGGGTGCACAATGTATTCAGCGCCAGGTAGCGGGGTCGGCGTTGCCGCCGTTCCACCAGCGCAGGACGCGCAGCGCGCGCAGCGTATTCCATCGGCTCGCCTGACCGACGCGCTCCATGGTGTGCCAAGTCTGGCCCGCCATGGGGGCTTGCTGTAGCCAGCGGCCATCCCTTTCCCGTGCCTTGCGCAGCACGGCGATCGGATCTTCGAGCCGCTCGTCGCGCGCGGCGCCGGCCGCTCGATAATAGTCGAGCGTACGCAGCACATCGTGGCGCCAGCGCGGCGGAAACGCGATGCGCGTCATCTTGCTGTCGACTACCTTGCCCGTGCGATGCGAGCGATACAGGTGATGCGCACAGAAGAACTCGCGGGCGCGCTCTTGCGCGAGGTTCACCTCGCGCCGCCGTGCGTGCGTCGCCTGCCCGTGGTCGTGCAAACCTTCGAGGACATTGATTGTCGTGTGGAAAGAGCTGTGGGTCGCGCCGCGCGGGCGCCGGCAGTTCCAGCCGCCATCGGGCATCTGTGCCTCGAGCACATCGGCTAACAGCGCGTCCCGCGCCTTGGTTTCGCTGCCGAACCAGCTCGCGAGCCCCAACCCAAAGCCGGCGATGCACGCCTCGAAGTAGTCCTCGCGACGGCCGCGCATCCACACGCGTTCGGACACCAGCAGGTTTGCGCTCGCGGTCGCCAACCGATTGTCTTGCGCGAGCCCCAACCGCCGCAGCTCCAACAAGGTGTAAGTCGTCGACGTCCATTTCGGATCGTACAGCCCGTGGGCCCAGCGGCCATCTCGTCCGCGCTGCGCGAGGAGATGGGCGCCCCAACCTTCCTTGGCGATGCGCGCCTGGAGCGCTCGGCAGCGCGCTGCGGACGCATCCAGCAGATCGCGATGCACCTGAAAGACGATTGCAGGATCTCCGTCTAGGAGCCACTCGATGACGCGGCGGTTTTCCATGCGCGGACCGACCAAGAGCCTAGGGCGCGCAGACAGCGGCATCGTCGTTGCCGGAATTTATCACGTGCTCGGTGTCCGCGTCGCCAGTCAAAGCACTCAGCCGTTCGATCTCGCAGGTGGGCGGTCTCGGATTGTCGACGAATCGAAGAAGATCGGCACCGCGGATGCCCTCTAGTCCCGTGAGCCGCTCGAGCGCCGCGTGGCTGCTGATCTGGAGCAGAGACAGCAACTCGACCTTCGACAGTGCACCCAAGTCCGTCAGCGCCCCGTTCGATTTCAGAGCAGTTCTCGACGAATGAAACCGAGCGCGAGCTACTACTGAGTGCACGGAGTCCGAAGCGATCGACGCAACCGCTTCTACAGCGCATCGAGACTGACAAGTTGTCGACGCCTGGAGTCGAGCCGCCGCGTGGCCTGCCATTGTGGCCCTCATGCCGACGTTCCTGCAGGCTTTGTGGCTTCGACAGCGATTGGCACAGCTCTCGCTATTCGCTGCGGCAGTTTCAACCGGAGCTGCTCGGATGATTGTCGATTGGGTGGTCAAAAAATCGTTCTCGGGACTGATACTCGCATTGCTGGCGTTGAACGCATATTTCCAAGCGAGCGCCGTGACGCGGTTGATCGCAGCGTCGCTGCTCGATCGTGGACTTCCTGCGGCCCGGGCCGCTGCTCCTCGCGCGCGCATCGCGTCGAGCCCACGCGAACCAACGCTCGCGACCGCGATCCTTGCTAGAAATCCCTTCGACTCGGTGACGGGGCCACTCGTGCCCAGCACCCAGTCGAGCGGCGGTTGGGCGAGGCAGCCACACGGAGTCGAAGATCCGTTGGCCGCACCGGTCTGCGCAGACATCGCCGCATCCATCATCAGCGAGTCGACCGATCACTCATGGTCGCTCGCCTCGCTCCAAGCCAATGGCGAGCCCTCCCCGCGCATGCGTCGCATCGGCGACGCCATCGGGGACAAGCAAGTGACGTTCATCGCCTACAATCCGCGCGAGAATTCGCCCGCCGTATGGCTCACCCAGGGCGAGGAAGTCTGCCAAGTGCTGCTGTTTCGCGGCGCGCCGCCGTCAGCCCCGGCAGCCGAGCCCACGTCGAAACCCGCTTCGAGCCAGGTACCGCCAGACATCGCCCAGCAGATTCACAAGTTGAGCGATAATGAGTTTCAGATCGATCGAAAACTCGTGGATCGGCTCTTGGAAGATCAGAGCCTGCTCATGAGAGGCGTGCGTATCGTGCCAGAGCGCCAAGACGGCAATGCCGTCGGCATTCGCTTGTGGGGCATTCGCCCGGACAGCGTGCTCGGCATGCTCGGGCTTCGGAGCGGCGACCGACTCGATTCGATCAATGGCTACAACGTGGCAAACCCGGAAATGGCGCTGCAGGCGTACGCACGCCTGCGCTTCGCCTCGAAGCTCGATTTGCGGGTAAATCGCGGCGGCGCAACCATTGGCATCGAGTATCAGATCATGTGAGGCCGATCACGACCCAGAGCGCCATTGCCGGCTCCATCTCTATCTTCGAGCATTGTGGAAATGCTCCAAAAGCGTGTGGTACGCTCCGCTTATTGCGCATCATAGTCTTCTTACTTCGTGTTTCCGAAGCACTAGATGCAAGGAGTTGGAGCTACAGATGAAGAGTGCGCGCATTGGTTTGGTGATCGGCTTGGTTGCGTTCGGGCCCGTAGGATGTGTCAATTCGGCCGGTCCCGCACCCGGTCCCGCCAAAGGCGAGCCCGGCGGCGTTGTCGCCCCTCCGGTCGACGCGACCGCCAACCCCGCGCCCGTGTCCACGGCCCCGATCCCACCCGCCCAAGCGCGGTATTGCGTCTACGACATTGGAGCCGTGGATACGTCCGACGAGGGCTATGAACCGGTTCATATCAACCAGCAAGGCGCGGTGGCCTGGAGCTCCAGGTCGCGCGCATTCCTGTACAAGAACGGAACGTCCGTCGCTCTCGGGGATCTCGGCGGGCACCAGACTATCGCCAAGGCGATCAACGATGGCGGCGTGGTCGTCGGAAAATCACTCGACAAGAACAGGCGGTGGCGTGCTTTCAGCTGGTCCGGGGGCCAGATGCAGGACCTCGGCGGACCTGACCAACAAGAGGCGTTGGGCATCAACTCAAACCCCCAGGGTGTCACCATCATCGGCATTCAGGCGCCGCCGAACGTGAGATTCAATCAGGACATGTCCGCGAACCCGGCGCTCGCTCCTTTCGGCGTCAGGTACGATCACGGTCAGGCGATTCCGCTTCCGGATCCCAAGCAGGTGCCAGCGCGACCTCACCCGCTGGCGTTCGCCATCAACGACAAAGGCTCGGTGGTTGGCCTGCTTCTGAATGGTGGCAGCAGCACGGGCCTGTTTTGGCGTGATTTGCAAAATCCCTGGACGACGATCCGGGCCGTGCCCGGCCAGTCCATTCCCGGTCCTCCCCCGTTCGTCCCCGTCGCGCTCAACAGCGCAAACCGTGTCGCGGGCAACGACACGGTTCACGCGGCCGTCTCGGCCGACTTCGTGAATGCGCCCACCATCCTCGATCCGGGATCATCGACGAGCGCCGCCTACGCGATCAATGGTCACGGCTGGATCGTCGGCGCTGCGTCTCCGAGCGCGGGTCTCACGTCGCACGCGTTCATCTACGACGGCACGACGATGATCGATCTCAACACGAAGCTCGTGAACCCCAGCGGGTGGTCCTTGGAGGCGGCCTACGCCATCAACGACTTCGGTCAGATCGCAGGCCGGGGCTCGTTCAGCGGTGCTTCCCCAAACGTCGAGGAGCACGTCTTTCTCTTGGTCCCGAAGAAGGTCGCGCTGACCCCGTGCGAGGAACGGCGCCCTGAGCTCGGTGTCTCGCAGTGATCAGGTTCACCAGCTCGGCGATGTGCCGGTGGACTAAGGCCGTCGCACTCGATCTCAACGCTACCGAAGGAGTTCAAGATGAGCAACGCGGTCGACAATCTCGAAGCCGCGCAAGCGCGTGCTATCGCCATTCGACCCAAGGTCGGCGGCTTCCCATACCTAGCGGAGACCCTGCGGCGTGCCGGGGTGACACGGAATTTCTGGTTCCTGCCGGCGTGCCAAGCCTTGTACCTCACCCAGCACGGCCAGGTAGTCATGCAGGGCAAGCCGCTCATGACCGGCACTGCGGGCGTGCCTGCGTTCGATCGCGAGGGCCTCATCCGGGCACTGCGAGAAAACCAGGCGGGCGAAACGACGTTCCCAGAGTTCCTCGAGGCATCCTGGCAAGCCGGGGTGGTACGCTATGAGGTCGACTTTGCGGCGCGAACGGTCAGCTACTACGGCTGCCTCGGCGAGGAGTACGTAGAAGAATACCCCGCAGTCGACGTGCCCAACGCCTAAAGAGAAGCCGAGGCGGCCGGCGCGCTTTCGAAGCGATATTCTTCGACGCGAGTCAGTGTTTTGCGCTCGCCGCCAGCTCGGCCGGAGCAGAGCAAACCGACGAGCCCCGTGCAGGCGTTGGCGTACAGCACGGAACAGCCGTATTCACCGTCGACCGTCTTCGCGTATTGGTAACAGGCGTCGCTATCGTGCTGCTCGGCCGCGACAGCGGCCCAGGGCGCGCGTTCGGCGCGAGCGCACACGGTTTCTGAGCAACGGTCACGCGCTGCAGAGGACAGCTTCGGATTCGACTGACACTTGCTCACTTCTTCAGCCACCGCAGGCGAGTCCTCGCACTGCCATTCGCACGAGGCGGTGAGTTCCTCTTCACTGAAGCCATCTTCGAAATCGAGCCAGCTTTCCGGCCCGAGTTCCACTGGTAGCTCCCCCGCGGGCGCGCCGAGCCTCGAAAAATCCGGTCCGATGTCGATTTCCCAGGGCTCGAAATGAGCGGCTTCCGCGCTTCGGGCAACGCGCAAGACCGTCGCGCTCGCGCTATAGCTGCGACTGCCGACGACTCGAGACGCGGCGCACGCGTGCAACGTCTGGCCGCAACCGGGCTCAGCGGGAAGCGACCAGCACTGGACCTCGCGCTCGATCGCTGGTTGCGCGTTCGGCTCATCGGGCGCGGGCATGGCTTCGAGCTCGGACATGTTGAAGTAAGCGTGGCGACGGACGCGAGCGAAACGCGGGTCCGAGAGGCGCGTGGCCGGCTCGGACGCGCGCGCGACCGCCTCCAGGTTGGTCTGCCGCGCGAGCGCGTCCTGACCCAGGCGATGCTGGCACAGAGCCAGATCGGTCAGCAACTCCGGCTCCCCGGGCGAAACGCGAAGCGCCGCTTCGAACAATGGGCACGCCGCAGCGAACTGCCTGCCACGAAAGAGCCGCGTGGCGCGGCTACGAAGCTGCGCCGAAGATTCGCGCGCAGGCGGGTTGCCGGCGGCTGCGCCCGACGCGAAAAGCAGCACTCCGAGCCAGACGAGCCGTGCCGCTCGCGGCGCGGCACGCGACTGATTTCTGGGGCGTTCCGTCACGCTCGAGGCTTAGTGGAGCGCAGGAACAAAGTCCAAGAAACGGCGCTTTCTAGGGCGCGCAGACCGCGGCCTCGTCGTTGCCGGATCATGTTGCTCGGTGTTCTGCTCGCCAATCGTAGTCATTAATTCGACCCTCACCGTCGAGTGCAGCGCTGTCGTCGAGCGCTGAGAAGAGCGCAATCCGAGCAACTTGCGGTTGTGTCGTGCGCGGCGATACTGTCCAATCATGCCCAGGTTGGGGTCATGGCGTGTGTGCGGATTCTTAGTGTTATCGGCTTGTGGAGGACGTACGGCTCTCGACGCTTCTTGGGCGAGCGACAACAGCGTTTCGTCCGCCGGCGGCGCGCCCGCGCTGGACGGAGTGCCCATGCCAAGCGCTGGACGGAGCCCTCGAGCGGACGCGGGATCGACCTCTGGCGGAGCCGGGGGGAGCGGCGGCGGCACGGCAACGGCCAGCGGCGGCATGGCAACAGCAGGAGCTCCTGCTATCCCCGGACCCGCGACCGCGATCAGCGCTGGTACCGACATGTCCTGCGCCACGAGGAGTGACGGAAGCGTGTGGTGCTGGGGCTCGAACGATCATGGTCAGCTGGGCAATGGCACCAAGACGAGCTCGTGGGTGCCCGTACGAGTGAGCAAGATCAATACGGCGGTGGCAGTCAGCGCCGGAGGTACTTGGAATCAGGGCGGAAGCGGTGCGATCTCCTCTGCTTTCGCCTGTGCCGTGCTCCGAAGCGGCGCAGTGGTTTGTTGGGGCGACACGTTCGGTGGGACCGGTCTCGGCAGTTCCCTGCCGGTAACGGTTTACGGGGTGGGGCAAGCGGTGGCCATCGCCTGCGGCAACGCGCACGCTTGCGCGCTCACTAGCACGGGCACTGTCTGGTGTTGGGGCGCCAATGGCAATGGTCAACTCGGGACTGGGATGACGGACCCGGGCGGCGCCGACCCATTCCAGGTTCGGGATATCTCCAGCGCAACCGCCGTCGCCGGGCAGGGGTCGGATTTCAGTTGTGCCGCTGAGGCGGATGGTTCCCTGTGGTGTTGGGGAAAGTACAAAGGCGGCACCGACTTCAGCTCCTCGATCGACGCGGCGTCTCCGATCCCGGTTCCGGGTGTCTCCGCGAGTGCCAGTGGGCTCGCGGTGGGCCGCTCGGACACCTGCGCCGTTTCGCGCGACGGCAGCACGCTTCAGTGTTGGGGATGGGACTATGCCGGCGGGGGACCCGTCACCGTGCAAGGGCTACGCGCTCCGGCGCTTGCGGTCTCTGCGGGAGCATCAACCACGTGCGCCTTGCTCACCGACCACACAGTCCAATGTTGGGGTGACGGGCGGCGGGGCCAGCTCGGCAACGACACGCGCAGCAGTAGTAAGGTCCCAGTCGACGTGTCAGGGATTACGGACGCCGTCGCTGTTTCAGTCGGCTACACTCACGCTTGCGCACTCTCGAAGACTGGGAGCGTGCGCTGCTGGGGAGGCAACGACGGTGGGCTCGGCAGCGGGTCGCCGAGTGATGGCGACGCACTTCGTCCGGTTACTGCGCTCGGCCCCTAACTGCGCCCTCTGGCTGCCATCGTGATGATTCGATGGCTCGGTTGACTCAAGGTCGGGGCAAGCCAAAGCAGGGGACGCGCCGGCACGCTCGTGAGGCAAGCGCCGTCCGCGCGAGCCCGCTCTCGAGCACTGGCAGAGCCGTGAGCGCGCGCTACGCTCTGCCGGGTGAGCGCGCAGCTCGAGCTATTTGGCCGCGGAGAGCCCGACTTCGACCCGACCTTCGGCGGCCTTTCGCGGATCGAGCTCGCTTCCGAGGCGTGGCTCGAGCTCGTGCCGAATTGGCTTCGCGGACACCAGCGGTTGTTCGACTCGTTGTGCCAGACGACCCAATTTCGCGCTGAACGACGCGTGATGTACGACAAAATCGTGGTCGTCCCCCGGCTGTACGCGATCCTGGGCGAGGACGGCCCGTTGCCACCGGTCGTCTCGGCGATGCAGCGCGCGTTGTCGGCGCGCTATGGCGAACGGTTCACGAATATCAGCCTCGGGTACTACCGCGATGGTCGAGACAGCGTGGCCTTTCATGGCGATCGCATCGCGCGGACATTGCCCCGTGCGCTGGTCGCGACGGTTTCGCTCGGGGCGCCCCGGCGGTTTTTGCTGCGTCCGACGGGCGGAGGGCGATCGCTCGCCTTCAATTTGGGACGCGGGGATCTGCTGGTCATGGGCGGGACCTGCCAAAGAACTTGGCAGCACGCGATTCCGAAGTGTGCCACGGCTTTTGCTCAGCAGCGGATTGCGATCATGTTTCGACCGCATTGGGAACCACTCGCAGCAGGCAGCGACGCCGAGCACCCCCGTTAGTGCAACCGCACCACCGTCGGAGCTTCGGTGCCTCCGGAATCGGTC
>DASSMT010000473.1:0-31138 GCA_035688655.1 Polyangiaceae bacterium | reverse complement strand
TGCGGGTGCGGGGGGCGGCGCAGGCGGCGGTGCCGGTGCAGGAGCGGCGGGAGCCGGGCTCGGCGGCGCCGGCGGAGCCGGCTGGGCAGCGAGGTGTCCGGAAACCAGAAGAGCGCTAGTGAGCGCATAGCTCGCGCGACGCATTCGCCCACGATAGCACGCACTTTACCCGGCAGATTGACCCCCAACCGAACGCCATGCTAAGCGACCGCCGCTCTCGCTGAGAGAGAGCATTTGTGCAGCAAGACTGGAAAGGTGTCGGTCGATACGGAACTGTCGGCCTCGAGTTTTCGGCGAGCGTTTTGCTCGGTCTTTGGCTCGGGCAGTGGGCAGACAAAAAGTTCGGCACGCACGGCATCTTCACCCTGGTCGGGTTGGCATACGGGTTCGCTGCTGGAGCCCGCTTCGTCTGGCGAGCGCTGAAGAGCGCGAACCGCGAGGCAGAAGCTCAAGAAGAAGCAGATCGAGAAGCGCGGAAGAAGTTCAATGAACACGGCGACGGAAAGCACTGAACCAAACTCGATCGCGAGTGCGATTTGGTCGGTGGCGATCGTTGGCGCCTTGCTCGCTCTCGCTGCGCCCACCCTGCTCGGCCCCGGTAGCCGTCTGAGCGTCGCCATCGGCGTGCTGCTCGCGGTCGCCAACCTGTGGGCGATTTCGCGCACCGTGCGCGGCTTCTTGCAGCCTGTTGGCGCGCGCTCTCCCTGGATTTCGCTGGCGATGCTCAAGTTCGCGGCGATGTTCTTGGGAGTCTTGTTCTTGGTTCGCGGCGGCTACGCGAAGCTACTGCCTCTGTGCATCGGCTACGCGGCAATGCCCGTAGGTATCGTCATCTCGCAGCTCAAATCGGCAGCCGCGCCGTCCGGAAAAGGTTAGAAATGCCCGAGCATACGTCTTGGTTAACGCTCCTCCTCGCGTACATGCACGAGACCCTCGAGAAGAACGCGCATGCGTTCGGCGAGTCGGTCATCCGACACGATGCACCCAGCTGGCGTACCTTCGAGGGGATCGCGGCCTCGCTGCTCGTGGCGTTCTTGGTGCTCGCGATCGCCGGCCGCGTGAAGTCGCAGTTGGCCGACGCTGACGCCGCCGTCGTGCCCGAAGAGCAGCTCACGCTGCGGACCTTCATGGAGGGCTTCCTCAGCTACTTCTACGACCTCGCCAAGAGCGTCATGGATGCCGAGCGCGCCAAGAAGTATTTCCCGTTGATCGGCGCTTCGGCCATGTTCGTGTTCTTTTCGAACATCATGGCGTTGATCCCGGGCTTCCCCGTCGCGACCAGCAACCTGAGCATCACGCTCGGTTCGGCGCTCGTGGTCTTCGTTTGTTTCAACGCTTATGGCCTGGCCACGAATGGTTGGGGCTACATCGCCCACCTGGCCGGCCCGGCTTGGTATCTGTGGTGGCTGATCTTTCCGATCGAAGTCATTTCGCTGTTCGTGCGCCCGATCACGCTGGCCGTTCGCTTGATGCTGAACATGGCCGTCGACCACCTCATTCTCGGAATCTTCCTGAGCTTGGTGGCCGTGCTCGTGCCGGTGCCGATCATGCTCCTCGGTGTTCTGATCGTCTTGATTCAGACCCTGGTCTTCACGTTGCTCACTTGCATCTACATTGGGCTGGCGACCGAGCACGAGGCGCACTAAAGCGGGCCCTGACCGCGAGACACACTTTCTGCGAGGGCCCCGTCCTTCGCTGCTGGGAAAACTAAGGAGTCGATGATTATGTCCAAGAAGAATGTGGCGCTGGCCACCGTAGCGATGTCCACCCTGATCTCTTCCAGTGCTTTCGCGCAGGAGGCCGGCGGCGGCGTCGGCGGCGGTGCACAAGCTGCGGCCGCGATCGGCGCTGGTATCGCGATCGGTCTCGCGGTGCTCGGTGGCACGCTCGGTCAGGGTCGCGCTGCCGCGGCTGCTCTCGAAGGCATCAGCCGCAATCCGGGCGCTGCCCCCCGCATCCAGACGCCGATGATTCTCGGTCTGGCGCTGATGGAGTCGCTGGTGCTCTTCGCATTCGCGATCGCCTTCTTGCTCCAGTCCAAGATCGTCTGAAGCAGTCTCGCGCGCTTCGAGCGCGGGCTGAGCTTGCTTGTGGCACGCGTTTGGCGCGTTGCCAGGGCTCGGCCCGCGGTTCTCCCTTTCTTACTCGATGTCGTCGTGGCGTGCGCGCTGCTCAGCGCACGCGGATCAACGTTCCCGGCTCGTAGCTCGTCGGCAGGGCGGCGCTCCATCCCGGGGGCAGCTTCGGGCTCGTCCAAGCGAACAGGCGCTCGGCGTCCAGGGGCGTGAGGTTCACGCAGCCGTGGCTGTGTTTGCTGCCGAACGCGCGATGCCAGAACGTGCCGTGCAGGCCGTAGCCGTGATCGAAATACATCACCCAGGGCACGGCCTGAATCGCGTAATTTTCGGCCGCGGACTCGTCGTCCAGGTTGTCCATGTCGCTGCCACGCAACTTCACCCACAGCCTGTGGGTCCCGCGCGGCGTAGCAAGCGGCGAACCGTCGCTGCCGCGCCCAGTGGAGACCAGCGTCGCGAACACCGCCCGCTCGCCGACGTAGGCCGTCAGTACTTGGCTCGCGATGTCGACGTCGATCCAGCGTTCGCCCGGGCGCAGCTCGCTCGGTAGTGCGGCCGTCGTGGGCGCGCGCGCATCGCGATCGCTGAGCCAGGCGTCGGTGGCATAGCGAAACCAGCGGTGCCCCGCGAGCTCCCGTTGTTCGAGCACGTCCAGAGTCTGGAAGCGGCTCAACTTGAGCTTCGGGTCCTTGGCCTTACCCGGTGCAACCGAGGCGAAGGCGCTCTGGCTCGTGACCCAAGCGACGGCCAACGTGCCATCGAGCTCACGCCCGTGAAACGCGATCGGGGTAACCGGGCTGAGATCACGCATCGGCAGCCACAGATCTTCGGTGGTGAGCCCGAACTGGTTCCCCTGTCGGTTCTTGTCCACGCGAATCAGCGCGACGCCGAAGCCCTTCAGCAGCTGTGCATCGGGGACGCCGTCCTCGGCGGTTTGCAGCTCACGGTAGCCGAGCGACCCATCCGGGCCGACGAAGTGATAGCGATAGGGCAGGCCGTCGTGGCTCTTCGCCAGGCTGCCCTCCGCGTCGCTGTCGGGCGGCGCAGCGGACAGCTCGGCGCCGTCTTGGCACAACCAGGCCAGCGCACCCACGAGCAAGAAGCGAGTGGCGCAGCCTGGCCCGTGCTTGCTGCCGAACACCGGCAAGCGCGCGCCGCGGGCCGCGGCTCCGCGCCGTGGCTCCGCGCTGCTCGGCCCCCGGTAGATCGGCTCGTCGACGCGCGTGACCTGCGCGCTCTTGGCCCACTCCGGCAGTGGCATCTCGCCGGGCAAACGAAATGCCCGTGGCTCGGCCGACAGCGACCGAACGGCGCAGCACAGCGAGAGCGCCGAGCACAGCGCAAGCACGCTGCGGCGACAGCCCGCGCCAGTCACTGAAACGAAAAGCGCAGCTCGTGGTCGCACACTTTGAACGTGTCGCCGTCGCTGATCACTTTGCGTTGCACACGCTGCCCGTTGTACTCGACGCCGTTCGTCGAGCCCATATCCACGATGTAATACTGCCCGGTCAAGAACTCGATCATCGCGTGCTGGCGCGATACGTTCGGATCCTTGATCGTGAGATCGCTGGTTTGCTTGCCGCGACCAATGATGAAGCGATCCTTGGTCACCTGAAACACTTCACCCTGATAGGTGATGGTGAGCGCGCCCGAGTGCGGGGCGGGCGCCGAGCTGTGCGGCAGAGGCGGCGGGGGAACGGGCTTGGCGCCGCCGGGCGGCGGCGGAATGCTGCGCGAAGGGGCCAGCGGCGGCGGCGCTTTGCGCTGCATCGTCGCGTTCAAGGGCGGCGGCGGCGGCACGGGGTTCGGACCGGTACGCTTGGGTGGGCGGACGCCGCCGGCTGCGCCGGGTGGCAGCGGCGGTGCGGGTGGAGGTGCCGCGCGGCTGCCACCGACGGGCGGCGGCAGCGGCGGCGCCACGCTGGTGACCGGGGGCGGGGGAGGCACCACCAGCGGGGGCGGCGGAGGAGGCGTCGGTGCGCCGGGCCTGGACGAAGGCGGGGATGCGCTGCCGACGAGCGGCGGCGGGATCGATTGTCCGCCGGGCCCCGTGGCACCGTAGCCGCGCTGCCGAGCGTACTGCTTCATCGAGTCATTGATCAGATAGTCGACCGAGCACTCGAGCTCGCGTGCCATCTGTTCGAACTTCTGCCAGAGCGCCTCACGGCATTGAAAGGACCGCGTCGTCTTCTTGTTGGGATCCGAAGTCATTGCGATGAATCCTGCGTCAGCGTGGGTTCGCTACGAGTCGTGGGAGGTGGGCTCTCGGCATCACTCGTCAGCGGCATAGCACGCTACTTTGCTGCCCCTTTGGCTCGTTTTTGCATCGCCGGCTTCACGCAAAACTCCACGAATTCACCAATGGTTTTGATTTCTTTGGTTTCATCGGCACCATTTGCGCCCTGCACAGTGCATTTCCATTCGCATTCTTTGGCGTCCGCTTTGCACTTGGGAGTGGCGGTGTTGTCTCTCTCGAACGCGGCCACCTTCGGTAGATCTGCTGGCGTGCCTGCGGAATAGTAATAGCTCAGCGCGGTCAGGCGAGCGGGCACCGAGTTGCCGCTCGTCGAATACTTCGCGGCAAGCTCAGCCGGAGTGGGCGTGCCCTTGATGTCCGCCAAGATCCCGCCATAGCTGAGTGGCTCGGTGATGGCTAGGCCTTCCGCCTGACTCAGCTTGCTCATGAATTCTGGCACCTGACTGGAATCACTCATCTTGAGCACCAGGCTCGCCGCTACCCAGCGCACCTTCCAGTTTTCGTTCTTGAACAGCTCGAACAGCTTGTCGACCACCATGGAGCGCGGGAATTCACCCACCCGCTGCAAACTCAGGTCACGCAGGCTGTCCGGGGTGGCGGCGTCTCCAGCGATGGCGAGCGCCACCTGAGCCTGCGCCGCGTTGTTCCGATCCAAGTTTCCTTGCAGGGCCGCCATTGCCGCGGTGCGGCGCTTCTCGATGGCGTTCTTGTCCTGCACGAAGGCGAGCAAGTATTCGACGATCGGCTTGCCTCCCATCTTCTTCATCGAACCGAAGACCCGCAAGAGCTCCTCGTCTTGATATTGCGCCAGCTGAACCTTCAGCTGCTCCTCCTTCACGACCAACTTCGACTGCTTGTTGGCGAGCTCCACCGCGGGGCGCTTTTGCGCGACCCAAGCATCCGAGTTCACGTTCTTGGCGACTTCGACCAGGCGCTGACCCGCGCGCTGCTTGGTCTCGGCATCGCCCAGTTCGGCGATCAGATCCGACATTCGATCCAGCTTGGGCGCGCCGGGCGACATCAGATCGGGCAGGCCGCGGACGCCCTCGGCCTTCAGCTCCCGCAGCACTTGCTCGACGCCGTACAACTGCGACGAATCGTCGAGACGTTCGGCGAAGCTGGTCGAACACCACTGCGCGAGTGAGGCGCGAATACTCTTCTTCAGCGCGTCGTCCGGCACGAGCGCGCCGTTGTCGCTGGTCAAAATCGCGAACGCCGCGTCCTTGTACGGCACCGAGGTGTCCGGCTTGGCGGGTTGCCCGGCGACCTGGACCGGTGCGGGCTTGGCCATCTCCGCTTGCAGCTTCGGCACCAGCTTGCCGATCAGCGCGTTGCGCGGCGCGGGTGGCATTTGCGCGAGCGCGTCGACCAAGCCCTGTTGCTCGTCGGTGCCCTGAATTCCGATCCGCCGCCCGCCGCGCGGCTTCATGCTGACGAGCGTCTCAGCTGCCTCGATCCGCAGCTCCATCGGGTACTTGTCGTGGGTCAACACGGCGACCAGCTTTTTCGGCCCCTGCGCGGTGTTTGCCCAGCGGTGAACGTCGTCTTCGCTGGTGCGGCAACCCTGACCCAGGGTCAGTACCGTTGCCACTGTGACTGCAGCGGCGAAACGGCTGACCGTCGCCCCCTGAAGCGTCTTCTGTCGCGTGCTGCCTGCCATGTTTTCCCTTTTGGTCCTCTTGCCCGAAACTTCCGAAAAGCCAGGGGCATTGCGAGGTTATCGGAGCGGATCCGCTCCGGCGGCGATCGACCGACGAAGCCGAACTGCCGCGCTCTTGCCCAAATCACCCGAGACCGAAGACAGTGATAGTACCGCCCCAGCGCACCCCGACTCAAGCGGGCGGCTCAACCGAGAAACGGGCACCGCGGGCGCACAGTGTGTGGGTAACGGCTCGCGCGGCGCGGGGCATCCGGTTCCAGCAGGGCGTCGGTTCGGACGGCAATTCGGGCTAGCCGGCGCTGGCCCCCAGATCTTGCGTTGCGAGGTAGCCTAATGTAGGTATAGGTATACAAATGGGCGCAAGATTGTTCACTACTCGTGCGGCAGCGGATGGCCCGGGCGTGGAGGGGTCGGCCGAGACTCAACCTCGTTCGCGCTTTTTCGGCCGATTGTACGAGACTTCTGCGCTGCTGTTGTTTGCTGGGGCGGCGTTTCTGTTTTTGGCGCTGGTGACGGCCCGGGTGGATCCGTTGGATCCCACGGTGCACGGTGCGAACTGGGTCGGCCCAGTGGGCGGAAACATCGCCGCCGTGCTGATTCAGGGCTTTGGTCTGGTCGCTTGGCTCGTGCCGCTGGAGATCGCGCTGTGCGGGGCGCCGCTCTTCCGCGGCCAGCGGCCGCACGCGCTCGGCCTGCGCGTCGCCGGCGATCTGGTGGTCGCGATCGTGCTTTCGGCGCTGGTGCAAGTCGCTTTGCCCGAGGCATTGGTGTTTGGCAGCGCACCCGCGTCCGGCAACGTGGGGCTCTTGTTCGGCGAGTTGATGCGGGAGGCGTTCTCGACGCTCGGCTCGTTCTTGGTCGCGCTGACGATCGTGGGCTTGATCCTGATCGGCCGCGCCAGCTTCTCGTTCATCGCCGGTTGTCAGCGCGCGCTCGCTCTGCTGCGGCAGCTCGCGGCGCGCCTCGAAGCGCTGTTCAAGCGCACGACCAGCGCTTGGTCCGAAGCGCGCAAGCTGCGCGGCGAGAGCGAAGAGCGAGCGCGTGCCGCCGCGCTGCCGCGCATCGACCCAGGCCATGACGAGGCACAGATTCTGCTCTCGCTCGGTGACGACGACGGCGACTGGCTGCCCATGGTGCAGACGGGGACCCCGCCGCTTTCGATCTCCGAAGCGTTGCGCGAGGGGCGCTCCGCTTCGGCGCTTGCCAGCGCGAGCGCAAACGGCAGCGCCAAGTTCAGTTTGGATTTGGGTGAAGACGAGCCTCTGCCGCAAATGTTGAGCGTGCCCGCGGTGAGTGCCCTGGCCGCCGACGAAAGCGATGACGACGCCTTGCAGCGCGCGCTCGCGGGTTCGCCGTCACCGCCGCTGCCCGCGCCCTCAGCCTCGACTGCGCCGCCGCAGGTGGCGAGCCGTCCTGCCCCGGCTGCAGCGCCCGCGCCCACGAAAGCTCGAACGGACAGCGCAAGCGCGGAGCCGCGCATCATCGACACCAAGCCCGCGCTCGAAGTGGAACGCGTGGTGGTCGTCAAAAAGACGCCCAAAGGTGGCGCGTTTCAGTTGCCCTCGTACGAGATCTTACAGCCGGCGGTGATCAACTTGAACGTGCTCGACCGCTCCAAGATCTTGGAGCACGCGACGCGGCTCGAAAAGACGCTGGCGGACTACGGCGTCGTCGGCAAGGTGGAGGAGATCCACCCGGGGCCGACCGTGACCACGTACGAGGTCTCGTGCGAGGCGGGCACGAAGGTCAGCAAGGTGGCGAGCTTGGCCGACGATTTGGCCCTGGGTTTGTCGCGCAAGGTGCGCATCATCGCGCCCATCCCGGGCAAGAATCGGATTGGCTTCGAGTTGCCGAACGACGAGCGCGTGGCCGTGAATCTGCGAGAATTGATCGAAGACGCGCGCTTCGAGAAGCTGGCCGAGAAAGCGCCGTTGCCCGTGGTGCTCGGGCGCGACATCGTGGGCGCGCCGTTCTACGCCGACTTGGCGTCCATGCCGCACGTGATCGTGGCCGGTGCGACCGGGGCCGGTAAGAGCGTCGGCTTGAACGTGATGCTCTCGAGCTTGCTGTTCAAGCGCACGCCGGACGAGCTGCGCTTGTTGATGATCGATCCCAAGGTCGTCGAGCTCGCGCCCTTCGACGGGATTCCGCACATGCTCTTGCCGGTCGTGACGGACATGAAGCAAGCCGCGACCGCGCTGCGCTGGGCCGTGGACGAGATGGAGCGCCGCTATCAGCTGTTTGCCAACGCCGGCACCAAGAACATCACGACCTACAACGTCTGGGTCGGGAAAATTGCTGCGGGCGAGATCCCTCCGCCCGAGGTCAAGATGGTCGAGGCGATCGACGCCAATGGTCAAACGGTGATGGTGCCTGCGGCGAAGGAGGGCTTCGACGGTCACAACCTTCCGGCCAAGCTGCCCTACATCGTGATCGTGGTCGACGAGTTCGCGGATTTGATGATGCAGCAAGGCAAAGAGGTCGAAGTCTCGGTCGCTCGCCTGGCGCAGAAGGCGCGCGCAGCCGGCATGCACGTGGTGCTCGCGACGCAGCGTCCGAGCGTGGACGTGATCACGGGCATGATCAAAGCCAACTTCCCGTCGCGCATCGGCTTCCGCGTGGCGCAAAAGGTCGACAGTCGCACCATCCTCGACGAGCAGGGTGCCGAACTCTTGCTCGGGCGGGGTGACATGCTGGTCAAGCTCAATGGGGCGAACGACACGCAGCGCGTGCAGTGCCCATTCGTCAGTGAAGAAGAGGTGGGCGCGCTCACCGATCACCTGCGCGCGCAGGGCTCGCCCGAGTACAACGAGGCAATTCTGCTTTGCCCCGACGAAGAAGGCGAAAACGACGAAGCCGACGAAGTCGTCGATCCTCGCTTCGACGAAGCGGTGCGCATCGTCGCAGAAACTCAGCGCTGCTCGACCTCTTGGCTCCAGCGCAAGATGACGGTGGGCTACAACCGGGCCGCCAAGATCGTCGAAATGATGGAAAAGCGCGGCATGGTCGGGCCGCCGAACGGCGCCAAAGACCGCGAAATACTGGTCCACGCACATTGACGGCTACTTGCTCGGTTTTGGCCGATCGGATCAGGCGGCCGCTCGAGCCACAATCGCGCACAGGAGCCCCTTTCCGCCTTCGACGGAACATGTGTAAGCTTCGGCAACTATTCTCGTAACAGTTGCCGAGCGCGCCATGACCCCCGCCTTCGCCCCATGACCGAGCCCCAGCCGCCATTTCCGGAGCCGCTCGAGGACGACGACGATGACGTAGCGTGGGCGCTGCAAACGGCGAAGGTCCAGTGGACGCGTGCGGGTCTCGCCGACGCGATCGTTTGGTTGAAACGAGCGGCGGACACTGCCGATCAGCTGGGCCAGGTTTGGCGCGCCGCCGACTTGCGACGCATGAGCGATGCCCTGATCGCGCATCACGCGCGGCCCTCGCGCCGCCCACCGGCGCCTCTGCCGCGCTTCGAGCCCGGTGATCAGCTCGTCGACGATTTGCTGAACGCAACCGACGAGAGCGCGGGCGTCACTGCGGTGCCGCCACCAGCGGTGCCCCGCTCGACCTTGCCGCCGATCGGCTCGCCGCTGCCGCCTCCGCCTCAGCGCTCCTCGTTGCCCCCTCAGTCTCCACAATCGCCGCTTCCTCCTCCGCGCTCGACGCTGCCGCCGCGACGCTCGACGCTGCCGCCGCTATCGACTCAGCACTCACCGCTGCCGCCGCGGCGCTCGACGCTGCCCCCTCCCGTGCAGTCTTCGTACGCGCCTGTCGACGAGAGCGAATTCGCCGAAGACATCGTGCTGGAGGACGACGACGACGCCCCCGAGCTGGAGGTTGCATCGCTACGCGAGAGCGCCGTCGAGCTGCGCGACAGCGAAGTCGAGCTGGACGCTGAAGTCGCGCTCAGGGACAGCGAGGTCGAACTGACCGAAGAAGCCGACTTCGTCGACGACCAAGAGCTCGAAGCAGACTTGATCGAGGACGACGCGCTCGACGTTCCGGCGCCCGTGTCGCCCGCGCGCCACGCGTACGACTCGGAAGAGCTGCCGACTCAGCCGCACATCGACTCGAATCGCTTTCCACTCTCGATGCTGGGCGCGGCCGCGCCCACGCCGCTTGCGCCGCATCCGGCACCGCTCGCGCCCACGCCGCTCGCGCCCGCGCCTGAGCCGGATCCGCAAGTTGCCGACGTGCTGCTCGGTGAAGTCCGTGGCCTGGAGGACGTGCCGCCCGAAGGTCAAGCGATCTTGGCTCGTGAAGCTCGCATCGAGCGCCTGAGAGAAGACGAAGAAATCAGTTCTTTCGGCCTGGCCTTGGTCGTGCGCGGCGCGGTCAAAGTGATGCCTGCGATCGCCGATTTGGCCTGCGCTCGCGCGGCCAAGGGCGACATCGTTTGGAGCGAGGGCAACTTGGAAGACGGCGTGGCGCTGCGCCTGGTCGCCGCCGAAGACGAAAGCGAAGTCGCCGTCTGGGATGCCGAGCTGCTCAAGAGCATCGTGCGCGATTACCCCTGGGTGGTGGAGGATTTGAAGAGCCTGGCGGATCGTTTTCAAGCGCTCGCCGGAGTCGCCATGGGGCCCATGGGCGAGCGACTCGACGATTCACTGCGCGCGATGGTCACCGATCGCTGCGAGATCAAACGCCTGTTGCCCGGCGAGATCCTGACCCACAAAGGCAAACCGGTGGGCGGCATGTACATCATGGCCGCCGGACGGCTCGAGATCATGGCGGGAGACGCGGTCGAGAGCGAGCTCGGCCCCGGCGATTTCCTGTTCGGCACCCAGGTGCTCGCCAACGGCGCCGCCCCCGCCGACGCCCGCGCCGGCAAAGGCGGCGCGCTCGTGCTGTTTGCCCCCCGCAGCATCGCGCACGAGCTCTTGCTCAGCGTGCCTCCGCTACTCGAAATCTTCGCCCTCTGAATTACGGCTCCGTACGCGCGCTTCGGCTCTTGAGATTGAACCGCCAAGACGCCAGAAGAGGGAGAGGAGATTTGGGGTTTGCTCAGTGCGGCAGGTCATTTCATGGAAACTGCGAGCACGACGTTTGGTCACGCCGACAGAGTGGTTTGCAACGAGATCAACGGTGACGCTCACCGATCTTGGCCACAGATGTCACCCATGTACCCGGTCTGCACCTGAGGCTCGCAGCGTTCACCCTTGGGAACGTGCGTGTCATTCACCGTTGGTCGCTCTCGGTGGGGGCTCAGGACAAGAAACGTGTTCGTGCACTGTTCGTGCACGAACATGCCACCGCGTCGCGAACATCGCCTGCCGTACTCCGAAGCACCCGCGAAGCGACACCTCGTTCAGCGCGAACCCGGGAAAATTCTCTGTCTCCCTCTTCTGGCGTCTTGGCGTCTTGGCGTTGAAAAAATCTGCGAGCCGTTGCCGAGTCCTCGCCAGCGTCGACAAGCACCGGTCGAACGACAGGGGGAACAGCGGAGGCTGTGAGGTGCGTTGCTGGAGCGCGGGCGCCCACTCTCGACAATCACCCTGGTGGGTTATGAGCGGCGAGCGCGAAGTGTTTGTGGGGGGGCTCGATTTCCCAGATGAGTTCTTGGTTGCCTTGGGCGCCCGCGAAGCGTAGGCCGAACCAGCGGGCGGCGGGGGAGATCGTGGGGCGGCCGTCGGCGCGGACTTTGGGGAAGGTGATGCGGAACGCGCTGCGCCAGGGCGTGGAGTACGGAAAATAGGTGAGCTCGATCGCGCCGGGTTTGCGGATGGTTTGGATTTCGGACGGCGCGGTCTCGGTGCCTTCGTCGTCGGTCAGACGCACGATCCACGCGGGCTCTTTGGCCGTCAGGTCGTTCCACTTGTGCTTTTCGGCGTAGAGCGCGACGTAGAACTCGTGCGCGTCGCGAGTTTCGGCGAGGGAGCGCTCGAGCAAGGCGTGCCGTTGGTCGACGGTGAGCCGATAGTCTTCCGCGTAGCGCACGGTGTACGCCCAGCGAAAGTCCCAGGATTCGTAAGTGGCCGTCACCGTCAGCACGTTGTCCATGGCGCTGACGGTGGTCAGTTGTTGGCTGCGGGTCCACGTTTTGAGCACGACCTCGTAGTCCGAGGCGACGTATTCACGCGGGCCTTCGCCCATGCCGACTGCGGGAGGGTGACAGGCGGACAGCAGGAGCGAGGCAAACGTGGCAAGCGCCGCAGGCGCTGGCAGAGCGAAACCGAAGGCGCGCACGAGCGCGAGGTTAGCATGGTAAGCTCCGCTTCGCGTGCGCGCCTGGGCAGTTTTTTGCTTGGTAATGCTGGCATTTTCGCTAGCGCCGGCGCTGGCGCGCGCGGACTGGGCGGCGGTACACGAGCATGGCGAGCTGCGCTGGGGTGCCGATCTGCAGGGCGGTGAGCCGTATGTGTACGAGAGCCCCACTGAGCCGGGTGTGATCATCGGCTTCGAGGTGGAGATCGCGGACGCGCTCGCCAAAGAGCTGGGCGTGCGCGCGAAATTTCAGCAAAATGATTGGTCGAACTTGCTGCCATCGCTCGAGCGAGGCGATTTCGATCTGGCCTTGAACGGCTTGGAAGATACCCCGGCGCGCCGTGCTCGGCTTCGGCTCAGCCGTCCGTATTTCGTTTATGGGGAGACCCTGGCGCTTCGGACCGGTTCCCACTTGCACACGCTGGCCGAGCTGTCCGGGCGGCGCATCGGCACGCTGAACCAAACCGTGGCGCAAGATCTGTTGCAAGCGCAGCATGCGAACGTGGTGCTGTACGAGGGGCAACAAGAGCCATACATGGATCTTGCTCGCGGGCGCGTGGAGGGCGTGCTGCTCGACCATGTGATCGCCGATCGCTACGGTTGCGGGCAGCCCGGGCTCTATTGCGTGAAGGAGGACCTGGCGCGCGGCACGTACGTGATCGGAATGCGCCCGAGCGACGTCGAGCTCGCGACGCGCGTGGACGGCGCGCTTGCACGGCTGATTGAAAACGGCACCTTGCGCGGGATCCTCGAGCATTGGCGGCTGTGGGACGCGCGCCAGGAGCAGCTGGCCGCGTTCGCGCCTCTACCCGCGGCCATGCCCGGTGTGCCGCAGGCCGTCTCCAGCGTGGCGCCACCAGTCGCCTCGGCCGTGCCGCTCGTGCCGATTGCGGTCGCGCCGGCCAAGCAGACCCTATCGGCCGCGCAGTTCGGCTTGTTCTTGCATGGCGCACTGTTCACGATTTTGATTTCGGTGTGCGCCTTTGCTTTGGCGCTGCCGCTGGGCGTGCTCTTGGCGGTGATTCGTTCACATGGGGGCCCTGTCGCGCGCTTCTTGGCGACCGCGTATGTCGAGTTGCTGCGCGGCACGCCGGTGCTGCTGCAGTTGTACGTGCTCTACTACGGCCTGTCGTCCTGGGTTCGGCTGGGCCCGATCGAGGCGGCGATCTTGGGCTTGGGTCTGAACTACGCGGCGTACGAGGCCGAAGTGCAGCGCGGCGCGCTGGCCGCCTTGCCGCGTGGACAAGCCGAAGCCGCGAGCTCGCTCGGTCTGTCGCGCTATCAGGTGCTGCGGCACGTGCTCTTGCCGCAATCTCTGCGCATCGCTCTGCCCGCGCTGACCAACGATTTCGTTGCACTACTCAAAGATTCATCGCTGGTCAGCGTGATCACCGTGGTCGAGCTGACCAAGCGCATGACCATCGTGGCCGTCGAACTGCGCGATTGGGTCATCCCCGGCCTGTTGTGCGCCGCGATGTATTTCGCGCTCAGCTTTCCCTTGTCGCGCCTCTCGCTCTGGCTCGAAGTCAGGTATCGCAGCGCATGATCCGCATCAGCGGCTTGCACAAGACGTTTGCGGGCAGCCCGGTACTCACCGGTATCGAGGCGAGCGTCGAAGCGGGCAAAATCGTAGCCCTGCTCGGGGCCTCGGGCTGCGGTAAGAGCACGCTGCTGCGCTGCCTGAACGGGCTAGAGACGTTCGACGCGGGTAGCCTAGAGATCGCCGGTTTTACATTGAAGCCAGGCGCACACGACGCGCGCACGCTGCATGCGCTGCGCGCCAAGGTGGGCATGGTGTTCCAAGAGTTCCACCTGTTCGCGCACCTGAGCGTGCTCGACAACGTGACCCTGGCACCGCGCATCGCGCGTGGCACGGCGCGCGCGCGGGCCGAAGCGCATGCCCGCGAGCTGCTCGCTCAAGTGGGCATGGCCGAGCGCGCGCAGGCCAAGCCCCGCGAGCTGAGCGGCGGGCAAAAGCAGCGTGTCGCAATTGCCCGCGCGCTTGCCCAAGACGTGAGCGTGCTGTTGCTCGACGAGCCGACCAGCGCGCTCGACCCCGAGCTCCGCGAAGAGGTGCGCGAGGTGCTACGCCGGGTGGCGCGCGGCGCGCACAGCGCTTCCGGAGCGGGTCTCACGATTCTGCTCGTCACGCACGAGCACGCCTTCGCGCGGGAACTTTCCGATGAGGTTTGGACGCTGTCCGCCGGCAAGATCGAGCGCGCCGAGCGCGGTCACTCGTAGCGCAACGCGGCCAGAGGGTTCATCTTTGCCGCCTTGCGCGCCGGGAACACCCCGAACGTGACCCCGACCAACACCGAGACGCCGAATGCGATTGGCATGGCGAGGCCAGGCACGACGAATGGAACGTGGATCGCGCGTGCAGCGCCCATGGCGCCCAGCAAACCGAGCCCAATCCCGATCAGGCCACCGAGCGCCGAGAGCGCCACGGCTTCGACCAAGAACTGCGTCAACACGTCGCTGCCCCGTGCCCCGATCGCGAGCCGCACGCCAATCTCGCGCGTTCGCTCCGTGACCGAAACCAGCATGATGTTCATGATGCCGATGCCGCCCACGACCAACGAAACCGCGGCAACGCCTGCCAGCAGCATCGTCAATACGCCGGTGACGGACTGCAAGAGCGCCTGCAGTTCACGCGGATCACGCACGGCGAAGTTGTCCTCTTCACCCTGAGGGATATGCCGGCGGTGCTGCAAGATGCGAGTGATCTGCGCCTTGGCGTCTTCGATCAGCTCGGGTCCCTTTGCCGAGGCCATGAACACCGGCACGCGATCGCTGCCCATGATCCGCCGCGAGAACGTGGAATAGGGCATGAAGATGACGTCGTCTTGGTCCATGCCGAAGGCAGAGGCGCCTTTGATCTCCATCACACCGACCACGCGACACGGGATCTGATGGACGCGGAGCTCGCGCGAAAGTGGGTCTTGACCGGGGAAGAGCGCATCGGCGACGGTTTGCCCAATCAGACACACCGTCGAAGCTCGACGCTCGTCCACCTGGGTGAGCAGCCTGCCACGTGCGACGCCCCAAGCGCGAATCGCGAAGTACTCGGGCGTGACGCCCGAGGTAGTGACCGAGCGGTTGTACGGACCGGCCACTGCGCGTGACACGCGCTGACCGGCGGCAGACACCAGAGCGACGTCGTGAGCCAGACGGCGAACGGCCTCGAGGTCGGCGGCGGTGAACAGCGGGACCCCGAGCGACGATTGCTGCATGCCTTTGACGGTGCCGGGAATCACGATCAGCATGTTGCTGCCGAGCCCGCTGATGGCGTCACCCACGTAGGCGGTCGCGCCGCGGCCCATCGCCTGCATCATGACCACCGCGGCCACTCCGATGACGATGCCGAGCATGGTCAAGAGCGAGCGCATTTTGTTGCGCAGCAGCGCCGAGATGGCGAGCGTCAGCGTGGCAGGCAGCATTTCATGGGCCCTTTCGTTCGTCAGCGACGATGCGACCATCCGAGAAGCGGACTTGCCGCGGGGCGTAGGCAGCGCTGGTTGCGTCGTGGGTCACCATCAAGACCGTGATCCCCCGATCGTGATTCAAATGGCTGAGCAGCTGCATGATTTCACCGCCCATCTTGGAGTCGAGATTTCCGGTCGGCTCGTCCGCGAGAATGATGCTCGGATCGTTGACGATGGCGCGTGCGATCGCGACCCGCTGCTGCTGACCTCCCGACAGCTGGTTGGAGCGCGAGCTCTCGCGGCCCGCGAGACCCACTGCTGCCAGCGCCGCGCGGGCGCGACGCTGCCGCTCGCGCGCCGGCACGCCCGCGTACACCAGCGGCATGGCCACGTTCTCCAGCGCCGAAGTGCGGGCGAGCAGATTGAACTGCTGAAATACGAAACCAAAGCGCGCGTTGCGCAAAGCCGCGAGCACGTCTGGCTCGAGATCTTGCACGGGAATGCCTTCGATGGCGTAGGCGCCTGCCGTGGGTAGATCCAAGCAACCGAGAATGCTCATTGCGGTGGATTTGCCCGAGCCCGACGGGCCGGTGATCGCCACGAATTCGCCGGCCTGAATCTCGAGGTCGACACCTGCGAGCGCATGCACCTGGGCCTCGCCCTCGCCGTAGACCTTCACCACGGAGCGCAATGCCAGCAGCGGAGCCGCATCAACGCTCGATGCCATAGATCTTCCGGCCCTCCGCGCTGAGCTCGTAAACGACTCGTGCACCGACCGGAAGGGTGCCGATGGCGACGCCCGTGTGTTCGCCGTCGGACACTCCAGGCAGTGCGGACGTGCGCCGCAGCCCGCTATCCGTCAATGTCCAGACTCCGGGATCGCTCGCGGGTTTTTCCCCGGGGGGCGTGAACTGAAACGACGCGGCCGGTAACCTGAGCACGTCCTTCGCCTCGGCCGTCACGATGTGCACCGACGCGGTCATGCCGGGTTTGAGCGCGAGGCCACTGTTGTCGACCTCGACCACCGTGCCGTACGTCACGACGTCTTGCACGATTTGCGGAGAATTGCGCACCTCCGTGACCAGCCCTTCGAACGAGCGACTCGGATAAGCGTTGACCGTGAATGTCGCGCGCTGGCCGACTGCGACTTCACCCGTGTCGGCTTCGTCGACCGCAGCGATGACTCGCATTTTGCGGAGGTCGGCGGCCACCGTAAACAGCACGGGAGTCTGCAACATCGACGCGACCGTCTGGCCTGGGTCGACATTGCGCGTGATGACTACGCCGTCGATGGGCGAAAGGATCAGGGTCCGGCTGAGGTTGGTCTTGGCCAGCGAATGAGCCGCCTCCTGTGCCGATACTTGGGCCTCCGCGGCCGTCACGCGTTGACGCATCAGGCGTGCAGTCGCCACGGCCGTGTCGCGCTCCGCTTGGTTCATCACGGTCGCTGCAAACAGCTTCTCGGCGCGTTCACTATCGCGCACGGAGCGATCACGATCGGTCTTGGCCTGCTCGAGCGTCGCGCGAGCTGCGGCCAAAGTCGCCAAGATTTGAGCGCGCGTGGCCTCCAGCGCTGCGCGATCGAAGCGGGCCAGAACCTGGCCTGCCTTCACTCGATCGTTGTAGTCCACTTCGACGCTGGCGATTCGCCCCGAGACCTCGGAGCCGACTTGCACGGTCGTGATGGCCTCGAGATGCCCGGTAGCGTTCACCTCCCGCACGACGTCGCCGCGTGCGACGGGCGCACTGCGAAAGCGCGCGCTCAGCGGCGCCGGTTTGGGCCGCGTCGTGAGCCACAGCGCGACTGCGGCCGCCGAGACGAGCAAGGCGAACAACGCCCAGTGCAATCTGCGGCGCCGCTTCTTACGGCTCACCCGGTCGATGATTTGGGCGAGGGGCTGCTGCTGGTTCGGTGCCGGGGAGAGCAGCGGTGTCGCAGGCGTAGCCACGGTCATGACCACAAGCGAGCAAGCTGCGTGCCATGGAAACCGGCGCACTTTCGATGCTGCACTCCCGTGTCGACGGACAGCTCCCGCAGACCCTGCAAATTCGGCGAAATTTTTGCGCGCGGTTCGTTCGGCCGAGCTGCCGCGCTTCTGGAAGCGTTCGTCAGGCTCAGCGCAGCACGAAGATCGGATCTCGCGGGACGTTGGCGGCTCGCACTTCCAGCCGCCCGTCGACCACTTGGCAGGGATCGCTCGCCTGGAATTGCGTGTCGAACGGCGGGAGATCACGCGCCGTCGGGCTCTTCGGCAACTTGGCTGAATCGAGCCTTTCGCTGGCGGTGCCTCGGTACGAGAGGGCTGCCCGCGAAATGCCGGCGATGCTGGCGGTGCTGAGCTGAACGCCGTTGGTCGTGCGCGCGGAGATCTTCAGGAATGGCGCGAGAGAGCCGCTGCTCTCCAGGTGGCCATCGCCCAGACGAATGGTCGTGCTCGAGACACGGTAGTCAGCTTCATCGGCGCAACCCAGCCCGCCGTACGCGCTGTCTCCCAGACCGGCACTCGCCACGACCAGCGTGAGCGATCCTTCGGCTGTGCCATCGATGTCGATCAGGAGCACATCGTTGACGACCGCGGCGCGCATTTGCACCTGCGCCGGCGGGGCAGCGGGCTCCTGCCAGCGCGCAGCCCGCGCAGCGTCGACCTTGACTCCGCAGCTGCCGATCGCGGTGACGAGTGGGGAGCCGGGTAGCGTGTACTTGGGCAGGGCGCTGCCGAACCCGGCGGGCTTAGCCGCAGCAGCGCCTTTGGCGTCGCAGTCCGAGCGCGACCAGCGTGCCACGTGATCCGAGGTGTCCCAATCGGTACTGAGCTCGTCTTCGCGCTGACATTTTCGCTGCGCGTAGGCGCCCGAAAAGCGCACCTCTCGCAGCAGATGCGAGCCCGGAACGTTCAGCTCGGCGCTGAACCCGCTGCAACGATCGCTCGCTTGGAGCTCCTGATAATCGAAAAGCAACGAGCCGGATTTGAACCCAACGGTTGCGTGTCCCAAGCTGTCCGCTTCCAGCTGTGCGTTGCAGTCGGACGCCAAGCGCTGCCGGCTGGGCTTGCTGGAGGATCTGACCAACCAATACTCGCCGCCGTCGCAGGCTTCCGTTGAAGGCTCGTGTTCGAGCGTGAGCTCGACCAGCTCCGCAGAGCCGGCCTCGACCGGGTGCCTGGCGCGCAGCGAGCAACGAGCGCGTCCACGGCACAGCTCGACTGCCAGCGCGGAATCCGTGAGCGAAGCCGAGCTGTGGGCGACGGTTTGGCTGGCCTGGGCCTGCGGCGCACCCACCGAGGACCCACGACGACACGCCGGGCAGGGTAGTACACTGCAGAGCATGAGCGCGAGCGAGGCGACCCGCTGGAGCGCCTGATTGCGAGCGTGCTTGAGTCGGATCACGTGGTTCTTCAAACGCGGAGGTAATAGCAGTTCTCGACCGGCCGACTCTTCTCGTACACGCCGTCGCGATGATTGTCGGCGGTACCGTGTGACCAGGTATTCCCCTCGATAGACGGAACTTTTCCGCCTCGCGGAGTGCCCGTGACGAGCCCCACGTGGGTGCCTGGCTTCACGATCAAGACATCACCGGCGACCGGTTCGGTGACCAGCTTGTCGTTCCGCTGAGCCCAGACGAGCAGCGCCGAAGCGCCGGCGATCTTGGGTAGAGGGTTCGACGTGCCGAGCTTCGCCGCGGCGGTGTTGTAACAGAAGTACACGAACATGGCGCACCAGGGCTGGTTGTGCAGACCGAACAGACGTTCGTACTCGTCGACGCGCGCGCCAGCGTTGTCATTGCCTTCGTTCTCGAACACCCCCGTCGCGAGCTCTTTGCGCGCCACGGCTACGGCTTCAGTGCCGACCTTGGAAGCGGCCGCTACCGCCGGTACCGCTGCGGTCTTTCCAACCACGACTTGCGTGACCGCCCACACCGGGCCGCCCGGCCCCAGCCGAGCTTCCAGCATGACATTGCCCTCGCGCACCCCTTGCACCGAGATGTTGTGAATCATGCCGTCGGCGCCGCCGCTGCCCTTCGAAGTCACGACCGCGACGCTCGGATCGTTCGTGCTGGGGATCAGAAATTGGCCGTTGATCTGCGCACCCCAAACCCCAACCTTGGTGGTTTGCCCGATTGCCACGTGTACGAAGTTCGTCTGAGACGTATTAGCCCCGGTTTCCAAAAAGAAATGCGCCATCTCCCTATCGCCGAGGCTCTGGTTGGCCGTCCCGACCGGCGATACCGAGCCCCGCTCTCTCCATGGACTCCGTCTTTGCACGGCAATTGAGCGCGGACAACAAAAGCCTCTGGTTTGGACTCACAAAGTCGACGAGGGCTTTGCCGCTCGCTGAATTTCTACTGACGGCCGATTGCTCGCGGCACCCTCGGCTCGAGCCCTGAGCTGCCCGAACGTTGCTTTGGTTACTCGCTCGAGTCGGGATGCGCAGTAGCGAGCTCGGCGCTGGCGAAGGTTTGCGGCTCGTTGAGCGCATACTGCCTCAAGTCTGCGCTCGCTTGGCCAGCGTCTGCGGCAGCGATCCGATTCAGGCACTGCGCCCGATAGGCGAGCACCTCGTACTCCCAGGGAGGTTTGCTCCGATACGATCCGAGTCTGTCAGCGCACCGTTGCTGCTCCGCCAAGGAGCTCGCGATCGTGAACTGTGTGCGATGTCGATCGGCTTCTTCGAGCATGATCGCGAACGGGGCCTGGTCGACCAAGCGCAATAGGTCGAGCGCCCGCTCCGGTCTTTTGGCCGCCAGTTCCGCGGCGCGCTTGAGCGCCCGCTCGCCGGCGTCACACAACGGCAATGCGCTCTTGCGCAACGCCTCGAACGCCGAGGACAACGCCCCGATCGCCGCGTCGTAGTCCTTATGCTGTTCGGCGAGGCGCGCGCGCACCAGCTGCGATTCAGCGAGGAAACCGGCCGCCTGCAGGCGGTCGGCTTGTCCGAGCGCGGCATCGTCGCCGTTCATCGCTTGAATCGAGCCGAGCACCCAGCGCTCGACCAAATCATCGGCGGCTTCGCCCACCGGCCACAGCGCGCTCGCGCGGCGCATGTTTTCGAAGCAGCCTGCGACGGTCGCTTGGGTCTTCGCCGAGGGCGCCTGCACTCGATAGCCCTGAAAGCCCGCTCGGTGGCGCTGGTTCTCGACCAACGCCCAGTCCAACGCGCCCGTCACCTGCGGGCGGTAGTCAGCCTTGATGGTCTCGAGTATATCCGCCAACGCGCGATAGCGGTGGTCACCCACGCTGCGAGCGAATGCAAACTCGAGCACGTTGACGTCATCGGTGTTCACTGGTGCGGGCAAGGTCGAGGCCATGCGATCCAGCAAGCGAGACGGAGCCAAATGGTGAGCGACCAGTCCCTCGACCCCCTCGGTCAACCACGCTCGTCGCAGCCAATTCGCGTAGGCGGGGTCCTGTAAGTCGTGGCGCAGGCGATCTGTGTCGATCACCAGCGGCGAAAACGATCCGATCAGGATCAAATCGCCGCTGCCGCCGCCCCACAGAGAAACTTCGGGAAAGACCGCGCGCAAGGTGGCGATCGCGATCGAGAGCGTGCGAGCGTCGACTTCGTAAGCTTGTAGCCACTGGGCAAACAGCCCGCCGCGCTGCAAGCGCACGGCGGCCGCCTGATAGAACTCACGCGTGAACAGCGACGCCACGCCAGCCCGATACGGGTTGCTCGGTTCGCTGAGGATCAAGTCATAGCGCCGGGAGCTGGTCAGCATCAGCTCACGACCGTCGCCGTTCAGAATTTGCACCTTGGGATTTTCGAGCACGTCGCCATTGGCGAGCGCAGCGCGGCGCGCCACTTCGAGCACCGAACGCTCCAATTCGGCAACCTCCACATGCTCGATCCCCGGCACCCGTCCGAGCAGCCCCGCGCTCATGCCGGTGCCGAGTCCGACCACGAACGCGCTCTTCGCGTGCCCATGAAGGGCGGCAGGCAGCAAGCCGAGGAAGGCTTGGGTGCCCTTGTCGCCCACGACTGCTCCGTCTGATTTGCCGTTGACCAAGAAGGAGATGCCGTTCGCCGCGTTGATCGCCACGGTCGACTCCACGCCATCGCGTTGCCAAACGACGTCGATCTCCGCTCTGCGGCGCAGGGACAGCCGCGCGTTTTCCGAGCTGCCCGACAGATCGAAGCGCCCCGCACCAATCGGTGAATGTCGAAAGACGACGCCCGGACCCGCGCTACGACTGAGCGCGAGCGCACAACCCGCGACGAACAGCGGTCCGACCAGTGCCCTGATGCGCGAACCGTGACGCCATGCAGCAACTGCGCAAACAGCGGCTGACAGCACCAGCAACCGTGCGAGCAGGCGCCAGGTGCTCACCGCACCGAGCTCCGGGATCAGGATGAAGCCTGCGAGCAAGGAACCCGTCAACGTGCCGACCGTGTTGAAAGCGTAGGCTCGCCCGACCTGGCCGCCGACGCCGCGACGACCGCGACCCAGCAGCGCGAACAACATCGGAAATTGGTAACCGCTGACGATTGCGGTGGGCAGCACGACGAGCGCAGAAAAGAAAACCCAGCCAGCGATCAGGTGACCGAAGCCGAGGCTACCCATTTGCCGCAGGTATGCGGCGACGAACGCGAGGTCATCACCCCACGCAAACGGCACGAGCACGCACAGCGCTTCCAGCGCGAGCGTCCACGAGACGAGCGAAAGGCTCATGCCCTTTTCCGCGGATCGACGCGAGAACCAATAGCCGCCGAGGCCGATTCCGCTCAGCGCGCAGGCCAAGATCAGGCCGAACGTGAGGCTCGAGCCACCCAAGAGCGGCGTCAAAATTCGGTACCAGACTAGCTCGAGCGCCAGGAAAGCGAATCCGACCAACGCTGCTACGGCGTAAATGAAGCGCGCGCCAACTGCTCTCGCGTCGCCCTGCACTCCAGCATCGACGTCGGAAGCGCTTTCTCCGCCCGGTGGCAACTCGGGCAAGCGACGTCCCAGTGCGCGCGCAGACAGGCCCACCAGCGCGTTCACGCAGGCGGCGCCGTAGAGCGTGAGCTCGTTGCCGAGCAAACCAAAGAGCAGCAGCGGTCCGACCAGCGCACCAAAAACCGAGCCGACGGTGTTGATCGAGTAGAGCAGCGAAAGCGAGCTGCGATTGTCATCGGCTTCCTCCACGACCGCGCGCGCCACCGCCGGTAGCGTTCCGCCCATCAAGGCTGCGGCCGGGCCGATCACCAGCGCGGTGAGCAGCAGCCGGATCGCCGTGCTACCGAACGTACCGAGGGCCTGTGAGCCTCCCAGGTGCAGGTAGAAAGCGTTGACTGCCGCACACAACAGCGGGCTCAGCGCAGCCAAGCCCGCGATCCCAAGCTCGAGATTGCCGTAAAACACGAGCGGCTGACGGGAACGCTCGACGCGCCGCCCGAGCACCGCCCCGCCCAGCCCGAGCCCACCCAAAAAAATCGCCAGTACCGCTGCGGACGCTGCCGTGGACGCTCCGAACGTGAGCCGAAACATCCGTTGCCACGTGGTCTGATACACCAATGCCGAGAAACCCGAGCCAAACAGCAAGAGGGCGACGACACGGAAAGATCGAGCCACACTCCGCTGACTAGCGGGTTCGCTTCCACGTGACAAGAATGCGGTGATCGCACGAGCGCCGGATGTCGTTCGTTGGATCGACGGAGAAACGCCTTTTGGGCTGCTCTCGCCGTCCACGGTCCGGGAGTCGCTCAAGTACGGCTAGCGATCAAACCCAGCCGCCTGAGCCAAGCGTGCACTGGAATATCGATGCCGTTCGTCTCCCAAATTGGGCTCTGGTAGGCGATCGCATTCGCGCGAGCCACGCTGAACGGCAGGTCCAGGTCCTTGGGGTACGAGATCAGCAACCGCTTCTGCAATGCGATCGCGATTCCAACCTCGGTCATGACGGTCGGTCGGCAGTTCTCGAGATCTGCGACTACGAACGCGCTGTGACGGATCGCGTGAACCATGTGGTCGAGAGCATGGTCGAAGCACCCGCTCCAAGATTTCGTCGATTGCGCGGAAAACGCTGCGCTCGGTGGCGCCGACACCGCGCGCTCGAACAAATGACTACGACGCGCGTTCGAAGCCGGCTACGCGGCGCACGCGCCGGGGTGGCGGCTATCGCATCACGTCAGAAACGCGCACTTCGACATCGCTGAACGCGCCCAGGCGGATTGCCTGGCCTGGTTCGTACTTCTCCACGTGCGCGTACGCATTGCCTTCGGGCAGCGTGTACACCTCGATACAGCGTTCGGGCAGATTCACGATCCAGTATTCGGGCACGCCGCAGCTCGCGTACAGCCGGCGCTTGCGGCCGCGATCGTAGGCCAGGGAAGACTCTGCCACCTCGGTGATCAGGTAGGCTTGGTTAGCCTGCTCTTTGTCCCACGAGAGCAACGGAGTGACCATGAGATCGGGCTCGGGCTCCGAGAGCTCGGACGCCGCGTACGACATTTGCGGACGCACCTTGGCGCGACCGTGCAGCGCGAGCACCAGCAGCTCGTTCAGCTCCTGCACCGCGAAGTCGTGCGGGATGCCGATCGGGCTCATGGCGAAGATCGTGCCTTCGAGCAGCTCGACGCGTTCGTCTTGGAACACGCCGAGGGCGACCAATTGGTCGTACTCGACGCGGCGCAGGGGGCGAATGACTTCAGCGGGTGCGGCTGACATGACCAACGATGGGGGAATTTAACATACACGCCACCTTTCGGCAGCGGGCGCGGCATAGTTCCGCGATTTGCGAACTCATCGCGCGCGACGCAGCTCGCGGGCTACGCGAAGCAGCGCGCGATTATTTGCTCTTCGACCTGCTCTTGTTGCTCGCGCTACCCGCGCGTTTGGCGGTGTGTTCTCCGGATTGCGTCTTGAGCGCGGCGACGATCGCCGGCAGCAGTCCGGGAAAGCGTCGCTCGATCTCCGAGCAACGCGAGGTGTTCTGCATCTCGACCCCTGCGCGTTCCGAGCGCACCAAGCCGGCCTCGCGCAGGACCTTGAAATGCTGTGACAGCGTGGACTTCGGAACTGGTTTCTCTCCCACTGTAAGGAAGGCCGAACAGGTCGTCGCGCAGTCGGAGGCGACGAGCTTCGCGAAAATCTCGACGCGTGTCGGGTCGGACAGCGCGTGGAGGATGCCCTCCACGGTGATGTCTTCGAGCGACGGGTGCAGCAGCGGCTTCACACAAACCAGTCTAACCCCGACTTGACGAAGTTCAATTGTTCCGTAGATCAGAACTAATGAACCGCGCAGCCTCGGCTTCGCAGCGAAAGGACCGAAAAATGAACAGACTCTCGGGAAAAGTAGCGGTAGTCACTGGGGCATCCAAGGGTATCGGGGCAGCCATTGCCACGGCCCTGGCCGCCGAGGGCGCCTCGGTCGTCGTCAATTACGCCTCGAGTAAAGCGGGCGCCGACAAAGTGGTCGCGGCGATCACGGAAAAGGGGGGCAAAGCCATCGCGGTGAAGGCGGACGTCTCCAAAGCCAAAGAAGCGCAGGCTTTGATCGACGACACGCTGAAGGCGTTTGGTCGAATCGACGTGCTGGTCAACAACTCCGGCGTGTATGAGTTCGCAGCGCTGGAAGAGATCACCGAAGACAGCTTTCATCGCATGTTCAACGTCAACGTGCTCGGGCTACTGCTCGTCAGCCAAGCCGCTGCCAAACATTTGTCCGAAGGTGGCAGCGTGATCAACGTCGGCTCCGCGGTGACTCGAATCACCCCGCCGAACAGCGCGGTCTACACCGCGACCAAAGGCGCGGTCGACGCCATCACCGGCGTGCTCTCGCGCGAGTTCGGCGCGCGGAAGATTCGTTTCAATTCCATCAATCCTGGGATGGTCGAAACCGAAGGCACTGCCGGTTTCATCGGTTCTGATTTCGAGAAAGCTCTGGCAGCTCAGACGCCCTTCGGGCGCGTCGGGCAACCCGACGAGATCGCCGATATTGCCGTCTTTTTGGCATCCAAAGACTCGCGCTGGATGACCGGAGAGACGCTGATCGCTTCGGGCGGTCTGCGCTGATTCGAGCGGCCGGCGCTTCTTCTCGCGAAACTCCGCCCGGCATCCGCCCGACTATCGGGGGTGCATGCTAAACTCCGGGAGCTTTCGCCATGGCAACTTCGCCCGCTGAAGTCATTCGCCCTCTGCGCCGCGTCGAGTACGACCAATTGGTCGCCCTCGGCGCGTTCCAAGACGAACGCATCGAACTGCTCGAGGGGGAGCTGGTCGCGATGAGTCCGATCGGCGCTCCCCATAGCTCGACCGTGCAAAGGCTGAATCGGCTGCTGGTGCTCGCGCTCGAGGGCCGCGCCGGTGTGCGCTGCCAACTGCCGTTCGCCGCGCTCGAGTTTTCGGAGCCCGAGCCTGATTTCGTGCTCGTGCCCGGCTCGGACGACTACCACGCGGATCACCCGAGTGAAGCGTACCTGATCATCGAAGTTTCGGAGAGCTCGCTTGCGCTGGATCGCGGCAAGAAGCTGAGGCTGTACGCGAGCTGCGGGGTTCCGGAGTATTGGGTCGTCAATCTGCCCGAGAGCTGCATCGAGGTGTACAGCGGGCCTTCGCCCGGCGCTTATGCCAAGCTCGAGCGCTACGAGCGCGGGCAAGCCATTCACTTGCTCGCGTTCCCGGATGTTGCGTTTGCGGTGTCCGACGTATTGAAGTGACGTCGGCGCCAGCCAGCCCGATTAGTTGCCGCGGAAGGTGACCACGGTGATGAGCGCGATCAGCAGCATCAAACCGAACGCGTGGATGTTCGCTTCCACCCGCGCATTGGGCTTGCGCCGGGTGACGGCTTCATAGGCGAGGAAGGTCAGGCGACCGCCGTCGAGCGCCGGGAAGGGCAGCAGGTTGAAGCCGCCCAAATAGGCGCTCAGAGCGGCCAAAAACCAGAGAAAATCGGAGGTGCTGCGCTCGGCGGCTTTGGACGTTTCACGCACGATGCCGACGGGACCTTTGAAGTCCGGCTTGTCCTTACCGGTGATGATGCGTGACAGCCCGAACACCAGCTCTTCGACGACGTTGAAGGGCAAGCGCACGGACGCCGAGAGCGCTTCGCGCAAGCCGATCGGCACTTGCTTTTCGATCGGCGACACGCCGATCTTACCGCCGCCTTCTTTCAGTTGCGGAGTCACCTTGAGCGTGAGGTGCTCTTTGCCGCGCAGCACTTCGATGTCGAGCGGCTTGTTCGGGCGGGCCAGGATCAGCTTGCGCATCTGCTCCCAATCCGTGACTTGCACGCCGTCGATGTTGAGGATGGTGTCGCCCTTCTTCATCTGCGCGGCTTTGGCCGGGCCATCCATCACGATCACGGAGGTGGTGGGCACGGGCTTGCCGCCGATGATCAGCGCGGCGAAAAAGAGCACCGAGGCGAACAGGTAATTGGCGAGCGGCCCGGCGAAGATGGCCGAAATGCGACCAATCAGGGAGGCGTTCGCGTAGCTCGACTTGTCGTCCGGATCGACGTCCTCGAACGGGTTCATGCCCGCGATCTGCACGTAGGCCAAGAACGGGATCAGCGCGACTTGGTAGACGGTTTCGCTGCCCCGCGCTTGATAACGCCACAGCGCAGGGCCAAAGCCGATGCTGAAGCGCACGACGCGCATGCCGAACGCCCGCGCCGCGAGCAGGTGCCCCGTTTCGTGCACGATCATCAAGAGGGCCAGGCCTAGGATCGCAACGAGCACGAACGTATTCATGAGCGTTCCGTTTATATAGCGTAGTCCCGGCCCACTGCCATCTGCGCCCAGGATCTGCGTGCAATTGCCGTGTGCTCGTACAGGTGTGCGCACCCGTGCCGCACCCCGAGCTCGGCTCGAAGCGCACTGGGGCGGGAACTCCGGCGCGCAGCGAGGTGCGCTGCCGGAGCGCGAGCGCCCCCCTCTTTACTCTCGCAGTCTTGCGCTGCTTTCTCGCCTGTGCCGACTACATGAACGACAGACCGACCGAGATGAACGGGTAACCGAGGCGCATGGTGAGGGCCATGGAGTCCGAAAAGTGCCAACGGCCACCGACGTAGAACGCGGGCTCGAGCTGCGTGTCATGTCCGCCGTTCCAGCCGCTGTAGCGCACCGCGAGGCCCGGCTCGCCGAACACCGACCAGTTTTTGCTCAAGAAGAAGTTCCACTGCATCACGACCGGGAACCAGATGTTGTTCACGCTGCGGTTGTCGTAGCAGCCCGTGGGATTGCAATAATCGCCGTGGCCGTAATGGACCCAATCGATACCGAAGCCGATGCCCACCGAGTTGTTGATGGTGCGAATGAACCCGTTGTTGACGATGATCACCGTGCCGCGAAACCCAGCGCCGATGCCGGCGCCACTGGCCGTGCCCGGAGCATCCACATAGCCGATCAGCAAGTGCGGCTCGGGTTCGAAAATGTAGCGCGAGTGGTCCCCGGGGTTCTTGATGATGGAGGTGTCGGCGTGTGCACGATTCGTCATCGAGAGCGCAAACACAGCCAGGATTAGCGACAATATTCGGACGTGGGTCGACCTGAAGTTCGCCATGGGAGGGCCACTATTGCCCACCTTGAAGCACACTGCTAGACCATCCCCCCGTCAATGACTCAACCAACCCCGCCCGGTGCTCCGAACGGCCCTGCCGCCAACCTCAATTTGCAAGGCGGTGCGGCGATCGTCGCGCCCGTGAGCGCTTTTCCAGGGGGAGTGCCCGGCAATGCGCTGATCGTGCTGCCGTTGAGCAAGCCGAGTGACGAGCTGAGCGAGCAGATCAAGAAGGGACCGTTCGCGCTCGAAATCGACAAGATGTGGGAGCTGCTCGGTTTCAACGGCCCCGCCGTGCAAGTGCAAGACGCAGAAGGCCGTCCGATCGCGATCGGCCTGGACGACCTGCTGTCCGGTCTGGAAAAGCACTGGAACGAAGACCCGAACGATTTGAACCGCGCCCGCTTGTTCGTGCAAGAGCTGATGAAGTACGGGAAGTTCGAGCGCGCCGAGAAGGAGATGAGCAAGGTCGTTGCCTTGGGTGGCAGCGGTGAGGATTGGCTCGGTCTCGGTATTACTCAATTGCAACAGGGCAAGTTCGACAAGGCCGAGGGCACGCTCAAGGGCGCTCAGAACTTGCTGCCCGGCAATCCATTGCCCGTGCTGCACTTGGCCAAGGTCTTCCAAGGCAAGAAAGACCCCGTGAACGAACGGGCGATGATCGAGCAAGCCATCAAGATGGAACCGAACTCGGTCGACGCTTGGGCTTACTTGTTCACCCATGTGAAAGAGGCCGAGAGCGAGGAAGCCGCGACCAAGGTCATCAGCACGCTGGCCGAGGCCGAGGGCAACACCAAGACCGCAGCTCCGTTCATCGCGCTGCAAGGGCTGTATTCCGCCGACGAATCGACGCGCGATCAGGCGCTCCATTGGGCGAAGAAAGCCGTCGAACGCAACGAAAACGATCCGCTCGCGCTGATCTGCTTGTCCGCCCTCCACGGCCAAAATGGTGATTTGGACTCCGTGATTGCCTTGCTTTCGAAGCACGAAGCCAAGATGGCGAACGACGTGCGCCTGGCGAACAACTACTTCGAGGCGCTGTTCCAGAAGCGTCAGCTCGATCGCGTGACCAAGTTGCTCAACGCGCTCGCCGGTTCCTCCAACCGGGAGGTCAAGCAGTTCGCGATCGAGCGCTCGCGCGCAGTTGCCCAGTTCTTGCAACAACAGCAACAGCAGCTGGTCGCCGGCGCGCCACGCGCCTGATTCCGCGAAAGTTCGCCGGTTTAGCGCCTGTTATGGGCTTTCGGTCGCTCGCGCTCGCGTGAAACGAGCCACTCGGCTACGCTCGCGCCCGCGCTCGAGTGACCGCGCGCCGCGCCGATGCTGATCCTCGTTCTCACCATTCTCGGTTCGCTCGCGATCTCCTTCTGCTGTTCGATCGCAGAAGCGGTCATCTTGAGCGTGCAGCATGCCCAGATCGAAACCCTGGGCAAATCGCGGGCTGCTGAAATCTTGCGTGAATTCAAACGCGAGATCGACGTCCCGATCGCAGCCATCGTCTCGTTCCATACGGTGGCGCATACCGTGGGCGCCTCGGTGTGCGGCGCGATGTACGTGAACGCCATGGGCGAGTCGACGCTCTGGGCATTTTCGCTGGCGTTCACGATCGCGGTGTTGCTGTTCTCCGAGATCATCCCCAAGACGATCGGTGTGTCGTACGTGGCACAGCTCGCAGCGCCCGTGGCGTATGGCGTGACCGGGCTCACTTTCGTGCTCAGGCCGCTCTTGTTTCTGACCAGCGTGGTCGCCAAGTTGTTTCGCGGCGACCGCGAAAACCCCGTCACATCTTTGGAAGAAATTCGGCTGCTGGTGGCGCTCGGCCGCACCGAGGGCGCGCTGGCCGGTCGCGTGGCAGACATGATCGAGGGTGCGACTGCGCTGCGTGAGCTCACCGCTTACGAAGTGATGGTACCGCGCTCGCAAGTGATGTTTCTGTCCGGTGAACGTACGATCGAGGAGAACCTGGAGCTGATTCGGCGCACGCAGCACAGCCGTTTCCCGTACACGCCGGATGGCAATCTGGACCATGCCAAGGGCGTCATTCTGGTGAAGGATCTCTTGTTCCGCGACGGCGCGCTGGCGACCGGTGAGGACATCGACTTCGAAAAGCTGCAGAGCCCGCTGCTGGTGGTGCCGGTCACCGCTCCCTTGGAAAAGGTGCTCCGTACCTTCCAAGAGGAGCGACGGCACATGGCGATCGTGGTCGACGAATACGGCGGCACGCAGGGGCTGATCTCGCTCGAAGACGTGCTGGAAGAAATCGTGGGTGAGATCGAGGACGAGAGCGATCGCGTCGATCAGCGCATCTTCCGGCGCAACGACGGTGTGTTCGTGTGCCGCGCTTCGGCGGAGACGCGCAAACTGTTCGAGATCTTGGGCATCGACGAAGATGCGGAGGCGGTCACCGTCGGCGGCTTCGTGGCAGATTTGGTGGGTCGCGTGCCGCGCACCGGTGACGTCGTGGAGTTCCACGGTTTTCAATTCTCGGTCGCGCGCGCCAGCGCGCGCCGCGCCGAACGCATCGAAGTGAGGCGGATGGCGACTCCGCCGACGACCAAGTCGGACCGCGTTCGCGCTTGAATTGCGCCCCGCGCGCGTCCGCGTCGCGAGAGTGCGGCAACGCGCCGCGCTACCGAATCTTGACAGGCCCCGCGGTCAGTCCGATCCTCGTGCGATCGGGGTGCAAAAATCATGAATAGGAATATGACGCTCGCGATCGGCGCTTCTTCCCTAATACTGTTCGGGCTCGCCAGTCTGCAAGGCTGCGATCTGGGACAGACGAGCCCCGCGCTGGTCGCGGGTGCCGCGGGGAAATCGATCGCCGGGCCGCCCGCCGGGGGAATGGCAGGTGCCAATGTGGGCGGTGCGGGCGCGAGCGGCGCTGCCGCGGGCGGAGCGAGCGGTGGCGTGGGCGGCGCGAGTGCAGGTGGCTCGAGCGCGGGCGCCGGCGCGGGCGGAGCGAGCGATGGCGCGGGCGGAGCGAGCGGTGGCGCGGGCGGAGCGAGCGCAGGCGGAGCGAGCGCAGGCGGTGGTGCAACGGGT
>DASSMT010000453.1:0-32885 GCA_035688655.1 Polyangiaceae bacterium | reverse complement strand
CCGGCGCGGCCCGCGCGGCCCGCGCGGCCGGCGCGGTCGGCGCGGCCCGCGCGGCCGGCACGAGAAGAGAGCCGCAAAGTGGGAGCGCGCGCTCCCTCGTCGTTCTTGACGCTCGGTGTCGGTTCCGCGTACGGTTGCGGGTATTTTTACGGCTGCTACCGCAGATATGTCGCCACCCACCCCGAGTGAGCTGAAAAAGCTCCTGCTCGCCGAAGGCTTCGAGGTCTATCGCACCCTGAGCGATCAGATCGTCCTCGCCGATCGCGTCCGGGACAACTTGATCATGGACAGCGGCGTGGCCGTGCGGCTCGGGGAGGTGCCCTGCGTGCGCTTCGTGGTTCGGGCCCAAGGTAGCGACTTTCCGACTGATTCTACCGCGGCCATCTTCGATCGAGCGCGCGGACTGGCGTCCGAGCCGCTCGCTCGGGGCTACCGCGAGGTGAGCGCCAACCGCGTGGAAGTCCGCGATCCTGGGGACGATTCCCAGACTTTGGACGTTTGGCACGAGGTCGCCTTCGAAAAGCCACTGGCCGACGATGCGGAGCTCATCAGCGAGCTGCGCTACGCACTTTCCCTGGAAAAGACCGCGCCGGCCGAGCCAAGGCGCTAAAAAAAGCCCGGCCAATCGCCACCTTTCGCGTGCGTGGACCCGCCGCAGCGAGCGTGGTATTTGCCGCGCCCTTCGCGTTGCGGCCTCCAGGCTCGGGAGGCCGTATCGCAGCGAAAGATTTTGGACAAATGCTGAGTATCTTCCGAGGCGGCGGTTTCTCCCAGGTTCTGGTCGGAGGCATCGCATTTTCGATCATCCTGGTGTTCGCGCTGGAGTTTCGCGCCGGCAGGAATGGGCCGACCGCCAGCTTGAAGAAAGAGTGCGCCTTCGAGCTCAAAGGCGACTGCATCGATCCCAAGGAGTACTACGCGGCCTACGGGCTCTTGATGCGGCAACTCAATCCGCGCGCGTCCAAGCAACTCAGCCTGCGCAAGAAGGCGCTCGACGGCTTGATCGAGCGAGAGCTGCTGGTCGCCGAAGCCAAGCGCCTGGGCATCAGCGCGAGCGAGAGCGACGTCGAAGCCGAGCTGTTCAATGGCCGCGCGCACATGTCTTTGCCGGCGCAAGATTCGCTGGGCCTGAGCGCCCAGCTCGGCTTGTGCCGCATCGCAGAAGACGGCCGGGGCTGCGAGCCCGGCGGGGACACCATGGTCCGCTATCTGCGCGTGAAGCGCACCGCGGACGAACCGTTCGACTACGCATTGTACGAGCGCGAGGTCCGGGTGCTCGCCAATCGCGGCCCCAAAGAATTCAAGGAGATGCAACAGCGTGAGCTGATCGCGGCGCGCATGCGCGACTTGATCCGCGAGCCCGTGCGCGTTTCGGAGACCGAAGCGTTCGCGATGTTCGAGCAGGCGCGCAGCACGGTCACGATCCGCAGCGCCATCCTCACGCGCGATTGGTTCGCCAAATACACGCTCGACTCGAGCCCGGCCGCGGTCGACAAATGGGCGGCCGAGAACAAGAGCCTGGTCGATGCCTCGTGGGAGACGGCCAAGGCCAACTTCAGCGCCGGCTGCGCACCGACCCGTGAAATCTTGTTCGAAATCGGCCCGGGCGCGAACGACGACGATCGCCTCGCGATTCGCAAGAAGATCGAGAGCGCGCGGCAGCGTGTGACCAGCGGCGAATCGTTCGCCAGCGTCGCCCGCTCGGTGAGTGAAGGACAGACCGCCGTTCAGGGCGGGGAGCTCGGCTGCGTGGGTGCGAGCTATGGCATCGGCAGCGAAGAAGTGATCAAGGCCGCCGCGGCGCTCAAGCCCGGAGAAGTGTCGCCCATCATCGAGACCCCGCGCGGCCTGCACCTGCTGCAGGTCGATGCCAAGCTCGACGCCGCGAACCTGGAGGCGGCGGGTCGGCGCTTCGTGGCACACAAGCTGTACGTGCACGCCGCCAGCGACGAGCAGGTGCAGGCCTTCGCCGCAAACCTGATTGCCCGCACCAAAGCCGGCGCAAAGCTCGAAGAGGCACTGGACGCCTTGCTCGCCGGGCTCGTGCCCGCGCGCGCGAAGAAGCCGGGTGAAGACAAGGCGCCCGAAGCGCCCGCCCTGGCGGCGCTGGATCGCCCGCGCATCGAGATCTCTCCGGCGTTCTCCTCTTCCGGTAACCCGCTGCCGCAAGTGACTCCGAAGGAGCCCTTGGCGGCACGCGCCTTCGAGCTCAAGACCGAAAACGAAGTGTGGGGAACGCCGATCCAGACCAGCGAAGGCGCAGTGGTCATCCAGCTCAAGGAAAAGAACCCCGCTTCGCGCGCGGACTTCGACAAGCACAAGGCGGAGCTGCTGGGCCCCTTGCGCGCCGCGAAGGCCACCGAAGCACTGGCCAACTATGTCGCCGATCTGCGCAAGAAAGCCGGCGACAAGCTGAAAGTGGACGCACGCTTCGGTGAAGAGGCGAAGGCGTCCAAGGACGAAGAGTGAGTTCCCCGGACGGGGGATCGAAGAGCGTGTCTCGGACCAGCACTGAGCTCGCGCGCGTCCAAGCCAAGTTGCCGAGCGGCCTGCGCGTGAGCGCGGTGCGCATGCCGCACGTGCGACGCACGGTGATCGACGTCCATACCCGCGTCGGTTCGCGCTTCGAGAGCGCGGCCGACAACGGCATCAGTCACTTCCTCGAGCACATGTTGCACCGCGGGACAGCGCGCTATCCGTCGGCGCATGCGCTCGCGCTGGCGCTCGAGACGCTCGGCGGAGCGCTCTCGGCGATGACCTATGTCGACCACGGCGCGCTCAGCTTGGCTTTGCCGCCCGAGAACCTGAGTGAGCTGCTCG
This sequence comes from Polyangiaceae bacterium, assembly GCA_035688655.1. Lineage (GTDB taxonomy): Bacteria > Myxococcota_A > Polyangia > Polyangiales > Polyangiaceae > PMG-095. Next base: position 30,065 of record DASSMT010000453.1, on the reverse strand, counting down.
GCATTTTGGCCGAGGTGCTGATCGAGCCGATTTTCAGCGGCCTGGATGTCGAAAAGGGCATCGTTCGCGAAGAGATTCTGGAGAGCCTGGACGAAGACGGGCGCTCGGTGGACGCCGACACGTTGCTACGCGCGCTGGCTTTCCCCGATCACCCGCTGGGCTTCCCGATCACCGGCTCGCTCAACACGTTGGAAAGCTTCGATGTACCGCTGTTGCAGCGCCACCACGCCGCGCGCTACGTGGCAGAGGGCAGCGTGGTGACGATTGCAGGTCCGATCGATCCGCAAGTGACGCTTTCGCAAATCGAAAGCGCGTTCTCGGCGCTGCCGAGCGGCGCCGAACCCACGACGGTCGCGCCCGCAGCGCAAACCGCGCTGCGCTTCTCGCACGTCAAATACACCGGCAGTCAGGCTTCGGTCCGAGTCGGCTTTCGCGCGCCCGGTGAGCTTCACGTAGACGAACCCGCGACCGAGCTCCTGCTGCGCGTGCTCGACGACGGCATGGCCACGCGCCTGTACGAGCGGCTGTGTGACGTGCGCGGGCTTTGCTACGACGTGTCCGCGAGCTACGAAGCGTATGTTGACGCCGGCCTGTTCGACATCGCGGCCGACGCCGCGCCGGAACGCGCGGAAGACGTGCTGCAGGAAATTTTCGGCGTCCTGCGCGCGTTGCGCGACGAGGGACCGAGCCAAGCGGAGCTGGAGAAAGCCAAGCGCCGCTTTGCTTGGCAGCTCAGTGAACAAGACGACGATCCGGCAGCGCTGAGCAGCTTCTATGGTCTGGGCGAGCTCACCGGTGTGGCGCGCACCCCCGCGGAACGAAAGGCGCTGCTCGAAGCCACCACGCTCGCCGACGTGAAGCGTGCTGCCGCTCGGCTGTTCACGCGTGACGCGCTGAATCTGCTGATCGTGGGCCCGCTGAGCGCCAAGGTGCGGGACCGCTTGGAACGCGCCGCGCGCGCCTTCTAGCTCGCGGTTTTCGTCAGCGTTTGCGCTGTGCGGGTTTTCCGTCCGCGCGGTCGTCGCGCACCAGCGCCTCTGCAACGCGGATCACGCGCCGCCGAGTGGCCGGACTCACGCCACGCAACACCGATGCGAGTCGGTCGTCTTTCGGCTTTTGCTTGCCAGGGGCGGAGAGCAACTCCGATACCTCGACACCCAGCGCAGTACCGATGCGCTCCATGGTCTCGAGCGACGGGTTGGCGTTGGCCGAAAGCCGACCACGCAGCACGCGCTCCAGCCGAGCAATGGTCTCGACGGTGACCCCGGCCCGAGCGGCGAGTTCCGCCTGGGTGAGCCCAGCCTGAATACGCAAACGGCGCACTTGTTCAGCCAGGCGGACCGCCAAATCCGTCGCTCGTGGCCTCGGAATTTCCTCGACGATGCGCGCCCGAACAGAACGGCCAGATTCTGACTTCAAGGACATCAACCTCGCTTTCATCGTCTCCGGTTTGCGTGCCGCGACGATGACTGCCAGGTTTCCGAGGGGTCACTCCCCAGCCGCTTTTGGCGTCACCACCAGGTGTCTGCGCGGGGCGCGTGCATCCACGCTCAGGACGCGGACTTTGCTCAACACGCGGTCCACGACCAGGCCGAGGCGAGCCGCGACCTCGCGCTCTGCATCTTTGCCGCTGACGCTGGTCGTGAAGACCGCTGCATAACAGCGACCAGTGCTGGCGCCGAACACGAAGGCGTAGCCGGAGATCCCGCGCGCGCTCGGCTCGACCGCAACCAGGAGCTCGTTATCGAAGTCGGCAGGAACCGACAGTGTCTGGCGATCGACGACCGCTTCCTCGCGCGGGCTCGGGATCGAGGGCCGGCCGAGCCGAGCTTGTGCCTCGCACTCGGCACGACGAACCAGGCGATCGGCACGCCACGTGCGCAGCGCCAACTGCGAAGAGCTCGCGCCTTGCGAGAGCACGAGCCAGCTCGGACCCTCGCTGATCTGCCAGTCTGCTTTGTCGGGCAGACTGAGCTCGATCGGAAAGTCGAGCTGGTGCGAGCGAACTTTGCCCGGCTTGCCCTCGAGAAAGCCCGCGGGCGTGGTGCTTTCGACCCGAGGCGGCGCCGCTTTCGGCGTGTGCTGCGAAGGCGCGCAGGCGATCGTCGAACATCCGAGAAGCGCGCCGAAAAACCAAGCATCGAGCTGAGCCAACGAGGCGACGATAGCCTGATTGTCGTCCCGGTTTTCTCGGCTCCCGCGAGGAACCGCGCTTTTCTCGGCGCCGCCCGCGCGCCGGGCATGCTAATTCCGAGCAACGCTCCGCGAGTCCTTCCGCCATGTCCCGACGAAGCAAGCGAACGGACCCCAAGTCCGGCAAGGCCGAGGCCAAGTCCGGCAAAGCCGAGCGTCGCCGCCCGCCCCGCCGCCCGCTCGTGCCGCTGCCCGAGGTCATGCTGGCGCGCCGCCCGGCCAGCGTGAACGCGCCTGCCGCGCGCATTGAGCCCGGACCGCAGCTTTCGACCCCAGCACCGGCCGTCGAGGCAACCCCGGTCGCGAGCAAGCGCGCCGCGCGCATCGTGGGCGCGCCCAGAACCGTCGACGAGGTTGAGCTCGAGCGTCGCCACTTGCTCGCTCGTCTGCTCGACAGCGAAGGGGCAGCGGCGATCACGCGCGCCGCGAACGCCTATCGCAACGGTGGGTTCGTCTTTCCGGAAGAGCAACTGGTGCAATTGAAATTGCTGGAACACACGGACGAATCCGAGGTCCGCGGTGCGCTCGCCGTGCTCACCGCGCTGCTCGATCAGCAGGCTCCCATCAAATTGCCGGTGTTCGAGCAGCGCTTGAAGCGCCTGGAAGACGACGCCGAGGAAGCCGAAACGCGCGCGCGAGCGTCGGAGCTGCGGCGCGTGCTCCGAACCTGACGCTCGGCAATCGCTCCATGGCCAAAGACACGAAGTTCAGCGCTCGCACCTTCGAAACGCGGTTCAGAAAGCTCGTCGCAGGCATCGGCCGCAATCGAGAGAATGAATCCTGCGTGGCGTGTGAGCGCTGCGTGGCCTGTGATTCATGCACCTTCTGCAGCGACTCCGAGCGCTTGATTCGCTGTAACTTCTGCGTTCGCTGCGTGCAATGCTCGGATAGCTTGCATTGCCGGGGCAGCCGCGGTCTGAACAACTGTCAGCATTGCATCGATTGCGAGAACTGCTCCAATAGCTCGTACTTGGTGCGCTCGATTTCACTCAGCAACTGCTCGTACTGTTTTGGCTGCGTGGGCTTGACCGGGTGCGATTTCTATATTTTGAACGAGCGCTACGAGCGGCGCGACTACTTCGCCCTGACCGAGCACTTGACGCGCGAGCTCAAACTCTGAGCCATGGCCGACGCAGCGATCGAAGCGCTGTGGAAGAACGTGCTCGATCACTGGCAAGACGAGCGCGCACATGGTGCATTCCTCGAGCATTGTCAGGCCAGCGATCAACTCGCGGAAGCCGCCGCGCGTTACCGCGGCATGAAAGGCGACCGCGATCGCTCCGCGGAGGCCGACAAACGCCTGACCGGGATCACCATCGTGGCGCTCGCCAAGCTGCACGCTTCGCGCACTCAGGCGACGCGCCAGGGCTCCCGGATCGGCCTCCTGCTGCTGGCGGTTTGCCTGGGTTTGGCAGCGGCCGGCCTGTTGGCCTATCTGTTATCGACGCAATAGCGCGAATTGGACAGGCCCATTTAAACATTTCGGTCCGTTGCGGATGTGCGGGCGACATCGGAATACGTGCCGCTTGTGCAATGTTGCGGACCCGCGTGCCGGGACACGCTCTTCTGCACGGGACCCAAGCCAATCGAGGTATACCAGGCGCCGCCCCAAGACGGGGCGTGCTTTAAGGAGCTAGTCATGAAGTACGCCGCAGCAATCGTTCTCCTTTCCACCATCGCCGCCGCAGGCTGCGCTTCCGATCCGCCGCCCGCCCCTGCCGCTCCCACCGCCACTGCTGCACCACCACCCGCGCCGCCGGCTCCGAAGCCGCTGGAAAAGCCGGGTGACGATCCGAACAAGTCGAACATCAACATTTCCGACGAGATCCGCAGATTGTGCGGCATCACTGATACCGAAGCCTTCTTCGCGTACGACTCCGCAAACGTGCGTCAGCAGGATCGCGGAGTGTTCAAGAAGCTCGCCGATTGCTTCAGCACCGGACCGCTCAAGGGTCGCGAGCTGCGTTTGGTGGGTCACGCCGATCCGCGCGGCGATGACGAATACAACATGGTGCTCGGTGGTCGTCGCGCCGACAACGTGAAGAGCGCGATCACGGGTCAAGGCCTCGCCGCGGGCAAGGTTGCAACAACCTCGCGTGGCAAGCTCGACGCCACCGGGACGGACGAGCCGTCCTGGGCCAAGGATCGCCGCGTCGACGTCGTACTGGGCAAGTAAAAGACCATGATCCACGCCTCTGTCGCGCTATCCGCCGACCCCAAAGGCCTCGACCCGATCGGTCTGATGCTGAGCGCGTCGGGCGTGGTTTTGGTCGTGCTGTCGATTCTCGTGCTTGCGTCCTGCCTGGTCTGGCTGATCTGGTTCTTGAAGGCGGCACAGATCGGCCGCCTGCAGAGCACGCACCGCGCGTTCGAAAAAGCGTCGTCCTCCGTCGAACGTGCGTCGGACCTGATCGCGCTGGCGATTCAACACAAGTCGTCACCCGGCGCACGGGTGGTGCTGGAGCTGGCCAAGCGCCACCATCAGCGGCACCTGACCTCGGATCTACTGATGGCGGTCGCCAAGCGCGCGATCGCCACCGAACAGCAACGCTCGATGGCGCTCATGCCCACCCTGTCGAGCATCGCCTCGGCAGCGCCCTTCATCGGCTTGTTCGGCACGGTCTGGGGCATCATGGACGCCTTCTTGCGCATCGGTGTGGAGAAGAGCGCCTCCTTGCCGGTGGTCGCGCCGGCCATCGGTGAAGCGCTGATCGCCACGGCTTTCGGCTTGGTTGCCGCCATTCCAGCCACTATCGGCTTCAACTACGTGGACAAGCGCATCGGGGATTTGCTCGACGAGCTGACCGCCTCCGCCGAGGTCTGGGTCGAAACCCTGATCGCCGATCCGAGCGACATGCGGGGTCGAGGTTAAGCATGGCAATGGGTGCCGCCCGCAAGGGTCGTCGCGGCGGCGGATTCCGTGACATCAACATCACGCCGCTGGTCGACGTCATGTTGGTGCTGGTGATCGTGTTCATGGTCACCGCCCCGCTGCTCACTACCGGGCTGCGCATCAACTTGCCTGAAGTCCACGCCGCGCAAACGCCGGTCAAAGACGCGCGCTTGCTGGTGACCGTCACCAAAGACGAAAAAGTCTTGTTCGGCGAAGAGGACGTGACTTCGCGCATCGACCAAGCGCTGAAAGAAAACGCGCGCGTGCAAAAAGAGCGCGAGCTGTACATCCGCGCCGACAAGGATGCGCGCTATGGCATCGTCGCCACCGTGGTCGCCGCTGCGCGCAACAGCGGGGTGGAGTCGCTCAATCTGCTGGTTCAGCCGGACATCGAGCCCGACACCGACACGCCTGACACCGCAAAAAAGCCGGGCAAAAAGGCACCCTGAGCCATGGCCGTGCGCGCCTTCTTGCCGCAAGAGCTCGCGCTTTCGGTGTTCCTGACCGCTGTGGTCGAAACCGGGCTCGTGCTCTTGATCGTGATCGCGGGCCAAAACAAGGCCAAGGTCGTGGCCCACGAGGCCGAAGTGAAGGAAGAGGTGCCCATCGCCGTCAAACCGGTGATGGACGATCTCCCGCTGCTCAAGCTCGGCGGCAAGAAGGTCAAGGCCAAGCTGCCGGACATGTGGACCAAGCAGGCGCCCGTCCAGCGCTTCACGGAGACCAGCGCACCCTCGACCAAGGCAGCGAAGACACCGGAGGCCATCCCCACCACGCCGCTCGCCAAGGCCGACGCGGCGCCCCCGCCACCGGACGCCGCGCTGGCAAAAGAAGTGGACCAACCACTCACCGACGCTGCCCCGAAGCCCGAAGCCAACCTGCCGACAGAGGGCGCCGCCGACGGCGTAAAAGAAGGCACCGAGACCGATCCGCTCAAGGCCCGCGCCGCGAACCTGTACCGGGCAAAGCTGATCGCCTGGTTTCAAGCGCGCTTTCAGGCGCCCAGTAATCTGCCGTGTGACGTCGTGCACGCGTTGAGCGCCGCCGCTTCGATTTCCGTGGGCTCCGACCGCACCATCACCGGCGCCACCATGAGCCGCGCCAGCAACAACGCCGACTTCGATGCACGCGTCAAAACCGCACTCGACAACTTCGTCGGACAACAACTGCCGCCACCCCCGCCGCTCTACCCAGACCTCAGCCCCGGCTCTTTGTTGACCCCCAGCTTCTCCGGAAAGACCGCACCATGCGCCGATTCATCGCCCGCGCCCTCGCCTGCACCCGCACCCGCGCCGGCGCCCGAGACAGTGCCCGCCCCGCCGCCCGCGCCTGCGCCGGAATCCTCGCCGTAGCGCTGCTCTCGGCGGCGCTGCCCGCGCACGCCGACGCGCCCAGCGCGCCGCCGCCGGACGAGGGCGTGCTCGGTGAGTTCGTGATCACGGGCTCGAACGCGGGCCAAATCCCGTTGCCCAAGATCGCGGTTTTGCCCTCGCTTTCGCCAGATCTAGAAGACGTGATCGTGCGCGGGGTGGTGCGGCGCGACTTCGAGCTGACCGGAATGTACGATGTGATCCCGGACAGCAAGGCGCCACAAGGGCTGTATGGCTTCGACGATCCGATCGACGTCGACGCCTGGCAGAAGCTCGGTGCAGAAGCGATCGTCAAAGTCGCGGCGCAAAAGAAGAACGACAGCCAAATCCAGGTGCTCGGCATCGCTTACTTTCTGAACGTCGGCAAAGAGCCCGTCTATCAGAAGACGATCGTCGTCAACAAAGGCGATGCCCGCATCACCGGCCACCGCATCACCGATGCCCTGCTCGGCGCGCTCACCGGCCGCAACGGCAGCTTCGCCAGTGAGCTGACCTTCTCCGGCAAGTGGGCGCAAAATCGGCGCATTTTCCGGATGGATGCCGACGGCAATTCACTGCTCGCCTTCACCGACCCCGCCGACACCGCCATCGCACCGAACTTCGGCGCCCCCGGGCACATCTTCTACGCGGTCAGCCACAACTACTCTCCGTTCGGGTTGATGGAGTACTACGCGGGCGCGAGCAAACCGCTGAAGCTGCCGTTCAACACATCCGTGTACAGCCTGGCCTTCAACAAAGACCGCTCCAAACTGGCGGTCGCCGTCAGCGGTGAAGGCAAGAGCGCCATCTATGTCGGTAACCCCGACGGCAGCGGCATGAACAAAGTATCGACCAGCGAGCTTGCGACGCGGCCCGCCTGGAGCCCATCGGGAAAGCTGGCCTGGGTCGGCGGCGAACCGGCGCAGGGCTCACAGCGCATTTGGGTCGACGGCAAACCGGTCTCTCCCGCCGGCTTCACCGCCGCTTCACCGGCCTTCTGCGACACCGAAGACGGCATCAAGCTGATCTACTCGGTGCAAGTCGGCGGCAATCGCCAAGACTTGGTGATCGCCGCAGAAAAGGGCCAAAACGTGGCGCGCCTGACGCAAAATCAGGGTTCCAACAGCTACCCCGCCTGCAGCCCCGACGGCCGCCTGGTGGCCTTCTTCTCCAACCGCAACAAGAGCCCCGGCATCTGGCTCATGTCACTGAAGAGCTGGAAGGCCCAGCAGATCTCTACCCAAGAGGGTGAAAGCCTGAACTGGGCCGCATTGCCCAGCGTGGCAGGCGCCCCTTAGTTCCCGCGGTGGGTTACGCCGAGCGGCGCTCATCGCTACCCGCAATCAGCGCGGCGAGCAGGCTTTCGCGCAAAAGACAAAGCGTGTGCGCAAACTTCGTTTTTGATCGCGAGCCCCGACTTGGCGACGTGCGCTCCGGCTGCTCGCTTCAGCGGAGGCCGCGTACTTGCGCCAGATTGCGTTCGGCGCGCTCGCGAATCGGGTGGCCGTGCGGCAGCCGGCGAGCGAGCGTCGCGTTCGCCGTTTCGAGCAGATTTTCGGCCTCCAGGCTGCGCCCCCCTTCGGCCAAGAGCCGACCGAGGTTGTTTTGGGTCAAGGCGACGTCTGGGTTGTCGTCACCGAGGAGGTCCTGCTTCAGCGCGAGGGCTTCTCGATACAGGAGCTCGGCCTCCACGCGATCGTCGAGGTCGCTCACGACTGCGGCGAGGTCGTGCAAGGTGGCCGCGACTTCGTAGTGACGCGGGCCGAGCGCCGCGCGATACGCGCCCAACGCCCGCCGATAGATCGCTTCACTCTCGCGATAGCGCCCGAGGCCCTGGAGCACTGCTGCGTGTGCCGTCGCATCGCGCAGGGTCGCGGTGTCGTGCTCGCCCCTGAGCGAACGGGAGATCTCCCACGCTTGCCGAGACGGCGGTTCTGCCGCAGCAAAGTCGCCGCGGGCGTGAAAGAGCCCGCCGATATTGTGCAACAACCCGCCGACCTGCAATGAGCCTTCGCCGTGGATTGCGCGCATCACGCGCAGGGCCTCGCCGTAGTGCGCCATCGCTTCGTCGAAGCGGCCCCAATATTTGTACAGCACGCCGAGGTCGTTCGCCGAGAGGGCGAGTACTTCGGGCGCGTCGACGAGCTCGCGGGCAATGACCAGCGCTGCTAGGAGCTCCAGTTCGGCCTGCGCGTAGTCGCCGCGGATGCGATACAGCTCGCCCAGCAGACTGGCGGTCTTCATGCGAATACGCTGGGCGTCCTCGCCCTCGAAGGCGCCGCCGAGGGCGAGCTGAACGTCGCGTGATTGCTCGGCGAACGCGACGGCTGCGCCGAAGCGCTGGCGATCCCGCTCGATCTCGCTGAGATCGTTGAGCAGGTTCGCGGCATCGCCCGAGACTCTGCCTTCTGCGACCACGATCAGCTCGAGCGCCTGCTGGGCCGCGTCGAAGGCCGCGTCGAGCGAGCCCGCAGCTTGCAACTCCCAGGCTCGCTCTTGGAGCTCGATTGCGCGCTCGACGCTCATGGATGGGCAACCAAGATCAGGCCGCGGGCGCGGCGCTGGACCGCGCTCAAACATTGCTTGAAGGTGTCTGGATCGAGAGCGGCCAAGGTCTCGTCCAGTACCACGACGTCGGCTCGTTGCAGCAGCGCGCGCGCCAAGAACACTCGACTCTGTTCGCCTTGCGAGAGCTGCCAGCCCATCTCGCCCACGAACTGTTGGAGGCCGCTCGGCATGCGCGCGAGCAGCGAACCGAGCCCGAGCTCTTGGCACACCTCGAGCGCCTCGGCGTAGTCCGAAGGTGAGTGGGGGTAAGGGCGACCGAGCAGCAAATTGAAGCCGAGACCGGCGGAAAATAGGTGATTTTCATGAGCCTGCGGGGCGAGCACGACCCGCCGCCGCCAGCGCTGATCGCCCAGGGTATAGCGATCGAGACCCTGAGCGAGCACGAAGCCGGAGGCCGGCGCGCGGAGCCCGGCCAAGAGCGCGACCAGCGTCGATTTGCCGCTGCCCGAAGCGCCAGCGACGAGGATGCGATCGCCCTCGCGCACATCCAAACTGCAGCTTTCGAGCACCGGCTCCGCGCGTCCACGGTGTGCAAACGCGAGCTCCACACCCTGCAGTAGCGTGCCTTCGACAGCGCTCGGCTCTCGCAGCTCGACCCCCGGCTCGGTGGGCAGCTGGGTGTTCAGCGCCGACTGCGCTTCGCGCCACGAAAGCCAGGCTTCCGCGCCCCGCAAAAAGCCCGCGGCGAGCCGCTCGAATGACGAGGCACCGAACAGGATCGCGCCGAGCGTGACGGCCATGCGTGCGGCGGTTGCATCCCCTGCGAACAGCGCCGGGGCGAGGCCGGCGACGGCCACGATCACATAAGCTTGCGGCAAGCTCTCGAGCCGCGCTTGCGAGCGATCGAAGCTGGCCGAGGTGTCTGCGTAGCGTTCCAGACGTTCGTCTTCACCGGCATGCCAATCGGCAGGCTGCACTTGCACCGCGCGGGTGCGATGCGCCGCCATGTTTTCGAGCAGCTCGTGAGTCTGCCCGAGGCGCGCCTGCGTCCAGCGTGAGCGCTCGGCGAGGTGTTTGGCGGCCAGCAGTATGAAGGTCAAAAGTGCAAGAATCGAAAGGCCGCTCTCGAGCGGACCTGAAGCTCCCCCGAGCAAGACGAGCTCGAGCGTCACGAGCTCGAGCAGCGCGAGGACGATCTGCAGGCCGCCGCTCGCACCCAAGATTGCGATGGCTTCGGTCTCCAGGGCTTCGGCCAGGATTCTGCCGGAGCCGCGCTCGCGCAGCAGCTCGGTGTCGGTCGAAAGCGCTGCATGAAAGAGATTCTCCTTGAGCCAGCCTCCCAAGCCCACCGCTACGACGCCCTCCAGCCAGCGGGTGACGAAACGCAGCGGGATGGTGCTGAGCAACGCCAGGCTGAATGGCAAGAACCAACCGCGATCCAAGCGCCCGCTCAGCGCGGCTCGACCGACACACGAAAAGCTCGTGACCAGCGCCCCAATCGAGAGCAAGTGGGCGACGAGCAGGCCGAGGCCGTGCCGAACCAGGCCCGCCGCGCGTGCTCGCGCGAACGGCGATCCCGCAGACCCATCGGATTGCGCAGGCGGCGTGGGGTCGCGCCTCGCCGGAACCACGAGCTCGTCGAGATACGCCTGAAATGGCCGTCTCATTCACACCTGTCCCTCGGCGCGGAGCCGGCCGCCTGCGACGACGAAGCGCTGAAAGCCCTGTGCGCGACGCAGCGTGGCTTCGACTTCAGCGGCGCCCGCAAGCAGGGCCTGATAGTGCGAGCCTGGGCTTTGTTCGAGCATTCGCGGCGCGCCCTGCTCGACGAGCCGCCCGTGATCCATCACGAGAACGCGGTCGAAGTCCAACGTGTCGGTCACGTGATGGGTGACGTAGAAGAGCGTCGCCCGCGAAAAATGCTCGCGTGCAGTGCGGAGCACCCGCTGCCGCAGCTCGCGTTCCAAACCGCGCGTGGGCTCATCCCAAATCGCTAGTCGCGTCCCCGCGCGGGCGAAAGCGCGGCCGACGCGCACCCGTTGCCCTTCTCCGCCGGAAACGAACGCCCCTCCGTCACCCAGCTCGGTCTGCAGCCCTCGCGGCAGCGTACGTAGCACGGGGCCGAGCTCGCTTTGCGCGAGCACCGCTTGCATGCCCGCGGCGGCCTCGTCGTTGCCGTAGCTCAGGTTGTCCAGCAGCGTGCGCTGAAAGAGATGCACCTGGGCATCGACCCAGGCCGTTTGCCCGCGCAGCGACGCGAGCCGCTCGGCGTCGAGCTGCTCACCATCGATCCGCACCGCTCCGCTTGCCGCGGTGTGCCAGCCGAGCAGCAAACCCACGAGCGACGATTTGCCTGCGCCGGACGCACCGACGATCGCGACGTGCTCGCCTGGCTCGATGCGCGCGCTCACGTCTTCGAGCACGCGGTGCCCGCCAGCTGTCACGGAAACCGCGTCGAACTCGACCGCTACTCCGCGCTCCACGCTCTTGCGACGCTTCGAGATCGGGGGCTCGTGGCCCGGCGCTCCGAGCGGCTCGAGCAAACGCAAGAGCGCGTTCTTCACCGCCGGCAGATTGCTCGCCACGAACGCAAGCTGACTGCCGACCGCCGGAATCGTGCACGCCCAATACGAGAGCAGCAGCAGGCCAGCAGGATCGGCGGCGCGCAGCGACTCACGCCAGACGAGCGCGATCACTGGCGCGAGCGTCAGCGCGAGCTGCAAGGCGTCCGCCACGGCGAGCGAATGCTGCTGGCGCAAACCGGCGCGCGCCCAGGACTCGAGCTGCGGCCCATAAACGGCCTTCAGCGTAGCGCCCGCGCCGTGCGCCCGCACGGGCTGCGCGCCGAGCAACGCATCGAGATAGAAGCGCGCGAGCCCGGTTGCCATTTCGCGAACTCTGAGGTCGCGTTCGACGAACAGCGGCTGCAGCGCCAAGGGCAGCACACAGGCGACGAGAGCTGCCGCGAGTGCCAAGAGCGCCGAGCCCGGGTACAGCCAAGCAATGGCCGAGACGGTGAAGAGCACGGCAGCCATCAGCCGCACGAGCTCCAGCGCGAGCGCCGGCAAATCGCGCAAAAGCCGCACCGCGTGCGCGCGCATCGCCATGTCGGAAATGGCACGCGCCTGGAAGTAGCGATCGTCGAGCCGCGGCACCTTCAGCAAAAAGCGCGAGCGCATCCGGAGTTCGAGCCAGCGCCCGAGTGAAAGCGCGCCCTGAGCTTCCAACCGCTTCACGAGCAAGAGCACACACGCGAAGACCAGCAGCGCGACCAGCGCGGCCAGGCGCTGTGCGCCGAAGTGAAGGTGCCGATTCGGATCCAAAACGCCGCGGAAGAGCAAGGCCTCCAGCACGGCGCCACCCGCCGAGCACACGACCGACAGCGCGAGCACGCATGCGCGCGCTCTGCCGCCCTGCATGGCTTCGCTCCACAGGAAAGACCAGGCGCGCGGCGGCGGTTCGCGGCGGATCCGCGCGAGCACTTCGTCGAGCGGCGGTGCGGCTGGCTCGTTGCAGGCGCGCGCGGAAATGAGCACGGCACCGCTGAGCTCGCACTCGTCCTCTAGCGCGGACGTCGGCGATGCGGCCCAATATTCGGCGGGGATCTGCGCGCGGTTCTCGGCGCACAGCTCGAGGAACGACTCGCTCTCCGCGCCACGGCGAAGCTTCCCTCGCGCAGCAAGCGCGCCCGCGAGGCGCAGGGCGGCATCCTGATGGGCTCGATCGGACCAGCAGCGCCATTTGACGCCCAGGGCAGCCGCGCGCTCGCGCAACGTTGCCTCGAACTCCGGAGACGCGATCCACTCCTCGAATGCGGCGCGCGGCACGCTCTGGCGATGCACGAACAGGTTCTCGAGAAACGCCTTGCGCCGAACCCATACCCGTCCTGCCGCCGGATCCATGACCTGAAGCCAGCCGCCGTAAGCCCGCCACACCACGACGAAATGCAGCGCGCCATCCGGCAAGCGCACGACGACGATGGCCGGTAGCGCCGTGGACGCACGCAGCAACAAGTGATCGATCGGAAGCATTCGCTGTTCGACTTCGCCGCCGAGCGAAAGTGCAATCTCTTCGAGTGCGTCGATCGAGGTGCCGTCGACGTCGGTGTGACAAGCCTCGCGCAGCCGACCGTACGACAGATACACGCCGAACCCGGCGAACAGCGCCTTCAGCGCCGCGGGACCGCAGTCCATCGCCGAAGTTTGGATTACCTCGGGCACGAACAGGCGTCGGCTCATGAATGACCGATCAACCAGTGGCCCGCGCTGCGCAGCACGAACGTGAGCGGTGTGGTGTGCTCGAGCGTCACTTCGAGCGTGCCCGGCATGCCGTGCTCGAGTGGTCCCTTGAAGCGAGACCCAGGCCCCACGCGCGCTTCGACGCGGACGTTGCCGTCGCGTACTTCACCGCCCACGCGACTCACGCGGGAGGATACGGTGCCGAACTCGGCCCATGGAAAGCCGTCCAAGCGCAACTCCGCGCGCTGCCCGTCGCGAATGCGGCCGAAGGCCGCCTGGGCGGGAAACTCGGCGATGATCAGCAAGTCGCCGTCCGGCACGATCGATGCGAGCTTCTCGCCCTCTGCGACCACGTAGCCTTCGTGCAAGAGCCGCGTTTCGCCGATGCGGCCATCGATGGGCGCGCGAATGCGCCGCCGTTCGAGCTCGTAGTCGAGCCGGGCCACCTCGGCTTCCACCGTCTTCTGGGCTGCCTCGAGCCCCGCCACCTGCGTGAGGAGCTGCTCGCGCCGCAGCTCGCGCTCTTTCTCGCGCATCTGCTGTTGCTGCGGGATTTGGGCGGCCGCGAGATCGAGACGCGTGATCGCCAAACGCCGCACTTCGGCCTCCGCGACGCCGTGGGCCAAGTCCCGCTCGGGCGCGAGCCCATTGCGATTGAGCTCACGCAGCCGGAGCAGCTCGCTGTCGGCAACGCGCGCTTCGACCTCGGCTTCTTTCACCAGGCCGCGAGCGCGCAGTTGCCCGAGCCGAGCGTCTTTGCGCTCCTCCACGAGCACGGCTTGCTCGGCGGAGAGCTGCGCGCGCAAACGCACGAGCTCCGCCTCGATGCCGCGTGCGTGCACGCGCTCGCGTTCGAGCATGAGTTGCTCGGCCTGCGCGTCGAGCTCCACGAGCACATCCCCGCGCTTGACGAGAGCGCCCAGCGCCAGCGTCGCGTGCACCACGCGACCGACGAGCGGCGCGGACACGGGACGAATCTGCGCGAGGCGCTCGATGCGCGCCTCGGACGACTGCTCATACAGAGTTACGTCGCCAAATACAAACCACCAGAGCCAGGCGCCGAGCAGCGCAAAGGCCACGACCGCCGTAACGAAGCCGCTAGCGCGCTGCTCCGATACCAAACGCGCGTAAGTCCGAGGAAACGTCGTCATTCAGAGGCGTCGGCCCGGACCAAGAAAGGAGGCTCGTCGTTTTCGACCAGCCTCCTCTGCACTACTTGCTGACGGCGCTGTGGTTCATGCTGAGCCCACCGCCCTTGATGCGAGTCTTGGTCTTCATCTTCGGCTCACTTTGCTACGGCGTTGTGGTTCATGGCGAGCCCACCGCCCTTGATGCGAGTCTTGGTCTTCATCTTCGGCTCACTTCGCTACGGCGTTGTGGTTGACGGCAATTCTTCCGCCCTTGATGCGAGTTTTGGTCTTCACTCTTCGACTCACTTCGCTACGGCGTTGTGGTTAGTGGTGATTCTTCCACCCTTGATACGCGTCTTGGTCTTCATCCTTCGACTTACCTCGCTATGGCGTTGTGGTTGGTGGCAAGTTTTCCGCCCTTGATGCGGGTCTTGGTTTTCATCCAGTGACTCCCTTGGCAAAAGCGTTGACTGCGCGCGAGGCTTTCTGAGCCTCGCTTAGCCGAAGGGTAGATTGTTTACGCCGGCGTCGACAATACAAATATTTACGTCGCACGTGAACGCATGACCCCTTGGAGTGATGCGAGTACGAATCGGCAGATTTCGTGCGCCGCTACTAATCACTTTGAAGCGCTCCCAACTGCCAGTCTGCGTCGCGTCCGAGTGAATGTATCCGTGATCCGCCCGCCGCCGCCGACCGCGGTGAGAAGGCGATTCCGACCTCGTGCAGGTTGAAAGAGTGTGCCGGCATAGACCAAGGCTGAAGTTGGGGGGCGCTCGCGCTCCTGCATCGCAGCTCGCAACCGCTCGAAGTTCCGCACCCTGACGCCGAAGGCTGAGACGGTCGCGCCGTGGTCGGTGACCATCAAAAAATCTCTGCTCTCGAAGCTCTCGAGCCGAAGAGCGACGGTCGCGCGCGCTACTTCAGACGAACAGGCTGCTCAGCGCCATGGGGATTTGCGCGTCGCCGGCGATCTTGATTTTGCCGTTCATGAGCAGCTCGAAGGGGTTTTGGGTGCCGGTTTGTAGACCCCAAAAGGCCTCTGCTTCGCAGGAAATCTCGCACTCTGGTCGGGCGAGGTTGGGCTCGGTGCTGCCCGGCGTGACGTATACGCGGTGGCTGACGTTGCCATCGAGCACGGCGAAGGAGACCGAACCGGCGACGGCGCGGATCTGTGCCACGCGCTCACCGTCCAACGTCAACGCGCGAAAGGCCAGCATCTGTTTGTCGGGTGAGAGCGAGAGGCTTGCGAGGCGTTCAGTACCGCGCACGACGATGGGTTCGAAGCTCGGTTCTGGAATGGTGATGCGAACCACGAGGTCGCTCGCCAGGCCTGGCTCGCAGCACAGCTTGCCTTCTTGCAGTCGAAAGGACCAGCGTCCGACTTCCGGCACGGCAAACGCCACGCTACCGCGTGAGGACACGCGCTCGAAGCCCGGCAGATCGGAAAAACGCTGGGGAATGTAGCTCGTGAAGAATGGTTCGGGCGAAGCGGGAATGCTCATCGTGGGTCGGCCTCAGCGCTTGAGAAGCTGGCTGATGGCGTGGGTCTCGCGCGCACCGAGCGAGCCGAACTGCACACCGAAACCGTCGGGCTTGGCCCAGCGCACGACCCCCGGGAGCCGCAGATCTGCCTTGGTGCCGGCGAAGTGCCCGACAATGGTAAGCTCGGTACCGAAAGGCACGACCTCCGTCGACTCCACGAACATGCCGCCAATGCTGATGTCTTTGGCCATCCCCGTGAACCCAGCGCCGTTCTTCAGTTCGCACGACACGGGTGTATTCACGACGACTCGGGGGTGTACGCGCTTGTCTTCCACGACTGACTCCGCGGGCAGGATGCAAATGCCCGAAACACACCTTTGAGTCGAGACTCACAACCTGTCAAGAAGCCGGCCCGGGCAGCCGAGAAGCAAGCCCGACACGGCGGCTTTCGACGCCACTTCCAGGGCTATGAGCTCGGTCTCGTGACAGTGGGGATGGTCTTGACGTTCGCACTTTTGGCGCTCCCGCGCGCGAGTCGCCCCGCGACGTTGCCGCTGCCGCACATCGATCGCGCTGAGGCAGAGCGGCGGGCAGCGCAGAGCCATGCGCTCGCGCGTCAGATTGAAGCGTCGGGCCTGCCGTTCGAACTACGCGCGGTCGGAGAAGCGATTCGACACCACGGCCGCTCGGTGACCCACGGGCTCGACCCTGGCCACGATCTGGAAGATCTGCGCGAGCGCATGCGGGCGGTCGCGGCGAGCGGGCAGAGCTCGCTCTTGCTCGGCCTGCGCGCCGTACAAACCGAGTACTTCTTGCGCGCGCTCTCGCAATTCGAAAGCGAAAAAAAAACGAACAGCGAGCTCGACGAGCTGGGCGGGGATTTTCTGCAGCACGCGCAGCACAACGGTTGGCTCGCGAGCGATGGCCGTTTCCTCGGCGATTCGGCCACACGGCGCGTTTTGTTTCAGCTGCACTGGGCCGAGCTGATCGGCAAAAGGAGCACATTTCCGTTTGCACCCACGCTCGACGAATGGCGCATTTATTACCGCTTTTTGCTGCTGCACCCGGAGCGCGACGCGCTGCCCTCGCTCGACGAGGAGAGCGCGGACGACGCCGCGCGCGTGCGCGTGGTGAGCGCGCTTTCCCGCAAAGACCCGGACTACCCCGAGTTCTTCGCCAAGGGATATTTGTTCGAGCAGCTCGGCGATCGCCAGGCCGCCGCCTCGGCCTATCGCACGCACCTCGGCCAGCACGAGTCGGGCCCCTACGCGCTTTTGGCGCGAAATTATTTGCTCCACACGTTGCAAGGCGCGGACTCGGAGTAACACTCCCGCGCGCGCATGTCGGCCATGGATCCCACGCTCGAAGGCCATGCCTTTATACCTCGTTTGCCCGAAGATCGAACGATCCTCACGGCCGGCGAAGCCGCTCGGCTCGGCCTCGCTCGAGCTGGCCTCACCCCGCTCGTGGGCGCGGAGGGCTCGGGACCGGCACTGGTCAGTCAGGCGCTGAGCGCTCAGGGCGCGCGGCAAGTGGTGTATGTGGCCGCGAGCAGCGAGCTCGCTCAGCAAGCGGCGGGCGATTTGGCTGCGCTCGGCAAGGGTTTACCGCTCGCGCACTTGCCCAAACAGCGGCTGAACGCTCCGCTCGTGCTCAGCGCGTCAGAATCGACGCCTTATGCCGAAGTGCACGCCGATCGACGCGCAACCATGCTGCGCACGGCGGCGTTGTGCGAGCTGCTCGAAAGTCCGCTGCGCTCTCCCGTGGTGCTCACGGCGGCCACTTTGGTGCGTCGGGTACCGCCGCCACAGGCGCTGCGCGACGCCACGCTCGTGCTCACGGTCGAACAAGAGCTGGACGTGGTCGCCTTCTCTCAGCGGCTGACGGCGGCCGGTTACCTGCGCGCCCCGGTGGTCGAAGATCCGGGCAGCTACGCCCTGCGCGGCGGCATCATCGATCTCTGGCCGGGCCAGCTGCCAGCGCCTATTCGCGTGGAAATGTACGGCGATTTGGTGGCCTCCATCAAGGTCTTCGATGCCGAGGACCAGCGCACGCAAAATGCCGTGGAGCGCGTGGTAGCGCCGCCGGCGCGCGACGCAATCGTCACGCGCGAAACCGAAGCGCGCGCCCGCGAGCAATTGCGAAGCCTGTGCGACGCGGTCAATTTTCCGTCGACCAAGACGCGCTCGCTGATTGACGATCTGGCGACGGGTCGCGCGTTCTTCGGCAGCGACGGCTATCTCCCGGCATTTTATCCACTGGCGAGTGTGTTCGACTATCTCGCGCCGGACGCGGTGTTCGTGATCGACGACCCGATCGCCGTCGTGCGCGCCATCCACGAGGAGCTCGAGCGCGGCCTGGCAGGTGAGGCCGCGCGCCGCGGCACGCCGCACTTTCCGGCGCGCGCGCTGTACCTGAGCCAAGAAGAGCTCGAGCAGCAGCTCCGTACGCGCTCGCTGCTGGCGCTGCACCGCACGGCGATCGCCGCGCCGGCCAGCGAAAGCGTGCTCGAGAATCTCGAGAGCGCGCCCGCGGACGCGCCGACGCTGGCCTTTTCCGACCTTTCGGACCTGGCGCGGGCCGTGAAGGGCGCGCGCAGCGAGCATGGCAAACAAGGCGCGCTCGAGCCGCTCTTGGAGCGCGTGCGCGCCTATTTGGAGGCGGGCCTGGAGGTCGTGATCTGTGCGCGCACGGAAACGCAGGCCGAGCGCCTGTGTGCGCTGCTGTCACATCGCGGCGCGAACGTGCGCGTGTGGCGCACTGACGACGCGCTCACGCGCGACGCGCCCGTTCGCATCGTGACCGCGCCCTTGTCGCGCGGTGTGCTCGCGCCCACGGCCGGCTTCGTGCTCATCACCGAAGAAGAGATCTTCGGCTCACGCGCGCATCGACCGCCGGAGAAGAAGCGTTCGGCGCGCGCGCTGCTCCAAGACTTGCAGGCGCTCAGCGTGGGGGACTTCGTGGTCCACGTGGACCACGGCGTCGGGCGCTACCTGGGGCTCGAGCGCCGCGCGATCGGCGCCGTGCACGTGGATTTGTTGGTCGTCGAATACGCCGGCGGCGACAAGCTCTTTTTGCCGGTCTATCGCCTCAATCAGATCGAGAAATACGCGGGCGGCGACACCACGCCCAAGGTCGATAGGCTGGGCGGGCAGACCTTCAGCAAAACCAAGGCTCGCGTCGAGCGGCGCGTGCGCCAGATGGCCGACGAGCTGCTCAAGCTGTATGCCGAGCGCGCTGCGCTGAAGAAGGATCCGCTCACTCCGCCGGACGACGAGTACCGCGCCTTCGAGGCCAGCTTCCCGTTCGAAGAGACGCGCGATCAGGCCTCGGCAATCGCCGAAGTCCTGAAGGACATCCAGAGCGAGCGCGTGATGGATCGTCTGGTCTGCGGCGACGTCGGTTTCGGCAAGACCGAGGTCGCGCTGCGGGCGGCGTTCTTCAACGCCCTGGGCGGCCGCCAAGTGGCGCTGCTGTGCCCGACGACGGTACTCGCACAACAGCACTTCAACACCTTTTCCGCGCGCTTTTCCGGCTACCCGTTGACCGTGCGCGCGATGAGCCGCTTCGAGTCCAAGGCCGAGCAGCAAGACACGCTCAAAGGCCTGAAAGAAGGCTCGGTCGACGTCGTGATCGGCACCCATCGCCTGCTCTCGAAGGACGTGCATTTCAAGCGCCTCGGCTTGCTCGTGGTCGACGAAGAGCAGCGCTTCGGCGTCACGCACAAGGAGCGCATCAAGCAAATGCGCATGTCGGTCGACGTGCTGACGCTCAGCGCGACGCCCATCCCGCGCACGTTGCAGCTCGCAGTCGGTGGCATGCGCGACATGTCGATCATCACTACGCCACCGGTCGATCGCCGCGCCATTCGCACGGTCGTCTCGCAGTACGACCCGGGCATGGTGAAAGAAGCGATCAGCCGCGAGCTCGAGCGCGGCGGCCAGGTCTTTTACGTGTACAACCGTGTGGACGGCATCTACGAGCGCGCTGAGCGCATCCGAGAGTTGTTGCCGTCCGCGCGGGTCGCGGTCGGCCACGGCCAAATGAGCGAGAGCGCGCTCGAGCAAACCATGTTCGATTTCGTGCAGGGGGAGTACGACGTGCTGGTCGCGACCGCGATCATCGAGAGCGGCCTCGACATCCCGCGCGCCAACACGATCATCGTCGATCGCGCCGATCTATTCGGCTTGTCTCAGCTGTACCAGCTGCGCGGGCGCGTGGGCCGCGCCAACGAGCGAGCGTATGCCTACCTGCTCGTTCCGCCAGCGAGCCAGCTGAGCGACGAAGCGCGCTCCCGAATCGAAGCGTTGGAGCGCTACACCGAGCTCGGCTCGGGCTTTCACATCGCGACCTTGGACATGGAGCTACGCGGCGGAGGCGATCTGCTCGGCGCGGAACAGAGCGGCTTCGTCGAAAGTGTGGGCTTCGATTTGTTCTGCAAGATGCTGGAAGACGCGACCCACGAGCTGCGCGGTGAAACCGTGGTGCACGAGGTCGATCCCGATCTCAACTTCGACGTCGAAGCGCTGCTGCCCGAGGACTACATCGACGAAGTCGGCGTGCGCTTGTCGCTATACAAGCGCCTGTCGAGCGCGGCCGACGAAGCCGAAGTGAACGACCTGGCGCGCGAGATGGAAGACCGCTTCGGACCGCCGCCGCTACCGGCCCGGCGCTTGGTCGAGCTGATGCGCGTCAAGACCGAGCTCAGGCGGTTACGCGCCGTGGGCTGTGAAGCGAGCGCCAAGTCGGCCACTTTGCACCTGCTCCCGGATACGCCGCTCGATCCGGCCAAAATCAGCGCGCTGGTTGCGGGCAAAAAGTCGCTCTATCGCCTCAGCCCCGACGGCCGCTTGACGCGCCGCGCGGGTGAACAAGAAGCACTGAGCGACGGCCTGGTACTCGCCGATCGCATGCTGAGCGAGCTTGCCCGCTGCTACAAGGACTGAAAGCTCGCCGCCCCGCGCGCAGGGCTCAGCGCGCTTTCGCCGCGGCGAGTGGCTGAAAATGGACGGCATGGAGGTGCGGACGTTGCTCGCGCCTGCGCAACGAGAGCCAGGCCAGCAGCGCCATGGCCGTGAGCAGCAGATTCCAGGCGCCAAACGCGACGAGCCCGGGCAGGGTCATCACCCAACCGGGTCGAACCACGGTCAAAAGCGCACCGGCGATGCTCAGGGGAGCATTGGCGGCAAAGCAGCGCGCGGTCGCGCGTTCGAGCCCACTCGCACGAAAGGCCGGCGCGGCGAGCCAGGTCGCAATCCCGAGCAGACCCCAGCCCCACATCTCGATCCCCCACGCAAGCGAGGTCGGATTGCTCATCGACAGGGCGGCGATGAGGGCCGCGTCGTCCGGGTCGTAGTCTCGCGTGAGCTCGGGCAAGAACGTGCACTGCACGACGTAGTTGAAGAAGATCAGCGCGGCGAAGGCAGAGCTGAAGATCAATGCCGCCCCCACACGCGCGCGATGAACTTCGGGCGCGACCTCGCGCAGGCTCGCCATCAGCACCAGCAACGCGCTGACGAGCACGATGCCGCCCAGGTACGGCAACAGCTGCAGCGGATGGTAGGCCGCGGCAAACGCGCGCGCGCCGTGCCACGGTGGCTGCGGATGCGTGACATTGACCAGCCCGACCGCCAGAGGTCCCGACAGAAAAATCCCAATCAGCACGCCCGTAGCTCCCTGGGCGCCCAAGCGGCAGGCGCTCGCGAGCCGCGCGTGCGCGGCTTCGATGCGCTGAGATTCGGCTCGTTTCGTGCTGATGCGGCGATGATCGATCGAGTTCATGTTTTGCCCTCGAAATCCCGGGGAGAAGCAACCGTCGGGCCAAGTGGCGGATTCGCCGAGCACGGCTGCAGCAGAGCCCTACGCGAAAGGCAGCGCCGCCAATTCGCGAACGTGTTGCGCATTGGACGCGCAAATGCTGCAGCAGCTGGAACGCGCGAGGCGTCACGCTGACGACTGAAGGCTGGAGGCTTGACCGGCAGTTCGCGAGGCGTACGCTCCGATTCGACGGAGTGGGGGCGCGCGGGCCCCTACCACCATCGAGGAGATCGCCATGGACTGGAATCTAATCGAAGGCAATTGGCGTGAATTCACGGGGCAGGTGAAATCGAAGTTCGCGAAGCTGACGGACGACGATTTGAAGCTCGTGGCCGGCAAACGCGACCAGCTACTCGGCGTGCTGCAACAACGCTACGGGAAGAAGCTGGAGGAGCTCGAAAAAGACGTCGACTCCTGGATCGCTTCTTTCAAGAAGTGAACTCGACGCGCCGAGAACACAGGCGCCTTCCGAGGTGCGTGGCTGGAGCGCGGGCGCCCACTCCCTTCAGGCCCGGCCGAGCTTGCGCATGGTGTACTTCGCTGCGCGCACCACGACCGCTCGCGGGAAGATCTTCGAGAGCGTGGTTTGCACCGAGTTCACTTTGCCCGGGACGTACACCACGCGGCCGCGGGCGTAGGCCTCCAGCGTGCGCTGAACCACCGCGTTCGGCTCCAGCTTGGCGAACTTGAGCACGCTGCCTTCGGGCAGCCCGGCAGCGGCTTGGAAGCCCGTGGGCACTGGGCCCGGGCAACAGGCGAGCACGCGAACGTCGGTCTTTTCCAGCTCTGCCGCGAGCGCAGCGGAGAAGCTCACCACGAACGCTTTGCTCGCGCCGTAGGTTGCCATGTAGGGCGTCGGTTGATAGGCCGCGGTCGAGCCGATGTTGATGATGCCGCCGCGATTGCGCTGCACCATGCCCGGCAAGAAGTGGCGTGACAAGCACACCACCGCTTCGCAGTTCACGCGCACCATCGTGGTTTGGCGCAGCTGCTCGGCTTCGCTGAATTCCCCGGCCGAGCCGAAGCCGGCGTTGTTGACCAAGTGATCGATGGTGGTGCCCAAATCGTCGATGATCAGCGCGAGTTGCTCGGCACCGCCCGGCTGCGCCAGGTCTGCCGTGACCACGCGCGTCGCGACGCCATTGATGCGCGAAAGATCGGAGGCGAGCGTTTCGAGCTTGGCACGCGAGCGACCGCTCAAGACCAGGTTGCAACCGCGGTGCGCGAGCTGGCGTGCGAACTCTTCGCCCAAGCCGGACGACGCACCGGTGACCAGCGCGAAAGTGCCCGAAAAAACGTCGCTATCCATGTCTTCTTTCAGCCGAGGCGTTGCCCGCGCTGGCGCAAATAGTGGTCTGCCAAGACGATGGCCATCATCGCCTCACCGATCGGGACGAAGCGCGGCAAAAGACAGGGATCGTGCCGGCCCTTGGTCGCGATGATCGTCTCTTCGCCGCCATCGGTCACCGTGCGTTGCTCGCGCGACAAGCTGCTGGTCGGCTTGATCGCGGCGCGCACGACGATCGGCATGCCCGACGAGATGCCACCGAGCATGCCGCCGTGTCGATTGCTGCGCGTGCGAATGGCGCGCACGCCCGTGGGGCTCTCGGGCGCGAAGAATTCGTCGTTGTGTTCGCTGCCGCGCTGCACCGCGCTCGCAAAACCGCTGCCGTACTCCACGCCCACGACAGCCGGCAGGCTGAACAAGGCCTTGGCCAAATCAGCCTTCAGCTTGTCGAACACGGGCTCGCCCAAGCCGGCCGGAATGTTGCTCGCCACGAGCTCACTCACGCCGCCGATCGAGTCCTGATCCTTGCGCACGCGGTCAATCAGCTCGATCATCTCCTGCGCGCGCGAAAAGTCCGGGCAGCGGACGATATTGGGCGAGCCGTCGGGGAAGGTCTCCACCTCGGCCAGGGTCACCGCTTCCGGCTGTTCGATGCTGGCCACGATCGGGCCGACTTGTTTGACGTAGCCCACGACGCTGCCGCCGAACGCCTCCGCAATCACCTTCTTGGCCACCACGCCCGCGGCCACACGCGCCACGGTCTCGCGCGCGCTCGAGCGACCGCCACCGCGGTAGTCGCGAAAGCCGTACTTGGCATCGTAGGTGTAGTCCGCGTGGCCTGGGCGGTACTTGTCCTTGATGTTCGAATAGTCGCGGCTGCGCTGATCCTCGTTGCGAATCAAGATCGCGAGGCTCGTGCCCGTGGTGCGCCCCTCGAATACACCGCTCAAAATTTCAGGGGTGTCCGACTCTTGTCGCTGCGTGACGAGCCGGCTCTGCCCGGGTTTGCGGCGATCCAAGTCGACCAGCAAATCTTCGACCGAGAGAGAAAGCCCCGCGGGGCAACCATCGATGATGACGACGTTGCCAGGCCCGTGGGATTCACCGGCGGTGGTGATCCGAAATGCCTGACCGAAGCTGTTACCTGCCATGCCGGGCGAGAGTGTATCAGTTGCGCCGCCGCCGGCGACCGGGCATTTTAGCGAGTCCATGACGGCACTCAGCGATCTGCGGGACGACGAGAGGCTCTTCTTCGACACGGTCGTCGCGTTCGCGCGCGAGCGCATCGCCCCAGAGGTGCGTGAAATGGACGAAACAGGGCACTTCGCGCCGAGCCTCTTGCCGGAGTTGTTTCAACTCGGCGTGATGGGCGTCGAAATCCCGAGCGAGCACGGCGGCGCCGGCAGCAGCTTCTTCAACGCCGTGCTCGCGGTGCAGGCCTTGGCGCGCGTCGATCCGAGCGTGGCCGTGCTGGTCGACGTGCAAAATACCCTAGTCGAGAACGCACTCTTGCGCTGGGGCAGCGCCGAGCAAAAGGCGCGCTACTGCCCGAAGCTCGCCAGCGAGTGGGTCGGCTCGTACGCGCTCAGCGAAGCGAGCTCCGGCTCGGACGCGTTCGCGCTCAAAGCGCGCGCCGAGCGCCGCGGTCAGCGCTTCGTGCTCAACGGCCGGAAGCTCTGGATCACCAACGCCGCGGAGAGCTCGCTGTTCATCGTGTTCGCCAACGTCGACCCGGACAAAGGCTACAAGGGCATCACCGCCTTCTTGGTCGAGCGCGGCTTTCCCGGGTTTTCCGTGGGCAAGAAGGAAGACAAACTCGGGATTCGCGCGTCCAGCACGTGCGAGCTGCTGCTCGACGATTGCGAAGTGCCCGAAGAGAACGTGCTCGGTGAAGTCGGCAAGGGCTACAAGATCGCGATCGAGGCCCTGAACGAGGGGCGCATCGGTATCGGCGCGCAGATGCTGGGCTTGGCCGAAGGCGCGTTTTCGCAAGCCATGAGCTACATGCGCGAGCGTGTGCAATTCGGCAAAGCCATCGCGGATTTCCAGGGTATGCAGTTTCAATACGCGCGGGTCGCCATGGAAATCGAAGCCGCGCGGTTGCTCGTGTACAACGCCGCCCGACTCAAAGACGCGGGTCAGCCGTTCGTCAAAGAGGCGGCCATGGCCAAGCTATTCGCCTCCGAAGTGGCCGAGCGAACCGCCTCGCTGTGCGTCGAGTTTTACGGCGGCATCGGCTTCACCCGCGACTGTCCGGCGGAGAAGTTCTATCGCGACGCCAAAATCGGCAAAATTTACGAGGGTACGAGCAACATGCAGTTGTCGACCATCGCCAAGCTGCTCGGCTGAGCGCTCAGCTCGCGGCGCGCACCCGCCCTGACGCGGCGCGCCGCAAAGCGCTATCGATCGCCGCCAACGTTTCGAATTCGGTAGCTGGCTTTGCAAGAAAGACATGCGGTCGATAACCCTCGAGCGTATCGTCCGCCCCGAGCTGAGACGAATGCACGACGCGCGCCGTCTCGGGATAACGCGTCAGGAGTGCGTCGAGCACTACGCGGCCGCCCCCGCCGGGCATTTGCCAGTCGGTGAGCACCACGTCGTAGCCGTGCTCGGCGAGAGCGGCGAGCGCCTGCGCGGCGCCGGAAGCGGTATTGATCTGGAATTCCGGCCTGAATTCGCGGAGCACCCGCGACAGCGACCGGATCACCGCGGGGTCGTCATCCACCAATAGGATCCGAGGTCGGCGCTGGTAGACACGCGAGCTGCGGGCTTCACTTGACGGCATTTGTCACAGAGATTTGCAAGAGGCGGGCCAGGCACTCGCTGTGCGCTTCGCTGGAATTTCTGCCGCGCGAGGCTCGACTCTTGCGCTGCGGACGGCCTTGGGTATGGTCGCGTTGCCATGGTCGAACCCGGGATCGTCACTCTAGCCAAAATCGTCGGAACCCTGCTCGTCGCGATGGGTATCGTTCCTTTCCTGTTCTTGCTGGCTCCCGGTGACCGCAGCGAGCCGGAAGTCAAAGACACGTTCGACGGCGACGTTCAGTAGCTCGCGACAAAACAGCAGCGACCGGAAACCGTCCGCGGTGACCCCCGTACTATGCGGGGAATCCGAATTGGCAAATGAGGGAGAGCCGCGGAATGAGCGCCGTCGCATACCGTTTTCTGCTCGCCGTCGCGTGTCTCGGCGGCGCGTTCAGCGCGTGTAAAGACAAACCCGCGGCACAGCTCGCGCCCACGGCTTCGGCCCTGCAGGCTGCGCCCGCGCCCGCTGCTGCCCTGGAGTTCACGGTCGATTCCGCCTCGAGCAAGGTCAGCTTCTTGATGGACTCGCCGCTCGAGAAGATCGATGGCGACGCCTCCGGCGGCCTGAGCGGTTCGCTGTTCGTCGACCTCACGGATCTCGGCAAATCCACGGCCTTGGTCAAGGTAGACCTGCAGAAGCTGGTCCTTTATCAACAAAAGCGCGGCGACGAGAAGACCACGTACAGCGAACGCAAGAAGAGCGACCTGCAAAACGAGCACGCGCGCAATTGGCTTCAGATCGTGCCCCGCCCGGGCGACGTCAGCCCCGAGCAAGCGGAAGCCAATCGCTGGGTCGAGTTCAAGGTCGACAAGCTCGAGGCGGTCAGCGTGCCGAACGTCGCGGCCGCGACCGGCAACGAGCGCAAGCTGAGCGCGATCGCGACGGGTGAGTTCCGGCTGCACGGACGCAAGCAGCCAAAGAGCGTCAAGCTCGAGCTCAGCATCGAATATCAAGGCGACCAGCTACGCTCGCTGCACGTGAAGACCAGCGAACCGCTCGATGTCGGGCTGGAAGAGTTCGAAGTGAACCCGCGCGACGACGCCGGTAAGTTCGTCAAGACGCTGACCGAGGCGCTGAGCAGCAATTTGAAGGGCAAAGTGGCCCAGCGCGCCCCGGTGATGCTGGATTTCGTGGCCCGCGCGCCGTAGCCCTCGCCCCGCGCTGTCCGCGCTGTCCGCGCTGTCCGCGCTCAGCGCCGAATTGGTTCGCGCAGCACGCGCACGCGCAGCGTACTCGAAGCGCGCACGAGCTCGAGCACCAGATCGCTGCCGGGTTGACCGTTCAGCCGCGCCCGCGCATCCGCCATCGAGCTCGGGTGCACGCCGTCGAGCGCGCTGATCACGTCGCCGGCTTGGACGCCGGCGCGCTCCGCTTCGCTGGCTTCGGCCACGCTGACCACGACCACGTCGACGTTCGGGGGGTTGCCACGCTCACCCAACCCCAGCGCCACCCCGCCCGCGGCCAGCGCCGTGTCACTGTCGGCCCCGTGCGGCAGCAGCTGGATGCGCACGCCGCGCACGGTGCGGCCCGAGCTGACCTCACTCACGCGCGCGCTGCCGCGACCGGCAACGCTGGAAATGGCCGTGATCGTGGCCGTGCCCGGGTGCACGCCGGGCAAGACGAAGTGCCCATCGCGATCGCTCAGCACCACGCCGCGCACGTTCTTGCCCGCCGGCGCGTAGCTCGCTGCGCTGCC
This sequence comes from Polyangiaceae bacterium, assembly GCA_035688655.1. GTDB lineage: Bacteria > Myxococcota_A > Polyangia > Polyangiales > Polyangiaceae > PMG-095. The sequence goes on along the minus strand of DASSMT010000453.1, from coordinate 2,662 downwards.
GGCCGTAACCCGCGCGCCCTCGACGCGATCCCCGCGCTGGTCGACGACCTCTCCCTCCACCTCGCCTGGCTCCATCAGATCGATGTCGGGTAGTGCAAAGGGGCGATCGGCGCGGCCCGTGGCCGCGACGCGCAGCGACGCTTCCTCGTCTGCAAAGTCGGGGTGCTCGACGTGCACGCGCAGCTCGCCTTCGGCGATGTCACGCAGCCGATACACGCCGTCGCCGTCGCTGGTGGCTACTTTGCGCACGCCCGCTTGCGAAACGCTGACGACTGCGCCCGGCACCACGCGCCGACCGCGCACCGCGGTGATCCGCCCCGCGACCAGCACCCCGCGGCGCAGAGTGAGCTTGAGTTCCTGGGGTGCCGCGGCAAAGCTTTGCGAAACCCGCGCGTAGCCCGGCGCTTCCGCGACCAGGCGCAAATTTTCGCCGAGCGCGTCCGGAAAGCTGACCGCGCCCTCGGCATCCGTGAAGCGGGTCAGGCGCATCGGGCGCGTGGGCTCGAGCGAGGTCGCGACGATCTCGACCAGCTCGATCGGACGCCCATCCTCGTCGAGCGCCAGCACCCGCACCGGCTCGCGCAGCGCGGGCAAAGTCAGCTCCAGCTTTTCGTGCGCGCCCTCGGCCAAGTGCAAGGATTTGCGCAGAACTACCCGCGAAGGATCCTCGGGCCGCGAAAGCGAGAGCGTGAGGTCAGAGGGCACCGCCGCGAACGCGAACGTGCCGTCACTGGCGGTAGTCGCGCTTTCGCTGCGCGTGGCGCTCGCCGAGCTCAGCTCGACCTCGACCCGCGCGAGCGGCTGGCCGCGGTCGTCGAGCACGCGGCCCTCGAGTGAGGCGCCGCGCATGAGCACGATCTTGACCCGGGCCTCTCCGCCCGGTGCGACAGCCACGAGCTCGCTCGTGCCCTCGACGAAGTCCGGGTGGCGCACGATCACCCGGACCCGACCGGGCGTGACGGGGCGGGCAGTGAAGTGCCCGCCGCGATTCGAGACCCAGGGCAATGGCTCCGCCAGCGGCGCCGCGAAATCCGCTGGATTCGCCAGCGAAAGGCGGCCCGCCCCGGGCTTCGGGATGGGCGGCACCGGACCCGGCATCACGCCCAGTTCGCCCGCCGGGATGAGCGGCACTGGGCCTTGCAGAGACCAAGCAAAGTGATTCTGCCGAAAGCCGACCAAAGCCGGCGTTTCGGCGATCGGCAAGCCTCCGGAATCACTGCCCACCACTTCGATGCTCGCGCCGTCGACCGGGAACCCCCGCGCGTCCGCGACTTCACCGAAGATGGCTCCGCCGCGGGTGAGCGGGATCCGCACCGGGCCGGTCAGCGGCTCGGGCACTGCCACGAGCGCGCTGCCCACGAAGTCCACGGCCCGCGCGCCCAAAGTCGCGGGGCCGGACGCGATCGGTCCGAGCGATACTTTGCCGTCTGCGCCACTGCGGCCGCGAATCGGGAAAGAGCTGAGCCCCGCCTCGGCCAACACCACGTCCGCGTTGGCCACGGCGACCGGATTTGCGCCATCGCCGTCGGTGACGACGGCGGTCACCGTTCGGCCCGGCTCGAGCCGCAAAGTGACCGTCTCATTTTGCCCGCGCCCGAGTGGAAAGCCGAGCAAGGTCGGAGCCACGTCTCCACCCAAGCTCGCGCGCAAATCGTAGTCACCCGCGAGCAGCCCCGTGATGCGCGCGCGGCCCGCGGCGTTGCTCGACGCACTGCGTGCAGGCCACAGCGTGGCACCGGCGATCATCACCGTCGCTCCCGCCGCAGGCTTGCCGTCGACGCCGAGCACGGCCACCTCGAGCGACGCCAAGCGACGCAGCGTGAGCGAAACGGCTCCGCGCACCCCCGCGCGCGACACGGATTCGTAGCCCAGCGCGGACGCCTTGACCGACCAGGGAGCAGTTCCCAAACGCGCAAAGCTGGCCACGCCCTGCGCGTCCGTGAGCGCGCCGAAGGGCAGCGGATCGGCGGCTTCCACGAGCACGGTCGCGCGCGGAATGGGCGCTTGATTCTCGTCCGTCACCGTGACCGCCAGCGTTTGCGCCGAGCGCAGCAGGAAGGACAGCTCGCGACGCTCGGCGCTCAGCAGCAGGGTGCTCGACGCTCGCGCAAACCCCGGCGCTTCGGCGAGCAACCACAAGCGCCCGAATGGCAGGCGCGAAAGCAACGCTTGTCCGGCGCTGTCGGTGGATTCCGCAGCAATCCAGTGAAAGCTACCCGCGCGTTCCCAGAACACCTGAACGGTGGCTGCGCCGAGTGGAACGCCCACATCGCGCTGCACCGTCACACGCACGGCACCCTTCCGGTCGTCGTCCAAAATCTGAATCGGTTCTGCGGCCTTGCGTTCGGGTGCCGGACGCCGCGGCAGGTCCGAAAGGCCGAGCACGAAGCTCAAGCACGCCACCACCGACAGGAACGCAGTCAAGAGTTCGGTCGGGGGCCGGCGCAGCATCGAGCGAGCACCATAACGCGGACCCGTGACGCAGGCTTCCGGGTGAATGCTATGATTCCAAGGTCGTGCGCGGTCATTCCTGGGCAAAACTGGCGTTCGCGGTGGCTGCCACCGCCGCGACGGCCCAGCTCTCGTGCACCACGCGCGAGCATCCGCCGCCGCTCGCCTTCGTGGAAGCCGCCGCCGGGGGCCACCACCTCAGTGGCGACGA
>DASSMT010000378.1:0-2527 GCA_035688655.1 Polyangiaceae bacterium | reverse complement strand
TTCGGTAACGCCGGCCCACGCTGACGTGTGGACGCAACCAGATGCGGACGCTGCAGGTGATCTGCCCACTCTTCACGCCTTCCCGAAGGTGTTTCACGAACTGCATGGCGTCACCCGTAGAATGATGGCCTCGCACCGAAGCGACCAGATCCGGTCAAAAAAACTCACCACCGCCGAGAAAACTTCGACGCTGCGGTGAACACTGCACTCTTTAGCTCATTGGCTACCACCCTCGATACGAATTTGGTATTCGACTCGCTGTCGCGCTCGCCTGCGTGCTAGTCTGGAAGTAGATGGCGACGGGGCAGCGTAGTTGCGTGCTGTTCGTGGGCGCGGCGCGTCCATGGCATCGCCTGCCGCGAGCCGTTGTCGTTGGCCTGCTCGTCAACCACCTTGCCGGGAGTCTACTCGGGTGTGGACGAACCAGAGAAGATCAGAACCCGAGTGCTCCTGCGGCTGGCAGTCCCGGCATCGCCAGCGGCGGCCCCGCTGGGACTCCAGGCGGGTTCGCCGCCAACGGCGGCGACTACTACCCCGACACGAACCTGCCGCGGCCTTGCGGCGTGCCCGTCACTTCGCAGATCCCGCTGCTCACGAACGCGCAATACGACCGCACGCTGCGCGACCTGCTCGGCATCACGAAGCTGACCGCCTTCGACGGGCTGGCTCCGTCTGCGCTGCTCGCTCCAGACGGCGACGGCCAGCTGACAGAAGCGGCCTGGTCCGCGTACATGAAGGTGGCCGAAGCCGCCTCCGCTCAGGTGCTGGCCGACCCTGCGCTGCGCGGCCATTTCATCGCTTGTACGCCCACGGGCGACGGAACCGAGTGCCTGCGTGAGACGATCGTGCGCTTCGGGCGGCGTGCCTTCCGCCGCCCGCTGACCGACGCAGAAGTCGCACGGTTCCAGAAGATCCTGGAGCAGCGCGCGCAAATCACTGCCACGGGAACCGTGGACGAAATTGCGGAAGTGCTGTTGCAGACGTTCCTGGTCTCGCCGTCGTTTCTGCAACGAGCCGAGACTTCGGAGATCCTGAGCGAGCGCCGTGATCCCGAAGACGGGCGACCGTTCTTCGCTCTTTCCTCGACCGAGCTGGCAGCTCGCCTTTCGTACACGTTCTGGGGCAGCATGCCGGATGAGGCACTCGATCAGGCCGCCGATGCCAACGCGCTGCTGACGAGCGATCAGCTGTGGGATCAAGCCACACGCATGCTGCGAGACGAAAAGGCCCGCGACCTCGTGGCCGCGTTCCATCGCTTTTATCTGGGCCTCGATCCGTTGCGAGCCCAGATCGCGGTCAACAGAGACCCGGCGCTCTTTCCGGGCTTCGACTCCGCGGTGCTCGCTGCGGCGAACGACGAAGTCGACAAATTCTTCGACGCGATCGTGTTCGAGCAGAAGGGTTCGATAAAAGACCTGTTCACGAGTCCGCTCGGCTTCGTCAACGCCCGAACTGCGCCCTTCTACGGACTCGATCCTGCGCAGTTCGGCAGCGAGTTGCGACAGGTCGAGTTGGATGCCAGGCAAAGGCCCGGTTTTTTGACGCGGCTCGCTTTCTTGGCGACCTACGCGTACCCCGCACGCACGGCGCCGATTCTGCGCGGTGCGTTCATCCAGCGCAACATCGTCGGTTTGCCCCTCCCCCCACCGACCGTGGAATGCGCCAACGCGCCCCTGCCGCAAGGCAGCCAATTTCACACCAACCGCGAGCGTGTAGACGCACAGACTTCAGGCGTGCCCTGCGCCCGCTGTCACGAGACCTATCTCGACCCACCGGGCTTCGTGCTCGAGTCGTACGACGCGGTGGGCGCTTGGCAAACCGTGGAGGCGGATACCGGAGCGCCGATCGAGACCGCGGCGGACGTGCGCTTCGATGACACAAAAATAGTGCACATCGAAGACGCCAGTGAGCTGATGAAAAAGCTCTCGGAATTGGCGGAAGTAGGGCGAACGTACCGCAGACGCTGGGTCTCGTACGCATTCGGCCGCAGCCCGAATCGAAGTGATGAATGCGTGGCAGATCAGCTCTACTCCGACGACATCCAGACCCTATTCGTCTGGCTCACTCGCGCAGACTCGTTCTCCAACCGTAAGCGAGGCACGCCGTGAATCGCCGCTTTTTCCTGCGCAGTGCCGGAGGGTTGCTGCTCGCGGCGCCCTTCTTACCTTCGCTCCGGCCACGCACGGCCCGCGCGGACGCGCTCGGCCGCCCGCGGCGCTGCGTGATTTTTCATACGCCGTGTGGCTGCCTCACGAACCGCTGGTTTCCCAAAGTCGAGCACGGGCCGCTCGACGCGAGCGCTCTGCAAGGCACCACTCTCGATGTGCTCACGCCCTTCGTCGACAAACTGCTCGTGCCGCGTGGGCTGCGCGCGATCAACCAATACGGCGTCACTCAGTTCATCGATCCGCACGATCAGGCGATGGGCTCGAAGCTGACCTGCTCGCTGATCAGTGAAGGGCTCGAGCGCTACGCGACCGCGCACTCGCTCGATCATGAGGTCGCTCGCCAAATCAACCCGATTGGT
>DASSMT010000368.1:0-3370 GCA_035688655.1 Polyangiaceae bacterium | reverse complement strand
AAAACACCGCCAGCGGTTTCGATCACCGACCATAATGCCATATGTGGCATGACATGTGGTGTCACAGCACGCTCTGCGCGCTCTACCCAGTCTCGTATGCGGGGCAGCTCCAATTGCACGCCGGCCATGCGCGCGGCCAGGTGAGGAGAGACCGGAGTCGCCAAGGCATAAAGGGGATGCGGTGCGACAGTTTGGAGTGAGCCAGCTTGCGCAAGGGTATCGGCATCCGAGCCCGGCGGTGGCCCCTCCGAATGCGCGGCACGGGCGACGCCGCTTTCGATCGGTTTCAATCCGAGCGCGGGCATCCCACGTGAAGCAAGCGCGCGAAGCAGCGCTGCGCTCAACCGTGTTTTTCCGACGCCGGTGCCACACCCGAGAACTACGATGCGCATGCTTCGATCACCGCGTGAGCTAGCCGAGCAACGTCTGCGCGGCCGAAGGTCGCTTTGACCGTGAGCCGCAGACGCGCGCCGCCCACCGGAACCGTCGGTGGGCGAATCGCCTGCGCCAAAATTCCCGATTGCTGCAGCCGCCGAGCGGCCGCCAGCACCCGCCCGTTGTCGCCGAGTATGACCGATACAATCGGTCCGAACGAACCAGGCGCGAGTGGCAGGCCCGCGTCGCGCAGTCGTGAGCGAAAGTCGCCCGCTAGATCGGCGAGCGTTGCGCGCAGCACGTCGGCTTCGCGCACGAGCTTCACGTGCCCGCGAGTTTGCTCGGCCAGCCAGGGTGAGGTGGCGGTGGAGAACACAAAGCTCCGGGCTCGGTTCCACAAGAAGGTTCTCAGTTGCCGGGAGCCAGCGACGAATCCTCCGTGGCAGCCGACCGCTTTGCCCAAGGCACCCACGAGAACGTCCGGCTTCACACCCAACTCGGCGCAACGCCCAGCCCCGGAGGGCCCGAAGACTCCCACCGCGTGCGCTTCGTCGACGATCAAGCAGGCATCGTGGGCATCGCACAGCTCTCGCAGCGCGACCAGGTCGGGCCCGTCGCCATCCATGCTGAAATACGACTCCGCGACGACGAAGCAGGCTCGCGATCCGCGGTCCTGCTTCAACGCGGTAGCGAGCGCCTGCAGATCCAAGTGCGGAATGACGCGGACCTCCGCTTTGGCCAGGCGTGCTCCATCGATGATCGACGCGTGGTTCGTAGCATCCGAGAACACGACTGACCCTGGAACGCCCAAAGCGGAGATGAGACCCAAATTGGCGGCATAGGTCGAGCTAAAGAGGAGTGCGCTCTCGGAGCCGACCCAATCTGCCAAGTCGGTCTCGAGCAGCCGGTGCTGCTCGGTCGAGCCGTGAATCAGGCGTGAGGCACCGGCGCCGGGATTGCCGACTGTTTCACGTGAAACGAACCGCGTCGCGAAGCCCAAGTAATCATTCGATGAAGCGTCCAACAGCGTCAGTCCGGAGCTGGCCGCCGCCGCGGCCACTCCACGCCGAGCAGCTCCATCATCGGCCTCACGTAGCAAGCTGTCAGCCCGCAGCTCGTCCAGCGTCTGATTCAAAAACGATTCAAATCGCACCGCGCCCTCATAGCACCCCGCCGTCGATCCGGCTCACGCTGGCGAACCATGCGCGAAACGGCACTCGGAGCGAGGCAAGAGCGGCAGGCAGCAGGAATGGCGAGCCGAGGGCGAGTACCGCCGATGTTCTCCCAATTTTCGAGCGCGCTTTGAACTTCTAGCCGCATCGAGGACATCGGAATCGCGCGGGGACACCTGATCGGGTGCTCGCCGAGGTCGACGATTCGCAGATTCATAGCTCGGCTCAAATGTGCGGGTGAGCGTCCGGAGCTTGCGGCGCCGCTTCGGAGCAATTGGACGCCTGCTCGTCTTCGCTTGGGGGTCCGAGCAGGGTGAGATTTCGCCGAAGGCGCCCAACTTGCCGCAGCGACGGCCGCGATCCGCGCTCGAACCGCAGAAGAAGGGCGCCCTTTCCGCATTCCCTGGCGCAGAGACTGCGGCTTGCAATCGTGGCGACCGAGAGCTCGCGTCGCGCATCGCGAACGGCGACCGGCTGGGAAAGATGCGGCCGCGCCGCACCGGCGACGAAGTGCCCGAAGCCCGTACGCTTCGAAAGGACTGCGTTTGGTCAGAGCGGACGGCTCGACACTCGCCCTCCGGACGCTGTGGACCTGAGAGCGGTGAGCTCGTTGCAACCCCCGGAAGCGTCGGAACCCAGGCTCCGCCGCAGCGAACTTCGTCCCTGACATTTCGACAGACTTCTCAATCTTCGACCTGGGGTAGACGAACTCTGCAAAGGGCTCGGCGCGAAAAGCAGACGACTGCCGGCGCGGGTCTGAACGAGTAAACGTAACCAGCACCGCGCAGGCATGCCGAATTTCAGGGTGCTGGGACCAGGAAACGGAAGACTGACGTCGGGCGCGACTGGCGCGTTCGCTGCGACATAGCCGCGCCCACGGCGCAAGAAGCTCTTGAAAGTGCCGAATCCGGCGGCGACTCGGCGAGGGATCTCGGGAGTGAACCGTGCGGGCTGAGTAGGCTTCGCTGAATAGACCCATGTGAGAATTTGCTCATGTGCGAATTTGCTCCGCCGAGCGTGTCGTTCGAAACTTCGCGGGCGCTTTGCGCTAGAGCTGGGTTTCGAGCCGAGTCGCTCGATGCCCGTTGAGAGGACGCCGCGGTCGGGCTGGGGGGCCTCGCGGACGAACGCCAGCGAATCCCAGCGGCGAAAGTCCGGCCCGGTCCTTTGCCAAAAGTAGGGTGCACGCCCCTTTGCTCCCGACGCTGGCAGCGAGCGACGGCTGAGCGGAGCAAGTCAACATCCGCCCTGTGTCGGGACACGGCCAGCCCGCGCCGCTTGCAACCGTGCAGGTTTAAGCTGCCGCGCGTCGGCGCGTGCACCGGTCAAAGACACTCATTGGGGCAGGAAACGACTCGAGAGAGCACGCAGGAATCGTCGGATTTTCAAACCTCCGCGGAGGGCGACTCGGCAGTGCACCGGCAAATGCACGGTCGCCAACGTTTCGGCGAGTGAAAGGAGCAGCCTGTTACTTGGTCGCGTACCCCCATCGTCTAATCTCTTGCTCCCCCGACCGGCGGCTTCAAGCTGGTCCGTCTTGTTTCACGTGAAACTCAAAAATACTTCGGAGTATTTTTGATAATCTTATTGATTTCAATGGGTTAATATCATCATTAGTGGGGGGCCTAGCGCATTTATACGCCGAATTCTTATTGCATGTGGCAGCCGCCCAAGGCGCAGAGGGATCCCACGCAGCCCGCTTGCCACTATTGAGATATATTCATCTCAATGAAGTCGTCGCAGCTCGAGCTCGTCCCCGCGCCAAAGCGCGGGCAATACGATCGAGGCTTGAGCCGAAGTGAGCGACAGACGGCGCAGCGCGA
>DASSMT010000118.1:0-3808 GCA_035688655.1 Polyangiaceae bacterium | reverse complement strand
GATGAACCGCACTCGTTCGTTCATTGGCGACGTCTCTTTCCAAGGCATGACCGCATCGGTGTACACCTTCGAAAAAAGTGTCACCTATGTTGCCGGTTCGATTTGTCACCTATGTACCCGGTTTGAACCGTCGATTTTTGTAGACACGATTGGAGTGCGCAAGGGCGTCGTCGCGGGACGTCAGCTTGATTTGGGGTGTTGCTGGCGCGAGGCTTCGCGTGGCGAGCGTTTCACTAACGTGATCGGCTTTGCAGCCATTTTTGCGCGCCAGCGAGCGTGTGGGCTGATGACAGCAAACTTCGTGCGACAAGAAGAGAAACGGCGCTTCGGCAAATGGGCGACCTTCGATAACAACGGGAAGACGAAGTCCTAATCGAGGCCTTTCGTCCCGGGCGCGAGATAGCGCCTTCGGTACGCGTCTGGGACCGTCAACATGCCCTGGGCTGCCCCTCCCGTTCGTTGATGGTCAAGCGTGTCTTCGTGCTCCGGCGTAGCTTCGGCGACGGATTGCGGATGCGACGTCTGGGCCGCCGAAGGCTGCGCCGGAGTGCGACGCTTTGGGTGACCATCAACCCAGAAGCCCTCTCACTTTGCGCCGAGGGGTAAGCTCTGCGCGACCGTGGACAGGCTGGAGAGCGGTGCGACTTGGTAGAGCGTGTCGCTGATGCCGATCGCGAAGTCGTCCATGAAGATGCTGCGTTTCACGTCGGAGGTCGAGTTCGCCCACCAGTTGCTGCAAGACGCGCTCGCGCCCCAAGACGCCGTGACCTGCTCGGCGTTCACGAACGGCATGCGGCCGTGCTCTTTGATGCCGCTTTCCAGCGACACATCGAAGACCATCAGGCCGCTGAAGGTGAGCTTGTCGCCATACACGCCGTCGTCGCCCCCTTCGCAGATGCTCATCGGCAACGCCAGCACGCCTTTGGCAGGGAAGTAATTGAACGCCAAGTGGTTGGTGAGCGCCTCCGAGGCGGAGCCACGCGTGCCGACCGTCGTTCGATGGAGGAGCTGGGGATTCGACAAGTCGCTCACGTCGAAAATCTGCAGCTGAATGCCGTCGAAATAGGCGAAGCTGCCGTGGTCGTCGGCGTCGAACCCAATGGCCAACAAGTGATCGTGATCGAGCGGGTGCATGTACGTCGAAAAGCCCGGAATTTTCAGCTCGCCGAGCATCTTCGGCGCCTCCGGCAGCGTCAGATCGAAGACGAACAGCGGATCGGTTTTCTTGAACGTAACCACGAACGCGCGCGTGCCGTCGAAGCGCACGGAGCGAATGTCTTCCGTGGGGGCGATGCCGCCGATCTGCGCCAGCTCTGCGAACCTCCCAGCTCGCTCCGAAAGCGTGGTCAAATTGCTGGAGACGCTGGGATCCGGCACCCAGCCGCTGCTGGTCGCGACGCGCAGCACGTCGTTCAGTTCATCCATGCTGAACTGATTGAGCACGTGGCCGGCGATCGGGGCACTGCCGCGGTAGCTGGTTTTGATGCCGTCGAGAGCGAATTTGTGCAGCGTGCTGCGGTCATTTTGACCGTTCGCGTAGTGCACGATGGTGTCTCCGCCGTCCACGCCATCGGTGGCGATGTACAGGGCTTTCTCCGAAGCATAGACGTAGCCCGGCTTGCCCGCGATCAGCGTGCGAGAAGGCTGACCCAAGCTCGCCAAATCGAAGCTCACCAGCGACAAAAAGCTCTTGCCCTGAGCGGCCTGCGCGGCCAGTGCACTGTCACAGCTGCTTTCGTCCGTGAACCCATTGCTGGCGTCGAGGCGGTGCACCCACGGCAGGAAACTTGCGGCCGGCGCGCCGTCGATCGCGGCGTCGGCTTCGCTGCTGCGCTGCTGATACAGCTGCTCGAACTCGGCGGCCGAGTCTGCTGGGAGCGTCAAATCGATGCCGGGCAGTGCGGCACTGTCTCCATCTTGCACGACCGTGTAGACGATGTCTCCCACGCGACGTGAGTCGACATAGCTGCCCGAGAGCTCGAAGCGTCGAAGCTCTTGGGGATCGCTCGGGTCGCTGACGTCGAATACGATCACCAAGGTGTGACCTGGCTCGGCCGAGAAGCGACAGTCGTAGCCATAGGTGCAGCCCTGCTCGGAGGGCGTGCCCACGCCGCCGTTGGTTCCTGCTCCCATTCGCGAATAGACGACGAGTTTGTTGCCGGCGAGGTAGAGGCGTCGGGGCTCACCCGGCAGCGACAGCAGCTTGACCTGCTTGGTCTCGGGTGCAGGCCAGGCGTCGATCACGTGCAAACCCCGCGTGGAGAGCACGTAGACGTGGCCGTCATCGTTTTTCACGAAATCGGCTTCGTCTACACCGACCACCTGCGCGTTGGTCGTCGAGTACTCAGAAGCGCCGTCAGTCGGGGTGTCGACGGCTTCCGGGACCGGAGTGGTCGTACTGCTTGGATTGGCCGCGTTCTGAGGTGCGCCCGGGTAGGTGGTGCCAATGCCGAGGTTGCCCGAGGAGTTCGAGCCGCCCGAGGGTTGGTAGGGCGAGCAATAAGAGACCTCCGCGCCATCGAGGTAGTACTTGGTGCCGGTTCGACCGAAGCACTTGTTCGAAAGCACGGCGCGGCGATTGTTGGCCAGTGCCAGGCGCTGCTGGGCTTTCAGCGCAGGCCGACGACGCGCTGCCAGGCCCTCGCAGTCGGTGGTCACGAGCGACACGCGCTCGGTTTCCGGGAGCTGAGCCGATGAGTCGCTCGAGGCGGGTGTCGCTCCACTGTCGCCTCGTACGGCTGCGATTTGCTCGGCGCTGCACTGCCATTCCGAGTCGTAGCTCACGGTCACGAGGGAGCATTTCCCACTGGAGATGCTCGTGACCTTGCCCCCGTCGACCTCATCGCCGACCTCGAGTGGCACGGGATTGGCCCCTGTCTGCTCACAAGCGGCACTCAGTAGAAGAACCCCCACCCCCGCCAGCCAGCGCTTACCACCCATGTTTGCGAACCTCCGTCCGCCCTATCAGCAGCTTTCGTGCCAGCAGTGTTCAGGGCGTACTCAATTGAAACCGTTGAAGATTGAATTGAATGTGCCGAGACCGCGGCACACAACGGCACACTGCTTCGACACACGCTGTCTGGGCTCGGCTCGCTACTATCGGCCCGAGTGATCGAAATGGGCGGCCGCGGCATTACCGGGCCCATGATTCGAACTTCCACCGTCTCGCTGTGCTGTGTGCCGCTGTTGTTCGCGTGCTCGGCGGCGACGGAGCGGACCACGAAAGACAGCGGCGTCGAGATGCCTGGCGCTGGCGGAGGCCTGGGCAATGCGGGGATGAGCTCCGGCACCCCGCCCCTGGGCAGCACCGGGAGCGCCGGGAGCGGCAATGCTTTGAATGTCGGCCCCGACACTCACCCGGCTCCGGGCGACCTGACGAACGGCGAATGCGCTCGGCAAACTTTTCAACTGAGCCGACAACCAGCCGAGATCTTGCTCTTGCTGGATCGCTCTGGGTCGATGAAAGAAAAGCCGAGCGGCAGTAGCGCTAGCGACAGCAAGTGGAGTCTGGTGGTCCCGGCCGTCAACGAGGTCGTGACCGCGACGAACGCGACGATCTCGTGGGGGCTCAAAGCCTTCCCCGAGGGCGAGGGCGAGGAGTGTATCGCCGAGTCGGTCACCGCCGCCGTTCCCGTGACTATCGCGCCGAACAATGCCGCCGCCGTGACCGCACAGCTGATGGCGCTCACACCGGAGGGCAACGGCACACCAACGGGCGACGCGGTCGAAGCCGCCGTGAAGTATCTGAAAAGCCTGACCGATCCGAACCCCAAATTCATCTTGCTCGCCACGGACGGCGAGCCCTCGT
>DASSMT010000093.1:0-5105 GCA_035688655.1 Polyangiaceae bacterium | reverse complement strand
AGCACCGCGAGCGCGCGGCTCGCTGGGCTCAAGCGCAGCTCGACCCGGACCCCGCCGCGTTCGGGACGCTCGAGGCGGAGCCCTGCGGGTAGATCCACTCCGTACTCGGGGTCGTTCGGATCTTTCGTGGGGTCGTCGCTGGCGGTTCCGGTCACTACGGGCAGTTGTAACAGGTGTTCCGGCACCGAGCAGCGGCTCGCCGCGGGTCTTTACAAGCGCGCGCCGGGACTTACATCAGCACTCTGCCCAAGCTGCTGCGCGTCGCCATCGTTGCTGAAGATCCGCTCGTGCGGAGCGGCCTGGTATCGCTGCTCGCGAGCGAGCCGGGCTTCGTCGTGTCAGCCCAGGTGAGCGTGACCGACGACGCGTTCGGCAGGCTTTCCAGCGCGGAGATCTGGCTCTGGGACGTCGGCTCGCGCAGAACGCCGGTTCTCCCCGGACAACTGCGGCACACGCCGACGTTGGCTTTGGTGCGCGACCAAGAAGCAGCGCTCGAGCTGCTGCGTGGGGGCGCTTTGGGCGTGCTCCTGCGTGGCGCCGAGCCCGAGCGCTTGGCGAGCGCGCTACGCGCGGTGGCAAGCGGTCTTGCCGTGTTCGAGCCGAAGCTACTGGTTGCCGCGCAGCTCGTGCGCGAAGCGTTGCCGGACGGCCCGCTGCTCACCCCGCGTGAGGCCGAAGTCCTGCGCCTGATGGCCGAGGGTCTGTCGAACAAATTGATCGCCGAGCGCCTGAAAATCAGTGAGCACACCGCGAAATTCCACGTGAATGCGATCCTGGCCAAGCTCGACGCCGAGACTCGCACCGAAGCCGTGGTGAGCGCGGCGCGTCGCGGACTATTGATGTTGTGAGCCTGCCCGATCAGGCAGGGAGCGCCTGGCTGATCGGCTGATACCGCTCAAACGCCGGCAGTCGTAGCTTTATCGTCATGAGCAACAACGCAGCACAAGATTTCTCGAATGCGCTGGCCGATGCGGTCGAGCGCGTGAGCGCGAGCGTGGTTCGCGTCGAGACCGGGCGTCGGCAGCCCGCGTCCGGCTTGGTCTGGTCGGCTGAGGGCCTCATCGTGACCACCGCGCACGGCCTCGAGCGCGAGCAAAGTTTGGAGGTGGCGCTGGAGAGCGGGCAGGTGCACTCGGCGGCGCTTCTGGGTGAAGACCCAGCGAGTGACCTCGCGCTCCTGCGAGTCGAAGCCACGGGCCTGCCGCTCGCCGAGCGTGTCCCCAAGGATAGCCTCAGGCGCGGTCAGCTCGTGCTTGCGCTGACTCGACCCGGGCGCACGGTGCGCTCGTATCTGGGCGTGCTGAGCGCCCTTTCGGAGCAATGGCACGCGCCCGGCGGCGGCAAACTCGAGCGCTACATCCAGAGCGACGTGAACGTCGAACCCGGTTTTTCCGGCGGACCCTTGATTGACGCCGCGGGGCGCGTCATCGGGCTCAACTCCGCGGGGCTGCTCCGCGGCAGCGCGCTCGCGCTTTCGACCCTGACGATTGAGCGCGTGGTCAACGCTCTGCTTTCACACGGCCAGATCCAGCGCGGCTATCTCGGGGTGAGCTCGACTGCCGCGCGTCTGCCGCGCGCTCTGGCCGAGAGCAGCGGACAGCGTGCTGGCCTGGTGATCACGGGGCTCGAGCCAAATGGCCCGGCCGAAAACGCGGGCGTGCTGCTCGGAGATGTGCTGCTCAGCCTGGCCGGTGAGGCTTTGGAGAGCATCGCAGACTTGCAAGCGGCCCTGCAAGAGCGCGCGAGTCAGGCGCTGCCGCTGCGCATGTTGCGCGCGGGCGTCGCGCACGAAATCTCGATCACCCCGGGCGTGAGGGCGTGACATGTCGCGCTTGAGCGAATTTTCGGATGAGCTCGAGAACCTGGTGGAAAGCTCGGCACCCGGCGTGGTCGCCGTCGAGCATGGCCGCGGTCAGGGCAGCGGGATCATCGTCTCGGGTGATGGCTACGTGATCACCAACGCGCACGTCGTGCGTGGCAGGTCAGCCGTACTGAGCGTGCGTCTGGCAGGAGGTGAAGAGCTGCCGGCGCAGGTGGTCGGTGAGGACCAAACCAGTGATTTGGCCGTGTTGCGCGTGGCTGCGCGCGGTCTGCCCAACCTGACACTGGATGAATCGCGGCGGCTGCGGGTAGGCCAATTGGTGCTCGCCATCGGCAACCCGTTGCGCTTCGAGCGCTCGGTCAGTTTGGGCGTGGTGAGCGCGATCGATCGCAGCTTGCCGGGCCCGGGGTCACGCCCGTTCGAGGGGCTCGTGCAGACCGACGCAGCCATCAACCCGGGCAACTCCGGGGGCCCGCTGCTCGACGCTCGGGGCGCTGTGGTCGGCATCAACACCGCGGTCATCCCACGGGCACATGGCCTGGGTTTCGCGATTCCGGCGCACACCGCGGCCTGGGTCACCGCGGTGCTGATTCGCGATGGTCGCGTCGAGCGACCGCGGCTCGGCATTTCTGCGCAAGGCATCGATCTCGGCCCCCGTTTGGCTGCACAGCTCGGCCAAGCGCGCGCGCTGCGCATCCACGGCGTGGCGCAAGGCTCGCCCGCCAGCGCTGCGAACCTGGCGCCGGCCGATCTGTTGCTCGCCGCCAACGACAGCCCGCTATACAGCGTGGATGACCTGCAGCGCGTGCTCGTGCTCTCTCGGGGCAGTGAAGTGACGCTTCGCTTGCAGCGTAACGGACAGCCGCTGTCGCTGTCCGTCACACCGCAACTGGAGCCCAAAGCCGCCTGAGAGTCTCGATCACTTCCGCGGCGAGCTCAGCTCTGCGGCGCTGAGCTCGTGGCTTGTCCAGCCTCTTTCCAGCCGCGAATGCCGGCGCGCATCACGTTCACGTCCGTGTAGCCCGCGGAGGCTGCTCGGGCGGCGGCCTTGTCGGACGCGCGGCACTGCGTGCCCCCACAATAAAAGACGAGCTTGTCCGTCTTGGACGCGGGCAGAGCGCTGAGCGGATATTCCTTGCCGCTGAGCAAGACCGCTCCTGGAACGACGCCGTACTCTTTGCGAGTATCTCCGTCGTTGGCATCCAAGATGGTCGCGCTCTTGTCTTTGACGAAGCGCTCGACATCACCGACCGTCACTTCGGCGATCTTCTTTTCTTCGGTCCCGCTCGACGCGGCCTGCTCCGTCGAGGAGGACGACGTGTGGCAGGCGACGGCGAGCGTTGCGCACACGGCGAATGCAGTTGTCAGTTGTGCGATGCGAATGAACATGGCAGAAGTCTACGCCGATCTCGCGCGGCGCAAGCTCGCGCCCGTGTGTCGATAAGTGTCGCGGGTTTCGAACTCCGCTACTCGGGGCATTCTGCACCAGCCCGAGCCGGATCCCGCGCTGTACCCAGGGTGAGTCTTTGACAGCAGGCGGAGCAGGTTGGAGCCGGTTCGGGGGTAACGTCCAGCCGGGCAGCGCGCGCTCGGCGCCGCTAATTTGCGGCGCAATCGTGGCCCGCTTTGGCTAAGGCGAGTGACTGAGCTAGACCCGGGGCCCGCGCGTGCTCCTCGCTTTCCTCGTTGCTGTCCTCTCCGTGCTGCTGGGCGCGGCGCTCTCCTTCGTGCCCAGCACGTCGCGCGCGGTGCTGGGCTACATGCGCACGTTCGCGACGCTGGCTGCGGTCGCCGTGGTGGTCACGCATCTGCTCCCGGAAGCGTTGCGTGAGCTCGGCCCACTATCGATCCTGCTCTTCCTCGCTGGCTGGTTCGCACCCGCTCTCGCGCACTTCATCGGCCAGCGCACGACCAGCGGCCGTACTCAACACGCGGTGCTGGAGGCGGGGTATTGGGGTTTGGTCGTACACCACGTCGCGGACGGTATCGGTCTCGGCGCGTATACGCGCTTGCCGAGCGCACAGGGCTCGCATTGGGACGTGATCGTGGCGTTGGCTGCGCACACCGTGCCGCTGATCGCGGTCGTGTCGCTCGCGTACCGCACCACGTTCGGCGCACGCGCAGCCGTGTTGCGTTCGCTCGGTCTCGCTGTCGCGAGCGTCGCTGGCATTTTGCTGTCCAGGATCGCCGCGGCCTCGACCATCGAGAGCTATTCGCCGATCATTGCGGCGGTCGCGGCCGGGCTCTTGCTGCACGTCGTCACTCACGATTTGACCGAAGACCCGGCGCAGGGCCCGCTCGCTCGCTCGCTCGATTTGGTCGTGGCAGGTTTCGGTGTCGCCGTCAGTCTGCTCGGGGCCTGGGACAGCACGGAGCCCGGGACGCGCCAGTTCGGACTCGAGCTCTGGCAACTCACCCAACGCACCGCGCTCGTAATCTTGGTGGCGCTGCTGGTCGCGGCGTTTGCCTTGCGGCTGCCGGATCGTCACTCGAAATGGGCGCGCGCCACTTCGCCCGCGGGCACGCTGGGCGCCGAAAGTATCCTGCTCAGCATCGCGCTGCTCGGCTTCACTGCCGCGGGTTTGCGCATTTTGTTCACGAGCCTTGCGCTCGCGTTCGCCGCAAATCCAGCGACTGAATCGCGAGCAACCGAAGCCGTGACTCGTCGGCATTGGCGCGCGCGCGTGTCGGAAGCCGTCGAAACGTCCGGGCCCTGGCTGGTGCTCGGCTTGCTCATCGGTGCCTTGCTGACCAGTGTCCCCCCTTCGGCCTTGCAGCGAGCGAGCGCCGGCGTCGTCAGCGAATTATTGCTGGTGGCACTGGTCGCAAACCTCACCCCCGTGGCCGCGCCCGCTGCGGTGCTGATCGCAGCCGGTCTCGCTGGGCTCGGTCTGTCCGCGGGGGCCATCTTGCTGTTCGCGACACTCGCGCCGATCGCCGACGTGTTGAAATCCGCGTTCAGGGCGCGCGCGCTGGTGACGGCTTTGTCCCTGGCTCTGGCGCTGGCCGCGGACCAGCTCGGCCTTTCGACGACGGCCCTCGATCGCGCACTTTCCGAGGGCGAATCGGGGCTACGCGCCGCGCTCGCGCTGTGCCTGCTGCTCTTGTTCGGTGTCTGGCAGCGCAGCGCTCGGCTGTGGCTGTCGACCATCGTGCGACCCCCACCGCACGAACACGAACACGCCCACGATGTTCACGGGCCGCACGAAACACACGAGCTTCACCATCACTAGCCGCGCGCCCGCCCGCGTAAAACGCGAGCGGGCGGCGCGACCAACGCGCT
>DASSMT010000451.1:0-4777 GCA_035688655.1 Polyangiaceae bacterium | reverse complement strand
GCAACGCGCGGTCAGCGCGCCGTTGCTCCGCAGCCAACGTCGTCGAGTGAGTCGGATGCGGGACGTAACCGAGCGCAGCCAGGGCTCTCGCGATCTCGCTCAGTTGGGCCGCAGCCGGATCCCAAGTGATCGAAAGCATCGAGCGCGTCGAATCGTAGCGGGCTTGAAGGACCGCGGGTGCAACGCGGGGTAACCGCTCGAGCAGCCAAACGCACGCAGAGCAATGCACCCCTTCCACGAAGAACTCGCTCTGTAGGCTGCCGTCCGCGCGCTCACGGCAGTGACTCTTGCGGAATTCGGGCTCGTCGAGCTCCTCGAATTTTCGCGAGCTGGGCTCGGGTGCAAGCTTTCGGCGATCGCTCGCCTCGCGCTTTGCGTAGTAATCTTGCAAGCCCGCGTCGTGCAAGATGGCGAAGACCGCGCGGCAACCGTCGCAACAGAATTGCGCGCTCTGCGACCGATCGAGCCTAGCGACGGGGACAGGCAGCGCGCAGTGCGCACACCGCGGCTCCGGCTGAGCTGCTGCGGCGGGTCTCGAAGGAACCCCGATTTCGAACGCGGCGCTCACGGGTGTCCTGCTTTGCGGTGGCACGGGCACGCGCCCGGGCTCGGTGCGCCGAGCGCTGGTGACGAATGACAACCGCTCAGCGCGTTTGCGGCGAATGCGGGCAGGTTGGCGCGCGCGGTCACGGTAAACAGGCCGACCCCGAAGATCACGGCAGCGCTGAGCAGAGGCACGTGGCGGCGCAGCGGACCGATGGCGCTGTTGAGCGCCGCACCCAGGCCGAGCAACACTGGCAAATTGCCGCTCCAAAACGCCGCCATCAGCAAGGCACCATGAAGCGCGCTGCCAGTGCCGGCGGCGGTGACCGCAAACGCATACAACCAGCCGCAGGGCAGCAGCGTCGTGGCCAAGCCGAGCACGAACCCGCGCCACGTCGCGGGCAGTCGACGTAGCCTTGCCAGGCCTTCCGTCAAGCGTTTCGGCAGCGCCCAGCGACCGCGGAAAATGCGCACGCCTTGGGTCTCGAGCAGCGCGCCCATCCCCCACAGGATCATGATCGCACCCGAGACCAGCGCCGCGACTCGGCCAATCCCCGCGGCGTTCCCGGCCAGATCGAGCGCGCGACCCAACGTACCAGCCACGGCCCCGAGCACCGTGTAGCTCACGAGCCGGCCCGCGTTGTACGTGAGCTGCGGCAGCATGCGCGCCTTCCCGCTCGTGCCCTCGCCGGCGATGGCCACGAACCCGCCGCACATTCCGGCGCAATGAATGCTGCCCAGCAGGCTGGCGGCCGCCACCGGGACGAGCAGCGAGAGGCTCATGGGGCACCCGCGGTGCGGGTCAGATCCACCCGAAAATCAGCGGTAAAGTGCTCGCCCGCGGCGCTGCCGGCGATGCGGAAGATCCACAGTCCCGGGCGCTGGGCGCTGAACTTCGCCCGGTACCGCCCCGGCACTTGCTCAGCGAACGCCAAACGCACGATTTGGGCGGAGTACGCGTTGGCGAACGCTTCGCCGAGCAACTGTCCGCCGCGCACTTGCTGTCCGAGCTGGTCGTTGAGCCCGAACTCGACCGTGACTCGTCCTTGCCGATCGATGGCGATGGCAGCGGGCGCCTCGACCGTATAGCCGAGACGCTGATTGGTCGCGGCTTGCGCTTGGGTTTGATCCCAGTGAATCGCCTTCTGGTAGTAATCCGGCTCGGTCGCGAAGTGTGGATCGCGCGCCGCAATGACCGCCATCGAGCCGACGCCCAGAGCGCTGCTCAGCAGCAGGGCCACAGGAACCAGCGCCCAGGGCAAGCGGGGGCGAGCGACAGCAGCGAGCGGCAAGGATGATTGGGTCACGGTGCCTCCGGTCCGAGCAGTTGGTACGGGAAATCGCCGCGATAGCCCTGGCCATCGCTGACGCGAAAATGCACGGCGCGTCGGCCTTGGGAAAACGCGCTTCGCGGCGCGAGCACGAACACGCTCGTCGTGCGCTGTTCACCGGCTGCAATCGGCAGTGGGTCTTCGGGCGAGATCAGCTGCGCGGCGGGCAAGTCGGCGAGCTCGATGTGGTAGCGCTGGGCCGCGCCAGTGCGATTTTGTACCTTGATGCGGATCTGGTTGACCACCTGCGGGCCATTTTCCGTAAACGGCGCGCCGATCCCGCGCAAAATCGTCACTTCTGCACCCGGCTTGATCCATAGCGCACTGGTCAAAGTCACCAGCAACCCGAGCAAGAGCAGGGAATAGATGATCACGCGCGGCCGCAGCAGCGACGCCTTGGCCCCCGACTCGAGCGTTTCTTGAGCTGCGTAGCGAATCAAGCCGCGTGGCTTGTGGATGCGATCCATGATCGAGTCGCAGGCGTCGATGCATTGAGCGCAGGCGATGCACTCGAGCTGCAAGCCCTGCCGGATGTCGATCCCCGTCGGGCAAGTGACGACGCACGCTTGGCAGTCGATACAATCGCCGTTGCCGGGCTTTTGTTTGCCCTTGCTGCGCGGCTCGCCGCGCTTGACATCGTAGCCGACGATCAGCGAACGGCGATCGAGCAGCACCGATTGCAGCCGCGCGTAGGGACAGATCACGGTGCACATCTGTTCGCGGAAATAGGCGAAGTCGAAGAACACGAGCCCGGTGGTGACCGCAACGACCAGGAAGCCGGCCATGTGTTTGGACGGGGGCTCGGTCACCCAAGTGCGCAGCGCGTGCGTGCCTACGAAATAAGACAGGAAGACGTTGGCGAGCACGAACGACAGCGCCAAGAACACCAGGTTCTTGAGCAGGCGGCGCGCGCTCGCGCCGCGCTTGTCGAGCGCGAGCTGAGCCTCTCGCTTGCCCTCGAACAGGCGCTCGATGGGCCGAAACAGAAACTCCATGTACACGGTCTGCGGGCAACCCCAGCCGCACCACGCTCTGCCTACCAGCGCGGTGCCCCAGAAGACGGCCGCAAAAATCGTGAGCATGAGCAGCATCAAGAGCACGCCATCGGTGGCCAGAAAGGTGTGCCCGAACAGCGAAAACTGGCGCTGAACGACGTCCAGCAAGATGGCGGGCTTGCCGCCGATGGTCACGAACGGCAGCCCGACGAACGACACCACCAGCAGCCAGCCGAGCGCGCGCCGCCGATTGAGCAGGCGCCCGGGATAGAGACGCAGGCGAATTCGATTGCGCGTGCCGTCCGCGTTCAGAGTCGGCAGGACGCGTTCTTCTGCGATCAGCGGATGCATGGCGGTGTTCGGTGCTCGTTTCAGGGGACGGCTGTCCCTTCCGCTGGCTTGCCCGGTACGTTGGTTCCGCGCAGCGTGCCGACGAATGCAACGACTTTGCGCAGCTCGATCGGCGACAGCTGCCGACCCCAAGCGGGCATGCCCTTGGCGGCGACGCCCTCATCGACCACGGTGTAGATATCGGTCAGCTTGCCTGCGCCGTGAATCCAAGATTTGTCCGTCAAATTCGGTCCGATCAGGCCTTGCGCGTTCGCCCCGTGGCACGGAGCACAGCGCAGCCCGAACAGCGCCTTCGCGTCGGTCATCAGCGCCGGGTTCTGCATCAGCTTGCCGAGCGAGTCTTCGTTGATTGGCTCGGCCAGCGATTGCTTGGCTTCTGCCTCTCGCGCCGCGGCCATGTCCTGGACGTAGTCGTCCGACACCGACGTGCCGTTGTGCGAGATGTGATAGTGAAAGAAGTAGCCGACCGAAAAGAAGAAGCTGCCGGCCCACAGCCATACCCACCAGCGCGGCAAGGGGTTGTCGTATTCGCGGATGCCGTCGTACTCGTGATCCATGACCGGGGCTTCGGGCGCGGGGGGCTTGCTCGAGGCCGCCTTGCTGGACACCGCGGCTGGCAGCGGATGCTCGGAAGAAGCGCTCATGGCTCGCGTTCTCCTTCGGGCTCGGGCTGCCGACCTTCGAGGGGCAGGTGGCGGGCGTGTTCGAAGGCGGCCTTGCCTTGCAGCAAGTGCAGCACCACGCCCACGAAGATGCCGAAGAAGATCAGCAGGGGCACTTGGGCAAAGACCGAAACGTGCATGGCAGACATGACATCACTGAGTTTCATGATTCAGAGCCCCTCCGGGCCGGACGCGACGTTGCTGGGAATGTTTGGCTGCGCGCCGCTGCCAATTGCGCGAAGGTCCGAAGGCGGCGCGCTCGGGGGGAGCTTTTTGATATCGGTCCCCAGGCGTTGCAGGTAGGCGATCATGGCGATGATCTTCTTGGTTTCGAGACCGGCCGGGCCGCCTTGCGCCTTGATGTCGGCACTCAGCTGCAGGGCCTGAGTTCGGGCGATGCTCTCGGCGTGCAGTACGGCATCGCCATAGGGCACGCCCAGCATGGCCATCGCATCCACGCGCGGCTGAATGCCCGCGTAATCCAGGTCTTCTTCGAACAGCCAGCCGTACGCGGGCATGATCGATTGCGGAGTCGTGGACCTGGGATCTTGCATGTGGCGCACGTGCCAGAGGTGCGGATACTTCGCGCCGACTCGCTGCAAATCCGGGCCGATCCGCCGCGAGCCCCATTGGAACGGGTGGTCGTATACGAATTCCCCAGGCTTCGAATACTCACCATAACGCTCGGTCTCGGCGCGAATCGGTCGAATCATCTGCGAGTGGCAGTTGTAACAACCTTCGGACACGTAGATGTCGCGCCCCGCGAGCTCGAGCGGCGTGTACGGCGTGACCGAGGCAATGGTCGGGATGTTCGACTTGATCAGGAACGTCGGCACAATCTCGAACAATGAAGCGACGACCACCGAGATCGCCACCCAGATGCTGAACTTCAGAG
>DASSMT010000437.1:0-18107 GCA_035688655.1 Polyangiaceae bacterium | reverse complement strand
GTGACAGTTGCATGCTCATGCGTACCATGGAATGGTCGCTCGCATTTCGCGTGCTACCCTGCTGAGTGATGTCCGACCGAATGAAGGAGATCGCGCAGAGCGTCGCCAGTGATGCGCGAGACACGTCGGCCTACCCCGAGTTTTCTGGACTGGCAGCGCTGCGCGGAGACTTCGCAGCGCTCCAGCGCGAGCTCGTGCAAGAGGCGGCCCACTCGATGGGCTCTTCGACGCGCCGCCTCGAGGCGAGCTTCGCCACACTCCAGCGCCTCGACGAAGCGCTCGACCGCCTCGACAGCCAGCAGCTCGAGCAACGGCGCGAGCTCGTGCAGCGCTTCAACGCCGCCCGTGACGAGGTTTTGCTGCGCCTCCATTACATCGAGATCCAGCGCGAAGCTCTCGGCTTCACGCGCCATGGCGAGCTCCACGAGCACTACCCGGTGCCACCCCGAAAACATCGCTAGCGTTCAGTGGCGACATTCGCCGACCCTCGACGCGCGATCCTCGCGGCGCGAGACAGCTCGGCTCGAAAAATCTGTCTGGAACGCCGAGCGTTGCGACATTGCCCACTCGGCGCCAGCGGAATGGCGGAGCGTTCGCAAAATAGCCGCCGGACGTTCGTGAGCCGCGTTACTTTGCATTCCGTCTGCTTCATCTATGTTGGGCCCGCCTTGGTGTGCCCTCTGACCGAGCTAGAGGCGACTATGACCAGCTCTCGAATGGACGAATGGTGCGGGGACCGCCGCATGTGGCCGAGGCGATGTCGGACGACCCGCTTGAGCCTAGTGCTGGCGGCGGCAGCTGGAGGGGAGTCGGCGGAAGCGGCTCGGGCTGGGCTCTATCGGGAGTACTTCTATCCGGTGTACGCGCTGATCGCCGCTCGACGCGGGCGTGAAGCCGCCGAGGAGCTCACGCAAGCCTTCTTCGTCGAGCGCATGATCGGGAGTAAAGATCTCGAGCAGTTCGAGCCGACCAAATGCCGTCGGTTTCGCAGCTGGCTGTTCACGGCGGTCGAGAGTTTTCTGAAGAATGAATGGAAAGCTCGGCGACGAAAATGCCGGGACGTGAGACGAACATTGGCGCTGGATTTTGCGTCAGCCGAAATCCGTTTCCTCCAGGATGCGGCGCTGGATCCGGAAAGTCGATACAATCGAGCTTGGGCGATGTGCGTGCTCTCGAACGTGATTGCACGGTTGCGCCGTGAGTATTGTGCGTCGGTTCCGGGTGCAAGTCGCGCGCGCGCCGAAGCCTGCTTCGATGCACTCAAGGTTTTTCTGCCCGGCCCCGAGCTCGAAGCGTCGGCATACAAGGACGTCGCCACCGCCCTCGGCCTGAGCACCGACCTCATCAAGCGACGTGTGTACCTGATGCGCGAACGCTTTGGCGAGCAGCTACGGGAGCACCTCGGCGAGCTGGTTCTGAGCGACGACGAGATCGATTCCGAAATCGAGTTCCTGTATCAAGCACTGCGAGTCCCCGTGTCCGAATACGAGCGTCGCGCCCTATACCGGCAATGACAATGAGGCTCTGTCCCTTCGGTCATCTCATGTCCGAGGCAGAGCTCGAAGCGCTGTGTCCGGAGTGCCTGATCGAGCTGGCACAGGCTCGGCTCTCGCCAATCGGGCGCTTCGAGCGCGTGAGGAAGCTCGGTGAAGGCGGCTTTGGCTCGGTATATCTCGCGCGCGACGGAAAATCGGAAACCTTCGTTGCGCTCAAGATCATTCGCAATGGTCACTTTGCGAGCGAGCCGGAGCTCGACGGATTTCGCAGAGAAATCCGCTTCAATCTGGCTGCGCTGAGCCAACTGCGGGACGACCGCATCGTGCGGATCCTCGAAGTCGGCGAACACGACGGCCTGCCGTTTTTCACGATGGAGTACATGAGCGGCGGCACGCTGCGCGAGCGCATGGCCGATTTTCATGACCGTCCCCGAAGAGCGGCTGAGCTCATGCTCGAGATTGCCGACGCCGTCGAATTTCTGCACCACGATCCCGAAAACCCGGGTCGGCCTGCGATCCTGCATCGCGATCTCAAACCGGGAAACATCTTGTTCGATGGCGCCGGGCGCCTGAAGATTTCGGACTTTGGGCTCGCCAAGCGGATCGGGGATCGGGCTGGGGCGTCCACGACGTTACACGCCGGTTGCCCGTGGTACATCGCACCCGAGCAGGCGTTCAGAACGAACCGCTCTCGCCCGCTGACTCCGGCCGCAGACGTTTACAGCCTAGGCGCGATTCTGTACGAACTCTTCACGGGGCGGGTGCCGTTCGACGGCACTGAACCCGAGGTGCTGCAACAGCTGGGAGACGAGCGCCGAGTACCACGCGCGCCGCGCGAGCTCGTGCCTACCTTGGACCGCTATCTCGAAACGGTCGTGCTGAATGCGCTCGAAAGAAACCCTGCGCGTCGCTATCAATCGGCGCGGGCCTTCGCAGCCGATCTGCGGCGCGCGCTGAGCGAGAGAGCTCCCGAGGAATTGCCCGCAGTTCCGCTGCGTGAGCGCGTGCGGTCCGTACTGCACCGGCACACGCTGCCGCTCGCGGCGCTGCTCTGGACCGCGGTCTTTTCCTTGTCCGGCCTGGTCCATGAGTCCCGAACCCGCGCTCGCGAGCGCGAAACCATCACTCGACGACTGCGCGACGATGCATCGATGGCCAGCGTGCAGGCGGTGGCATTTCAGTTTCAACTCCGAGAGTACCGGCACCGCATCGCGCGCCTTGCCCGGCAGCCCGAGGTGGTCGCGCTGCTCCACAGCGCGACGATTCAGCACCCTTCTCGAGTGCTGATCGAGCGAGCATCCGGCTTCGACAGCCTGTTCGTGCTCGCGCCGGACGGGCGCATGCGTGCACGCACGACGCGCCGCTCCGAGGAATACGCCAATCGTTCCTTCGAGTTTCGCGACTACTTTCGCGGCGCGCGAGCACTGGCGCTCGCCGAGTGTTCGAATGAAGCTTCGCCCGGTCCACGCGAGCTCGGAACCGGGTACCTCGGCCGCGCGCACGCTTCGGAGAGCGACGGAGAATTCGAGATCGCCATCTCCGCACCGGTGTGCGACGAGAGAGGGTGGATCGGCGTTTTGGGTGCAACGATTTCGTCCAACAAGAGCTTCGGATCCGTGCGCTTGGAGGACGGCCCGAGCGGACACGTGACTGCGCTGCTCGGACCACGCGGCGCGGATCGCAAGGATATTGGACGGCTCGCGCCCGATGGCTACACCTTCGTCGTGCATCCCGGCCTGGCGCAGGGTCAGGAGTATCAGCTGAAATATCCAGATCCCCAGCTCATTCGCTCGGCGCTGGGCATCCCGACATCTGCCCGCGGCGTGCGCTATGTCCAGCCGCTGACGCTGCGCGACTACCGAGACCCCGTAGCTGGAAACCACGGACTTTGGACCGCCGCGCTCGCGCCCGTCGACGAATCGGGTTTCGTCGTGCTCGTGCAGTCGCCACGTGAGCCCGAGCGCTCGCGCTGGGCTTCGCTCGGCGATCAAGAGCTGTCCATTCCCCTGACGCTATTCAGTATCGGTCTGGCTGCGTTGCTGGCGGCGCACCTGCGCGCGCGTCGCTCGGCTCACGGCGGCCGACTGCAAAATGCCTGGGCCGAGCGTCCGTAGCAGCTGGCGGCCGAGTCGAGCGACGGAGTGATGAGCGCGTAACGATCGTTCGTGCGCGGTTCATCCGTCCATAGGGCACTGAGTGATTGGCTCTCGGCGCCTGACGCAATGTTTTCGAGCATCGAGGAGATCCAACATGATTCGATCGGGATTTTTACGCGTGTTTGGCGCCGCCTTTCTGTGCTGCGCAGCGGGCACCTTGGCTGGCTGCAGTGCCACGCCGAACGCACGAGAAACGGTGGAGCAGTCCGGCACACTCAGCCTGCCACTCAGCGTGAGCGTGGGCGATCACCTGTACCGGTTCAGGTACTTTCAGGCATACGTTTATCCCTACGGCGCATTTCTTTCGGCCAGCGGAGACCCGAGTGAAACCGTCTTGAAGGCGCAATTGCCGACGGGGCATTACCAGCTCTCGCTCTGGAACTGGGCACTCGATCGCGATGATGGGCTCGGCAACTTCGTCCCGGTGCAAGCCGACTTGGTCTCGAGCTCGTCCGTCAATTTCGAGGTTCTGAATGGCTCGACCACCACCGTTTCCTATCAGTTCGAGACTGACGGCCAGATCATCACGGTCGGCGCCGGCAGCTTGAACGTGGCGGCGCGGATCAGTGAGCGCGCGCCGGTGTGCGCTCCACTCGGCACTGACTGCGGCGAGGGGCAGTGGTGCCCGCCGGGCGAGCTGACTGGCTCGCCGCTTGCGTGTCACTATGCGGGCACCGTCGCGCTCGGAGCCACGTGCAGTAGCCCTTTCGATTGCGTCGCCAATAGCTCGTGCATCGACTTCGGCGCAGGCCCAGTGTGCGCCGCGCTATGCTCCAGCGCCGACCTCGATTCCACGTGCCCGGACGGCGGAACGTGCACGGCGGCGGGTCGAGATTACGGAGTTTGCACGCCGAGCCCCAGCGAGTAAAAGCGCGCCCAGGGTTGCTCCCGCAAGGCGCGTCGCATCACGGCCCGGCGTCGGCCGGTCGTGCTCGGCCGCTCCGCAGCCTGCGCGACGCGCTTCGTGACACCCGACGGGGTGCGACCGTGGCCCTCGAGGCCGGACGCGGCGTCTCCAAAGCGAGCCGCCGCGCTCGGCCCAGGGCAGCACGGCTATTGAGCGGCTCTCTCGCTCAAGGCAGAGCGGTCGTCACGCTGAAGTTGAAGTTGGCAGTAGCCTGAGTCGGCGCAAAACTCGAGGCGATGGGGTTCGTGGACGTGAATGACTTGAGCGTCGTGGCAAAGCTCAGCGTCTGGGAGATCCCCGTCTGGTCACGTGAAGCGCTGAGCCAGTAGTCGGGGCTGGCAACTCCGATTAGGTAGTACGTGCCGGCTTGCAGCTGCACGCTCAATGCTCCTGAGTCGTAGTAGCCAGTGGAAGCTCCAGTATCCGCAACGGCGGTGCTGGACAGCAGATAGAAGTTGCTGCCGTCCGTCGAAGAATAGACGATCGTGCTGACGTTGCCGCCAGCGTAGCCGCCGTTGCTGAATTGCACGCCCGTCAACTTGCGTGCGGTCGTCACGCGCAGAATTTGGCCGAAGGCGTAGCCCGACGCTGGGTAGAGCCCCGAGCCGATCTTTTCCACCACGCTCGTGACGCAGCCGCTGGTGGTGCAGATTTTGCCGCTGGCAGAGCAGTCGCTGACGGTTCCGCTCGCGGGGCCCGAGCCGTCCGCGAGACAGGTCGCCCAGGTCTCGCCTTTGCAGTAGGCGGCGCCGTTCGGGCAAACATCCGGCACGCAGGCGCCGTTCGAGCAATACGTCTCGGAGAAGCAGTGTTGATACGGCGCTTGCTTCAGGCCCTGCGTGTCGCACTGGTAAACGTCGCCGGACACGCAGGCGAATGTGTTCGGCGTGCACAGCTGGGTCTGACACGCGCCATTGGCGCACACCTGATTCGCAGCGCAGGGCGTGCCGCCGCTGACCGCGCCGCTGCCATCCGCTGCGCACGTCGTCAGCGTGTTGCCCGAGCACACGGCGCTACCCGGCGTGCAGGCATTCGTGATGCAGCTCGAGCCCTGACAATGCGTGCCCGCGGTGCACACCTGGTACAGCTCTTCTCCGGTGCCGCTGCTGTTGCACTGCCAGACGTTGCCGTCCTTGCAGTAAGCGGCGTACGCGCTGCATACGGAGCTGACGCACTGTCCCTGCAGACAGGCTTGCCCAGTGCTCGAGCATTCCTGCACGGCGGCTACTGTAAGCCCGAGGGCGTCGCACTTGATGACCGTACTCCCGACGCAGCTCAGGCCATTGGCAGTGCACACCTGAGCCATGCACGCGGCGGTCCCCGGGTAGCACACGTAACCCGTACCGCAGTTACCGTACAGGTATGAGCTGTTCCCGGTAGCCGAGCATTGATAGATCGAATTGCCGACGCAAAAACGCTGCGCGGGAGGACAGATGTGCGGCACGCACGTCCCGGAGCTGCAGTAAGCGTCGAAGTCCGCGCAGTTCGGGCCTTCTTGCTCCGGCCCCATGCCATCGCTCCTACACAGGGTCGCGATCGATCCGTTGCACATCGGTGTGCCCGCTTGGCACGTCTTCGATGCACAATAGGCAGACGTGCCGACGTTGGCCGTACACGGGCCGCTGCACTGAGAGGTGGAGGTGATCCCAGTGCCGGTCGCGTTGCACGTTTTGAGCGTGTTGTTGGCGTCACAAAACGTTTCGTACGGCGCGCACAGCAGATCCTGACATGCACCCGATGTGCACACCTGGCTCAGCTTACAGGCGACCGAATCGTAGCCGGAGCCATCGGCCTTGCAGGTGGCAACGTTTTGCCCGTCGCAAACCGTGCTGCCGGGTGCGCACGACTTACTGCGGCACAGACCCGTCGACTCTTCACACAAGGCGGTGTCCCCGCAACTGCGCAGCAAGGTGCTGGTCTGGCCATCGCTCGCGCACGAACGCGAGTCATTCCCGCTGCAGAAGGTGCGGTTGGGCGTGCAGCCGGAGCCGACGCACTCTCCGGCCAGGCAAGTCGTACCACGCTTGCACGCGCTCGAACCCTCGAAGCTGAGCCCGTCGCTCGCGCAAGTGCGCACGGCCTTGCCTTCGTCGTCGCAAGACTTGCTGTCTGGCGTACAGATCCACGCCTGACAGCTGGCGCCATCTTTGCCGGCTGCACAGGTGTTGCTCGCGTTGCAGGGAACGACCCGGGAGCTGTCACCGTTCGCGGAGCAAATCCGGACGCCATTGCTGTCCGGATCGCATTCTTTCGCGGCCTTTTTGCAGCGATCTTTGACACAGGCAGCGGCCGAACAATGCTCGTCCGCCGCGCAATCGGCATCTTTCCCGCAGGCCTGGCAGTGCTTGCTCTGGCTGCAATGCTGCCCGGCCGCGCATTGGGCGTCAGTCTGGCAGCGGCTGAGGCAGGCCGAAGCGACGCAGTCTTGCCCGCTGTCGCAGTCCGTGTCGACGAGGCATGCGACGCACGTGCCGGTCCCCCGGTCACAATGCGAGCCTATGCAGTCGCTGTCGTTGCTGCAGGCGGCGCCCAGCGTGCAACTCGCGTCGACGCTGCAATCAGCTGCTGGGCTGGGGCTGGGCTCGGGCTTGGACGAGCAGCCAAAGCCGATGAAAACGCAGGTAGCCAGGAACAATAAGGTCGTCGAGAGAGGTTTCATCGTGGGTTTCTCCGGGCGACTCAGGGCAACGTCGTAGTGAGGGTGATCGGTGCAAAGCTCGTGTTGAACGACGTCACCGAGAAAGAGTTGCTCGGCGTGCTGGCGAACGTGCCGGTGTATGTGCCGAGCACGTGCCCGAAGCTGACGAAGCGCTGCGCGGTGGAGCTCTCGGTGGAGAACATCGAGTTTGGCGCTGCCACGGTGGCAAAGTAATAAAACTTGCCGGCGAGCAGCGGCACGTCGAGTGCGCCCGAGCTTTGCACCGTAAAGGAGTTGGGGGTCGCGACGGGCGCGGTCTGGTCGTAGACCGGCCGGTACGGGCCGAACGCGGCATCGCTCTGGTAGATCACCCAGCGCAGGGCACTCGCGTTGCCCTGCAAGAGCGAGTGCTGCATCAATTTGAGCCGACGCGGCGTGCTCACGTAGACGAAGTCACCGTACATCGTCAGTAGGCTGGAGCTGCCGTAGGCGGTGCTGCTGACCGTGGCCAAGGCATCAGTCACGGTCGCGACGCAGCCGCCGAGGCTGCAGGCTTTTTGGCTCGTGCCGCAGTTGGTCGTGCTGCTGGAGAGCGCGGAGCCCTCGCTGTTGCACACGCCGAGCACTTCCCCGACGCAAGCCTGCGCGCCCGCGGGGCAGACGTCTGGAGTGCACACCCCGCTGCTGCAAAATTGCGCGGCAGAGCAGCCTTGCGCGAGCGTGTACGCAGTGCCGGTCGCGTTGCACACGTAGGCATTTCCGCTCGTGCACGTCGGGCTGCCCGGGGTGCAAATCTTGGGCGTGCAGACGCCGGACACGCAGACTTGCGTGCCGCAGTCGGTGCCGGTTTCGTACCCCGAGCCGTCGGCGAGGCATTTGCTGGCAATGTTTCCGTTGCAGTACGTGTTACCCGCATAGCAGGCATCCGCCGCGCAATACGCGACATTGCCCGATTGAGCGCAGTGCTGATACGAATCAACGCAGTCGGTATCGAGCACGGTCGCGCTGCCTTGCGCGTTGCAACGATACACGTCCCCCGCTTGACACACGAATGCGTTGGGCGTGCAGAACGGCGTTTGACACGCGCCGTTCTGGCACAGCTTGTTGCTTTGCGTGCAATCCACGGCACCGCTACTCAGGTACCCGGAGCCATCGGCGTTGCAGGTGGCGGCCGTGTCGTTGTTGCAGGCTGCGGCGCCGGGCGTGCAAACTTTCACTTTGCAAGAAGGTGAAGCCGCGTCGCAGTACTCATCCGAGCTACAGACGTCGAACAACTGCGTGGCGGTACCGTTCTGGACGCAAAGCACCACGTTCCCTTGTTCGCAGGACAGGGTGTTGGGCGTGCACACCTTGGTTCGGCACGCGCCCCCATAGCAAACCTGGTTCGAAGCGGCACAATCAGTGGTCGCCGCTTGTAGCGCGCTGCCGTCCGCGTTGCACGTCACGAGCACATCACCGATACACGAAGAGCCATTCGCGCTGCAGCCATTGGCGACGCAGCCGGTGCTGGAGGCGGTCTGCACGCAGTGCTGACCGGAATCGCAGGTATCGACCACGGTGACCGCGGTCCCAGACGCATTGCACAGCAGCACGTGCCCCTGGTCATCGCAAGAACGGGTGTTGGGCTCGCACAGCAGCGCGCGACAGGCGCCGTTCGTACAGATGCTGGATTTGCCGCAGTCGTCCGTGGTCTCGAAACCGCTGCCGTCTGCTTTGCAGCGAACCGCCGCGTTGCCTTGGCAGGTTTGGGTGCCTGGCTTGCATGCGTTCGTCGAGCATTGAGCGGTCGCGTCATCGCAGAAGGAGTCGGCCCCGCACACCTGCACGGACGTGCTCGAGGTTCCGTCGTCCGAACAGCGGAGCACGGCGCCGGCCTTGCAGTAGCTGAGCCCCGGAGTACAGACCACTTCTTTGCAGGTGCCCGCCGTGCACACTTGGGTCGCCGAGCATTCATGATCGACGAGCGTCGATTCGCCATCGGCAGAACAGACTTCTACGCGCCGCGCGTCCTTGCTGCAGCCGCCCGTGCCGGGCGTGCACAGCCAACCGGAACAGGTGGCTTTGCCTTGATCCGCGTCGCAGTTCTGTGAGGCGGCGCAAAACAGGGTGAGCCAGCGGTCGCCCTCGGGGCCGCACAGCTCCACTCCCTTCCCATCTTTGGTGCAGCGGCTGGCACCGGCGACGCAGCCGTCCCGCGCGCAGCGGCCCTCAGCGCAGTGGTAGGTGCTCGGGCAATCTGCGTTGACCAGGCACTGCGTGCAAACATGTTTCGAGTAGTCGCACACGAGCCCAACGCCCGTGCACTCCGCATCCGCATCGCAAAAATCCTGGCATTGGCCCTGCGCACAAATCTGCTTGTCTTGGCAGTCGCTGTCGCTGGCGCAGCCCGTCGGGGTTTGGCAGGCGTGGTCGAGGCAGCGCTGCGCTGCGTCACAATCACGGTCCGAACCGCAGCTGACACATTCTTTCAGCGTTGCGTCGCAGATCGGGTTTGCGGCGCTCGGGCAATCCTTATTGGTCGAGCACGGCACGCGACTGACGCAGCTCCCTCGATCACAGCGTTCCGAATCCGGGCACTGAGTATCGAACGCGCATTGGCTGCAAACGTGCTGTGGCGTGCAATGTAGGCCGCTCACGCATTGTGCGTCTTGGGCACACCCGCCCTTCGCTACTGGCTTCTCCGACGAACAGCCGAAGAGCAGCGCTACCACCAAAAGGCTGCAGACCAGTGCAGCCACGAGCTTTCTCATCCGTTGGATTCTCCCCACGTAAGGATCGTGAAGACTTCCGAATATAGACCAAGCGCCTTGCCAAATCACACAAGAATTGCTTGCCACGCTATCACCCACAAGTATAACTTCCCGCTTCAAGTGGAGAACGTGACTCCTTCGGTGGCTTTGATGAGCGGGGTGTTGAAGAACAGCACGAGGCGCTCTCGTTCGAAGCGCCCGCAGCGCGCGTTCTCCCTCGGCCTGGTTGCTCTGGTCGGTCTCGTGAGCGCCTGTTCCAGCGGCTCGGACGGCACTCCCGAGGACCCCCTCACCCTTCCGAGTGGTGGTAGCTCGAGCACGCTCGATCCGTCTCGTGTGCTGCGCGGGGAGATCACGATCCTCGGACAAACGCCCACGGCCGCGATCGAGCCGCGAACGTTCTCGGGACCGCCGAGCCCCGGTCCGGCGGGTTCCGACGTGGTCCGCTGCAGCTATGCGGTCCACGGTAGCCGCTCGGCAAGCGGTTCACTGCTTCCGCCCAGCTTGACGATAGCCGCCAGCATCTCGGGCAGAACCCAACCCGAGACCCAAGTCGTGGCGAACGTCGAGAAGATCGCGCCGTTTTCCGGGCAAGTCATGTATGACGAAAGCCCCAAAAATCCGCTCAGTCTGGTAGTTCGTCTCAGTCACGACAGCGCGACGTCGTTCGACGAATATTGGTACCATTCTGATACGGCAGTCACGTCGCTGCCACGCAGCACCTGCGCGGTCGATGTCGGTACGTTCACTGATGCGCACGTCGTCGGTCAGATCGCCTGCCAAAATTTGTTCGCGACCAGCGCGTCGCGCAACGTGAGCCCCTTCGGCACCCCGCAGCCGACGGCAAGCGCGACCATCGCCTTCGACTGTCCGGTGCAACTCCTCGATCTCGACGGCAAACCGCTCAACGACGGTGCGGGCGCCAGCGGCGGTGCTGGCGGACTCGGCAGCGGAGGCGCGAGCGGGTCAGCCAACGGCGGCCGAGGCGGCGCATCGACCGTTACCGGCACCGGCGGCAGCGGCGGAACGGGCGGCGGAGCAACGACCACCGCGACCGCGTTGGGTGCCCCCTGTGATGCCGATGCCGATTGCAAACCAGGGCTCACTTGTCACTACTCTGCAAGCGACTACATCGCGCACCGGCAATGCGCCGCCGCCTGCAATTCGAGCGATGAATGCGTGGCCAAGTTCGGCGCCGATAGCATGTGCATCGGCGCCCATATTTGCGTCCAGCGGTGCATCCCATCGACCACTTGCCCCGCCAAGTCGCGCTGCAACGACAACGGCTGGTGCGAGCGCAGTGGCCCCGGCTCTGGCGTGCCGTACTGCGCGGGCGCTGCCACCCCCTGCTCCCTGCTCACGAGTCTGGAGTGCATCGGCGCAACCGGCTGCAGCGACGATTCGCATTGCGCCGGCGTTTCGACGAGCTGCTATTCGGAATACACCTCGTACAGCTGTACCTCACAAGAGGGCTGCTATTGGAGCACCTCCAGCAAGTCGTGCAGCGGCTCGTCGTACTCGTGTTCATCCATGCCGGGTAGCGGCACGTGCGCGCTGCAAGACGGCTGTTACTGGACCGGTGGCTGCTCCGGCACGCCGCGGTCGTGTGAAGACCAGTACCCGAGCTTGTGCAGCAACCAACCCGGCTGCAGCCTGAGGACCGATTGAACGCGAGCCGTCAGCGAGAAATTCTGAGCAGACCGCCCAAGAATCCCTGATAGAAGACCTGGCCGCGCGCGATGCTGCCGGACAGCTCGAGCGTATCGGTGCCGATTCCGACCGGTTGCTGAAAGAGCAAGAGACCGGTCGCCGCACTGATGACGGTGTATTGATAGGTGTCCAGGGGCGAGGGCGAGCTTGGATCGACCAGGAACGTTCGCTCGATGGTGTAGATGGAGCCGTCGAGACGAGAGAGCTTGGGCAGCGCTGCTGATCGGACTTGGTTGGTCCAAACCTCGTGGCAGCCGGTCTCGTCCAGCTCCACGCGAGTGATCCCGCCCGTGATGGCGGCTTGGGGGGGCACGCTCGGTTCGGGTAGCGCGATTGGGTAAGGGTAGCCGTAGCTGCCGGTGACGATGATGGTACGACCGATGGCGATCGGGGAGATCTCTGTGCCGTTGCCCGTGGGGGCG
Source organism: Polyangiaceae bacterium (assembly GCA_035688655.1). Taxonomy (GTDB): domain Bacteria; phylum Myxococcota_A; class Polyangia; order Polyangiales; family Polyangiaceae; genus PMG-095. The sequence continues at coordinate 6,028 of DASSMT010000437.1, read as the reverse complement.
GGCAGCGCCAGATCACAGACGGGGCTCCCCGAACCTCTCGCGGCATACACGAGCAGGTGTTCGACGGGACTCGCGTTGTGGACGATGGTGACGTAGTCGGCACCGGTGATGGGTCCAAAAAACGTCGGTGTGGTGCCGCTGCCGTGGCTGAGCTGGCCTGGCTTGCGCGCCGGCCCGCGATCGTAAACGGCCCGAAAGCGCTGCTGCGGCTTGCATTGAGCATCTGTTCCGAACAGGTACAGCGCGTGGTCGCTCACGACGGCCACCCCGGCGGGCGCGCTGGCAATGCTGTTGGCCACGCCCTCGCCAGCGGGCAAAAGGGAGGTCTCGATGTGACCGGTGCTGGGCTCCAGCACGCCCACGGTGCCATAACTCGTGGCAAACCAAATCCTGCCCGCGTAGTCGGGCACGAGCCCCACCACGCTGCCGCAAGCCGCGCCCCCGCAGCGCGCGCGAATCGCAGCGTCGAGCGAGACACTGCGCTCCACGCGCAGCTCCCACCCGGACAGGGTTCGGCGGTGCCCGATCCAAGAAAGCACGTTGTTCCCGACCACCATGACCACGCGTCCGTGGGCGTCGACGTAGGGGTAAACGTCGCTCAGCAGCTCGCTCTTGGGCAGCGCCAACGAAGCCAGAGGCAGACCGCTGTCGCGATCCAGCAAATAGATCACCGGAGCTTGATCGAGCAGCTGAATGCAAATCGCGAGCGGCAGACCGTCTGCTCCCGCCAGCAGCGACGGACACAGAGCCGGCAGAGGGATGACGGCCGTGCTCACACCCGCTATTCCAGGCCCTGCCAACGGCGAAGTGTCCGAGGCAGCGGTGTCCCCGTGCTGGGTCCCGAGACCTTCGCGTGCAACGAACGGATTCACGGGTGGCGGCGGCCCGAGCGGGGGACTGGCCGCTGCATTCGCCGCAAAGAACGTGGCAAGTGCCCAAACAGACAGCTGCACGGCCGTCCGAGTCAGGGCTGTGCTGCGCTGTCTGCATTGGGACGACTCCGCGCCCGCCGTCATGGCAGTTCCCGTCATGCGAGTAGCCTCCTTCGGGCGAATCTCCGGTCACCCCCAATGGGTCCGGGCCCGCGCGGAACATTCAACGCCCGTCGCAGCGCCCGAGCAAGCGCAATATCGATGCATCGGCAGCCGCAAGCACGCGAGAGCCGAGCGAGGCTTCAGAGCGATTACGCCTTGCGCTCGAAGTATTGAAGGTCGATGAAAATCGCGGCAGCGAGCACGAGCGAGCGCTCGGCCAAGCCGAGCTCGGCGGACGTGAAGGCGACGCGGAAGCGGTCAGCGTCGGTGAACGCTTCTCGCAGCATGCCCGACCACTTCTTTTCGACGCGCGCGAGCGGACGGCCGTCGCGCTCAAACTGGAAAGTCCAGGGTCGCCAGATGGGCGAGGAAACGCTGAGCAGGAGCCGCCCGCTCGGATCGGTGACGTCGAAGCGCTTGGAGATGATGGAGAAGCGCTGCTGAATGGCGCCGAGCGGGCGGCCGTCGGCGGCGCTCACCTCGAGGCGCTGAAACATGAAGCGAAACGGGTGCAGCGCGCGCAGCACGAGCTGTCGCGCGTTGTCGAAGAAGTGGATCTCGAAAGTTCGCCAATGACCGAAGAACATGCGCGCCAAGAACGCCAGGCCGCCCTTGCCTTGCTCGGCCGCGAACGCGACGGGCGCTCCGTTGACCTCGATTGCGTACTTGTTGCGCGTCTCGATGCCGAAGAGCTCAGCGAGCTCACGCCTCTGCACGATCATCAGCTCACTCGATTGTTGGACGATGGAAAGCATTTCGGACATAGCGGGTCAGAATGGCACGACCTCGTCGCCAATTGTCGACAAATTCAGCCGCCCGCCGGACCCGCCGCTTTTGACCGTCTTTTGCCGGGCGAGCGTGCCGTGCGCGGGGCAACCCCTTCATTCGGTTCGACGCTCGGCCGCGCGCTCGGCTTCCGCGCCTACTCAGCGCGGGAGCGTGCGCGCGGCCTCGCTGCCGCGGATGAGTCTTACGCCGGCGATCGCCAGCGGAACCGCGATCACGAGCGCAATCAGCCCTGGGAACACGCCCACCCAAATCAGTATGAACGATGCGAGGAAAAGCAGGACCGCCACGAAAGCGAGCCCGACCCCCAGCCCGAACCGGCTCTGCGCTCGCCTGGCGTTGAGCGCCGACAAATCGCTGCTCTCCGACTCGAAATCAGGAGACTCGATATCGGGGCTCTCCGTCTCGCTCGCTTTGCTTGGCTCAACGCTCACCCGAGTCACCTCTCGTCCGGGTCCATTGCTCAATGTGCTCCAGCAATTGGTGTTCCGCACCAGAGTGTCGTTACACGCAGACCTTGCTGGGCTCGCCAGAGCTCTCGTGGGCGTTCACTGCGGGGCAAAGTTCCAGCCTCGGGGCGAATCGCCTCCACTCCATCGCACTGGGCGAGCCGCAAAACGAGCTACTCGACCAACACGGATGCGGCCCCGCTCCGGCCGAAGGCCGGACGCCGGGGGCCGCCTGCGCGCGGAGCGCGGAGCGCGAGCACGCAGGCCGTGAAGTGACGTGTCTCGCTCGGGGCAACCCCAAGAATCGAGCAGAATCTCGCGCTCACTCAGGCACGCGTCTTGTAGTGCTCAGCTGCCGGAGGCAGCGATGTACAGCAAAGCAAAGGTCCTGGGGCATCCCATTCATCCCATGCTCGTGGGCTTCCCGGTGGCGTTTTACACGGGGACCCTGGTCGCGTTCATCGTGTACGCGGCCACGATGGACCTGTTCTGGTTCAGGCTCGCCTGCGTCGTGAATTGGGCAGGTGTCGGGACGGCCGCGCTGGCGGCGGTGCCCGGGTTGATCGACTGGGCCACCGGGATCCCGCGCTCGAGCCCCGCCAAGAGGACAGCGCTGATTCACATGGCCCTGAACGTGACCTCGCTGATCGTGTTTCTGATCAGCGCGATCGTCGCGTCAGACCACTGGTACATGCTTCTGCCGCCAGCGGGCACCGGGATCGCGCTGAGCGCGCTCGGCGTGCTGTTGACCGTGCCGGCTGGGTTCCTCGGCTGGAGTCTGGTTCAGGATCATCACGTGGGGATCCAACTCTCGAACGAGCAAGAGCGGCTCGAGCCCGTGCACACGGAAGCGACTCGCGCACCAGTTCCCCGCGAAGCCCGCTGACGATGCTGGCACGCCAACTGCTAACGGCTGATCCCATGCGCAATCCCCTGCTCCTGAGTTCCGCGATCCTGATCACCTGCCTCGCCTTGCCTGGCTGTGGTGGCAGCCACGAATCCGCCAAGAGCGCGGACGACAGCAATCGCGCGGCGGAAAAAGCCAACGACGCCGCCGAAAAAGCCGAAGACCGCGCCGACCAAGCGGCGGACAAGGCGAACGACGCCGCGAACGACGCCGATAAGGCCGAGAAAAAAGCAAACGAGCCGAAGTAAGGCGCCTGCGCGAGCGCTCGACTGTTCGGCAATGCCGGATGCGCTGTCGTCGCTGGGCTACGCAATCTCATTCACGAGCCCTGCGTGAACAGCTGGCAACAGTTGCCGCCCCCAATTCGCGTTTTACCCGAACGATCATGCGTGGCACGATACTTGGTTCGGGGTAGCTTGGATGTGGCGTGTAAGAACGAGTGTCTGGTTGTTCGCCGTGGGGTGCGGAGCCTCACTAGCTACGGGTTGTATCGGGGACAAGGACATCTCGTTCAGCGCGCCGTCGGCCCTGGTCGTCGACGGTTGGAGCTCGCTTCAGATGTCGGACTTCTGCTCGGGCAGCAAGGTCGATCTGTGTTCGTCCGAGAAACTGCAGAGCATCGAGTCTGTCACCGTCGATGACCCTCGGGTGTTGGAGATCGTCGAGACGAGCGCAGTTCCGGCAGAATTGACTGCGTTCAATCCTTTCCCCGGCATCCGTGCCATTCACGGCTTGCGCGCCGGCAAGACTCGGTTCTGCATCGTGGGTCACTTTGACGATGGCACCAACCGCCAGGGCTGCGCTGACGTCACGGTCGCAGCGCCCGACCATCTGCTCTTCGATTACGGCTGTGAGAGCCAGGTTGCCTCGATTAGCTCACAGACGCCCTGGATTACGCCGGGCTCTGTGCTCTCCTTCAGCGTTCGCTTTGCCGCCGGGAGTCTCGACCTCGAAGGCGCTGTCGTTCGGCCCATCGACAGCGCGGGTCTCACGCAGACCGACAACATGCGTTTCAGCTGGACCAGCCCGGCCGCGGGCGGTTCGATCGATGTTCGCTCGGCTTGGGTATCTGGAGTGGCGGCAACGCTCAGGACGTACACGCCAGACGAGATCACCAGCGGTGTTGCTGGCACTCCGTACTACGCGCACGGAGCGACCAAACCCGGGGACTCGATCGAGGTCGCGGTCGCAGAGCAGATCGGCGACAAGCGCACGTGCAACAGTCTAGCTGTCACTGCTCGTAGCGAAACACCCGAGATCTGCTTGGGCCCGAAGGGCGAACAAACTTGGTCGGACACGGATCCGGGTCGCACCTCTTTCAGCGTCGTGGCGGAAGGAACCTGTCGCCTTTCACTCGGGGTCGCGGGGGGCAACGGCTACGTGACGACGCTGCAGGTTCCGCTGGCCGTGGTGAACCCAGCCGATGACGGCCGGCTCGCAGTTCCCGATGACCCCTGCCCGACCAAAGGCGAGAGGACCTGCACGCCCGGTCGCTGGCAATATCTGGAATGCCGAACGAGCCCAGCCAACGGGACGCTGAGTTGGGTGGCCGCAGGAAACTGCGCTGACAAGATTTGTGATTTCGTCGATTCCCCTGCCCGCTGCGCCGCGTTAGCCACGTGCATCGCGTGTCGCTAGGCGACGAACGACGATGCCGTACGGCGCCGCCTGCCCGCGGGTGCGCCCGCGTTCCACCGCACGGCGTGCAAGCTTCATTGCAAACTCGCGAACCCGCGCAACAGTGCGGCGATTAGCGTGAGCAAGAGCAGCGGCCAGGCGAAGTACTCATGCTTCGGAACGCTGAACGCAAAGGCTCCGGCGAATGCCCCCCACTGCAAGTGCATTCCGACGCGATGCAGGCGTCGCCACGCGCTGCCCAGGCGTCTCTGAACGCCGAGATTGGAGGTAACGACCATGGCGATGAGCATCACCACGGCCAACGAAAGATACGCTCGGCTGAACAGGCGTGGCCAACGGCCACCCTGCGCCAAATAGACGACGACCGCCGCGAGATGAACGCCCATGGCGCTGGCATAAGCGAGACCGAAGGGGCGACGCAGCGCCTGCCAAGCGCGGGTGAAGGGCCGCGCGGCGAGCGTGTGCAGCGGGCGCGCGAGGTAGGCCGCGAGAAACCACAGACACGCGACGCGAGCGGTGTAGCGCACCGCGAGCTGCCAGCGCTGGAGCTCGCTCTCACCGGCGAGCACGGCGACCAAGACCGCGCCGAGCGCCGACAGCCCGGCCAGGGCGCAAGCCGGCCCGAGCTTAGAAAAAGCGCGTCTTTCACCCCCGGCCCTGACCGCCACCGTTCGCTGCATGTAACATACATACCGTACGTATGTATGTGGCGCAAGCTCCAATCTTCAGGCTTCGCGGCCATTCAGCGACTTGCGAGCCCGCGCACGGTGCGCTGCAGCTGGGCGCGATACGTGTCGAGGACGCCCGCGTCACCGCCCAGTTCGGCGATCGCGAGTGCCACCTGGATCGCCGCACCGAGCAAGATCCGACTCGAAGCTTCGACGCGCTCGGGCTCGATGCGCCCGACCTCCACCCAGTGCTCGAGCCCATGTCGGATCAAATGCAGCAGGCCCGCGCGTTCAATCGCGGCGTTGAACCCTTGCCAGCCGAGCACCGTGGGTGCGTCGCGGAGCAAGATCTGAAGCACCGCGGGTTCTTTCAAGAGGTCGAGCAAAATCTGGACGCCCTTCTCGAGCTCTTGTCCATGATCGACGAGATCGCGCATGGTTTGCTGAGCGAGGGAGGCCATGAGCTCGGCCAGCAGGTCATCGACGACGGCGGCGAACAGCCCCGCCTTGTCAGCGAAGTGGTGGTGCAAGGCACCGCGCGTCCGG
>DASSMT010000187.1:0-53134 GCA_035688655.1 Polyangiaceae bacterium | reverse complement strand
AAGCTTCATCTGACGAACCAACCGGCGTAAGAAATGAACCGAATCACGTGCGATGCACTGGTCATGCGGTGCACGAGGTTAGGGAATAGCTCACCTCGAAGTAGTTCCAACCGATCGTCGTGCGGGGTCGAGTTTTGCGATCTGGCGATAGCCAAGTACCCAACCGAGCGATGCCGGCAGGCCGAGGACAAAGCCTGTCAGAAAGCACGCGATCCCATAACCGAGCGCGAGTCTCGAGACGGATGCTGGCCCAAACGTGGTGGCATCGACGAAGCGTGGGGCCGTGCATTCAAGTCGAGATACACCAATAAGCCAGCCGACGATGACGGCCAGTGCCCCGGTCCATAGAGGTGTCGTCAATAGACGAAGCCATTCCGGGATTGGCAACCGCGAACTGATTCGACCCCAGGCAAATCCAGCGCTCACGCTGCTCGAGATGAGCGCGATCGGAAGCGAATTATCCATCATGTTCGTAGCGGCGGACGCCAATCGAGCATCGAGCTCACCTGGCTCATCCTCGTGATCAACGAACCCACTTCGGGGAGAGGGTCACGTCTCGTCCTCGCTTCGCCCTGCAGCCAGCAAGCCGACGATCGTTCCGACGGTCACGCGCAGGCCACGAGTACAAGGAAGACCGCCGCCCACTGCGGGGTCGTGCGTGATGCGATCCAGGAGGTCCATCAGAGCAAGCCTACCACGTGCTGGATTCGTCAGGACCAAACGCCCGCGTGAAACCCGATTTCGCTTCAATTGCAGCGGTACGTGAGGGCGTTACGGTGCGCGACGGGCGAACCCGCGCGCGGTGTTCTGCTTCAGGTTTGATGGTCACAGAGGGGCGTCGCGTTTTCACCCAGCCTTCGGCGTCACGGAAGTCAGATCCGCAATGAGACGCCGAAGGCTACGCCGCGGCGCGCAGGCACGCGTGACCATCAAAAAATATCACACCTCACCGTTCGCTTTCGGAGCGACGGAGGAGACCTCGGAAGGAATGGCGTACGGGGACACGCCTGCTCCGGCAATCCCTCAGGCGACGCCAATTCATGGCTGCGGTGGCCTCGTCACGCCCAATTCAGGCCGTGCGTTTCGATCACCGTCGGCGCTCAGATCGCCTTCTCAGCAGCCCGGATTTCGAACTCGAGCCCGAAGGGGCTGGCTTGGCCAGGGGTTGCGTCACCTGTCCGCACTAGCTCGCTCGCGCGTCTAATCCCCAGCAAACGCCCAGGTGAAACCCAATCTCGCTTCGTCGATCTGCTGACCGTCGAGTCGTCCGTGGCGAAGGGCCAGATCGAACGACCAGGACTGACTGAAGGACGCGATCGCGCCGAGCAGCACGCTGCGTTCGAGGCCACTCGCCAGTTTCGGTCCGCCAAAATCCCGTGCCGCCAAGATCTCCGCAACTGGGCGCACTCGCCAGGCCAGGGGGCCCTCGAGGATCAAGCTGCTACTGGCGGTGTAGTGGACCGAAGTCAAGAGATCGTTGCCGAGATTCAAGTGCAGCGTGAGCGCCGGCCAATGCCAGGAAAGGATGCTCGCCAAGTGTGCGCCGAAGCGACGTTCGGAACCGGGCAGCAGCAAGCCGGTTTCGAGCGCTACCGACACGCCGCTTGCGCCTTGCAAGGAGCCCTTGCGCAGCAGACTCTTCAGGGAAAGCGCCACATCCTCGAGCTCCGAGTCGCGCGCGTGGTCCAGACTCCACAGCTGTCGCCCCTCGAGCACGAGCTCGAAGTCCGGGGCGATGCCGTAGTTGAGCACGAGCGCGGGGCCGACGAGGAAGTGTTCATCGCCTTGTCGCACATACCCGAGTGGTCCAAGTTCCAGCTCGACTTCGCGGGGCGCTGCGACTTCAGCGTCCGTACCATCGAACGGACGGTACGCGAGCGCTTGCCGCGTCCACGCGAACGCGCATCCCAGCAACAAGCACGCGCCGACGCGCGCTGCCCGCATCTGCGTCATTCCGTTGCGGGCCGGAAGGTATCCTCGAACACCAAGAGTGAGCCGGAATCGGGCGCACATACCCAAATCCGTCCCTGATCGTCGGCCGTGACGCAATGGCTGCCTTTGGCGGCTCGAAGCGCTCCCAGTTGGCTGAGTTTACCTTGCGAACTGACACCCAGCACCGCCACGCTTCCGTCCGACGCCGCTGGCAGATACAGGTGATGGAGCGAGGGATTGACGGCAATGATGTCGACGCCGCTCGCGGTCGCCGCAGAATCGACGACCTTGCCACCGTGATCGACGTCGAGCACGACGGCCTTGCCCTCGGAACAGCCAGCGAACAGCTGACCACGGGCGGCGTCCAAGGCGATGCCTCGTGAACCGGAGCAGCCGTTCGAAAAGCTCTCGCTCACGGTTCGCGAACCGACGGCGATTCGCACCGTGCTGCCCTGCCAGAGGTGGCTGAAGGCACGGTCATGGTCGGCGTCGACGACCAGAGACTCCGGGCCGCCCGCGACCGCAATCACACCTGCTTGCGATAACTTTGGCGGATCGTCCGAGGCGAACGAGAACACTTCGATCTGTTCCCGGTCGGGCTCGGTGACCCAGACTTCACGCTTGCTCGCTACCCAGCGCACGTAGTCCGGGCTACCGGCAAGGGCAGCGGTGGTCACGACGCGCTTCGCCCTCGGGTCGACGGCTTGTAGGCTCTGCGAGCTGCGATCGATGGCGAACACGAAACCGGCACCGAAGTCAGCCGAGGTCGTACCGTCACCATGGCCGCCTTCGTAGTTGCTGCTGGGCCCGATGCCACACAGCGATGTTCGAGAAAGCGATGTACTGTCGAAGAGCTCGACGCACCCAGTGCCGCCCGCGGGCGCCAGCACCGAGTGTAGATCTGGAGAGAACCACAGGTCGTCGAAGCCGATGCCGCTGCTCGAATTGAGGCGGAAGGTCTGCAGCGGATTGGTCGGCGAGTTTTCGCCGCCAGCAGCCGATTGCGGCGGCGCGCGTGAGTCGCCCCCATGGCCGTGGCAAGCGCAGCACGCGACGCAAGCGGTCAACAACGAGGCGAGACGCCGGTTCAGGGCCCGCATGTCACGCTCCGCTCTCGATGTCCACTTTGACGTGACCTCCCGCCGCAGTCGCGATCAGCACGTGAAAGATCGGCGAACGCTCGTGGATCGCGGGCTCGACGGAATAGACTTGGCCCGGCTGCTGAGCGAGAGCTTTCGCGATGACCGCGGCAAGCGTCATTTTCGAACGCTGCACCAGCGTCAGGTGATACGAGGCGCGCGTCAGGTGCTTTGCGTCGGCGAACACCTCTTCCTTCGGTTGCCACGCGGGTTGCGTCGGGTCACCACTGAGCTCCGCCAGCACGTTGTGCTCGGCATCCAGCTCGATCCCCTTCTTGGCGGTGTACACGCTCAGCGAGAGCTTCCCGTCTTCGAGCTCGAACTTGGCCGAGATGGCGCGGGCGCCTTGGGTCTCTGCCTGAGCGATCCCGCGCGCCAGATCCAGCTTGGCTGATGGCAGCAGCGCGAGCAGTGCCGTGTCGTCGTGCGACTTCGATTCCCCGTCGCCGACGTGCTCAGCCGCCGCCGCCGGCGCGCTTGCTGTCCCGGAGGGCGGAGCAGCAACCGGCTGCGAAGTCGCTGGTTTTGCCGCGGTCTTGGCGGCGGGCTCCACGCTGCAGGCGACCACGGCCAAGCACCATCCTGCCACGCTCATGCGATTCATCCAGTGTTTCATCAGCTCACCTACTGCGCTTTCCCGTCGATGACGATGGTCGTGCCTTGCCCGTTCGTCGTGCGGATGCGCACGTTGATTGCTGTCTTGCCGTCCTTCAGCATGGGGATGGCGGAATAAACGCTGCCCTTTTTCAGCGCGTCGGCTTTCGCGACCGCAGCGTCGAGCGTCAGCTGGGTCGTTTGCATGAGTGTGAGCTGCGCCGAAGCCCGCGTGAGGTGCTCCTTGTCCTGAAAGACCTCGCGCTCAGGTTGCCATTTCTCGGTCGTGGCGTCGCCTTTCAGCTCGAACAGCTCATTCTTCTCGGCGCACTTGTCGAGCCCTGCCTTGGCTCCGTAGGCACTGAGCCACAGTTTGCCATCCTCGAACTCGAGCTTCGCCGAGATGGGGACACCACCCGAAGCGTGCACGGCTTCGAGGGCTTCTTGCACGGTGTGTTTGCTCTTCGGCAAGCGCGAGAGAAGCTGTGCATCACTGTCTTCGGCGCGTATTCCGGATGGCAGGAGCGCGACGGTGCACCCCAACATCAAACCGCGTAGCAGCCCCATTCGAAAAAGAGTCATCGGTGCCTCCGTGCGCCCATTGTTGTAGGGTGCTCTTGCTCAGTAGCTTCACGAAGCAAGTATCGCAATCGAGAGTGAGCGTGGCGAGCGCGAGGTCTCGAGTGGTTCAGGTTACATTAATGTTCGACGGATCTCGACGAGCTGCACGCGGCTGGTCCGCCGAGCGGCCCCGGTGGGACCGACCGCTGAACGTTGAAATCAATGGTCGGGGCTCGGTAACGCCTCGACCTTGAAGTCGTCGAACAAGACTTGCGAGTCAGCCTTCGACCACAGACCGATGCGCCCGCGAGGAACCGCGTCGAGCGTCTTTTCGAAGCGCGGCTTGCCATCGAGCATGGCCGACAATTTCGGGCCGCGCAGCTCGAGCGAAAGCGTGTGCCACACCTTGCTCGGCGTCGGAACATCCCGAACGTTGTCGATGATAGTGCGCTTGCCCTTGACGACGCGGAAAAAGAGCAGGTTGTCTTCCAGCGCGTTCGCTCGCACGCCGAGATAGCTGCCGTTTGGGCCGACGTCGAAGGCAATGCCCGCCGCCTGATCAATCTGTCCAGCGAACGGAAAGAAGCGAACGGAGACTCGCTTGTCAGCGGATGGCGGTTCACCGGTCCACACCGCAAAGGGAAAGAAGGCAAATGCTTTCACCCCGTCCAAGAACTCCGCGTAGCGGTTGCCGTACAGCCGCTTGGCTTGATCGGCGAGACTGGCAGAAGGCGTGCCGCTACGCCACTTACCACCATCGACCTCCAGACCGCGCGCATCGGCAGCGCTGGCCACGTACCAATCACCCACGGCGGCCTCGAACGAGCGCGAGGGCCCACCGACCGCTTCGTCGTCGAAAGTGACCACGGTCCGCTCGGCTTCGGGCGGCTTTGGCTCCGGCGGCGCAGCACTCTCGAGCGCCGGGGGAGCGAGCGTCGCGACACTCGCGCTCGGGCTGGTCGCCCGCGGCAGCGTCGCACTGGAGTCGGAGCTGGGTTTCGGCGCAGTCGTTACTGTCGGTCGATCGCAAGCGCTTGCTGCAACGCACAGCCAGGCCAGATTTCGGAGCTGGATCATCGAGTCGTCCTCCTTCGCGTGAGCGCGAAGCCCAGCGCGGCCATGGTCAAAGGCAATCCGAAGTAAGCGGTGACGTGAAGCAAGTGGCGAATGGCCGAAGTCGGCACGCAGGGAAATCCCGGATACGGTGGTTGCTCCCAATTCGGAAGAGGGCGCCCCGCAGCCTCGAAGATGAGCGTGACGAGCTCACGTCGGCTGCTGGAACGCGTCACACGCCGCTCACCGCCCACTCGAATGGAGATCAGGCCGTAGTCAGCGTCGCGCCCGGAGAGCGCCCGCGAGCTCTCGTCGAGCGGCCAAACCAGCGAGAGATCGGGACGCGCCAGGGCTAGTTTGGCGAGCGCGTCCGTCTCGAGCTGCCTGCGTCGCGAATCATCTCGATCGAGTAGCAATTCGAGCGTGATGGGCTCTTCTAGGCGCCTCAGCCCATCCACGACAGCCGGCGGGAGCGACGCGCGACGCTGCTCGCTCCAATCGAACCCAGCGCGAACGTAGTTCGAGCCGCCGAGCGCGACCACGCCGAGCGCGACGAGCCCCGCCGCCGCCGCACATTTTTTGGCTCGCGGCGCAAAGCTGCCGCCAACCAACGCCAGCCCCAAAAACAATAGCGCCGCAGTCAGCAGCCACAGCACGGATCCTATGGAGATCACTCCGCGGCCGAACGGTTGCAAGCGTTGTTCGAGCGACCAACTCGACGCGCCGCCCAGCCATGATAGCGCTGCGAAGCCCTCTGCGGCATCGATCGCCCAAGCGGACACAGACAGTAGCAAGCCGAGCGTAATGGCTTGCGCGTGCGTGCGCGTCCACGCGGCCGCCGCGGTCGAAACGCACGCGATCACGATCAGGTGCAAGAGCTCGCCAGCGAGCGCGATGCTGGTTTCGATGCCGTCGAGATGCGCTCCGCTCGCTGCAAAGGCGAGGAACAGCACGATCGCCGGGACGAGCAGCGGGAAACAGGCGAGCCCGCTCGCCGCGCACTTCTGGAGAATCACTCGCTGTGAGTCGCCGCTCGCCAGACACAGCGCTCCGTACGTGTTCCGCTCTTTCTCGATCGCGAGCGTGCGCGAGGCCAGAATCGGGCCGAGCAGTGCGAGCGCGAAACTCGCGCCACCGAGCGTGGGTCGCGCGATACCGAGCAGCGGATCCAGCTCGCGGGTCTGTAGGGCGCTGCTCAGCGCGCTGTGCGACGTCGTCGCATAGATGTCGAGTGACAAGACGAAGCTGTGTCCGACCAGCAGCGCCCCGAAAATGGCGACCAGCCAGGTGACCTTGGCTCGCAGCACCAGCGCGAGCTCACGCCGCATGCGAGCTCCGCGACAGCAGCGTCATGAATACTTGCTCGAGCGATGCGCCCGCGTCGCCGGCGGTCTCTCGCAGCTCGCTCAACGAACCAAACGCGACGGCCCGGCCCGCGGCCAAGAGCAACAGCTTGTCGGCGATGCGCTCGGCGTCGGTCAGCTGGTGGATGCTGGCGATCACCCCGACACCGCTGTCGAGCGTGGCACGAATGGCAGCCAGGACGTCCCTCAGTTGCAGCGGATCGAAGCTGCTGAACGGCTCGTCCAAAACCGCGAATGGTCGCCCGAGCAGCAACGTGCAGAATATTTGCAGGCGCTTGCGCTCGCCCTGCGACAGCACACCGACGGGTTTGTGCAGCAGCTGAGCAATGGCCAAAAGCTCCGCGATTTTTGGGCTATTGGCGATACCGCTGCGCGAGCGCTCAGCGTGCTCCACGAGCGTGCGCACGCTGAGCTCGGGCGGCAGCTCACTATGATCGGGCAGGTAGGCGAATTGCGCGGCGCGCTGGCGAAAGCCCTGCAATCTCAGCCCATTGATGGTGACTTGGCCGCTGCTGGCATGGCGAAGACCGACAATCGCTTCGAGCAGGGTCGTCTTTCCTGCGCCGTTGGGACCGATGACGGCGGTGAGCTCTTTCTGCTGAGCGGTCAAGTTCACTGACCTTAGCAGTGAAAGGGAGCTGGTATTGACGGACAGGTGCTCGACCCGCAACGTCGCAAGCGCCGAACTCGCTTGTGTCACGTCGTTTCGCTCTTGGGTCGAGGTCATCGGAAACGCAATTTGATTCGGGTTCTGTTAAGGTTGTTCGCTGCAAGGGGTGGCTTGCGCCGGGCGCGATGAAGAGCGTAAGTTATTTGGGCTGGCGGGGCGTCCCGAGAATGAGTTGGGCCACGAGATGCGTATTCTGGTAGTCGACGATGAGCTGGAAATGCGGGAGCTCTTGGGCCGTAACCTCGGCCGGGCGCACGGAGTCAAGTCCGTGGGAACCTGCAAAGAAGCGGTAGCCTCGCTTGCCCATGCACGGTTCGACGTCCTGATCCTCGACGTCATGTTGCCCGATGGCTCGGGCATCGACCTGTGCGGCAAGCTGCGCTCGGAAGGCGTCGAAGCGCCGATCCTGCTCTTGACGGCACGCGGTGAGGTTCGGTCGCGCGTGGCAGGGCTCGATGCCGGAGCCGACGACTACCTCGCGAAGCCATTCGCACTCTCCGAGCTACGGGCGCGTGTTGCCGCATTGGGGCGCCGGGGCCCGATTCGACGCGACCGAGCCGTGGTCATCGGCGCTCTGGTCGTGGATTTGGAGGGCCGACGCGTTCGCGTCGATGGCCGCGCTCTTCCGCTGACGGCAAGAGAGCTCGCGATCGTCGACCTGCTGGCGACGCGGCGAGGCAAGGTCGTGCCCCGCGAGGAACTCATCGAGTCCGTGTGGGGCGAGGTCACGGATTCTGCACGCGCCAGCTTGGAAGTCTTGATTGCGCGCATCCGACAGAAACTCGGTGACTGCGCGAGTCTGCTGCAAACGGTCAGAGGCGTCGGCTACCTGCTCGGCGTCGATTGAGCGTTGCTGCTTGCCGCACCCGTCAGCCGGCCGCAGCGGCGGTATCGCTCCAACCGACCAGGGGCAATTGCAGAACCAGCTCGGTTTTGTGCGCCTTCTCATGCGCCAGCAGGAGGTCACCGCCGTGAGCACGCGCCACCGCGCGGGCAAATGGCAAACCCAAGCCGAACCCTTCCGCGTTGGGCGTTGCTTCGTTCGAGCGAAAGAACGGAACGAACACTTGTGAACGCGCGGACTCGGGAATGCCAGCGCCGCCATTCGCCACGCTGACTTTGACACTGCTCGGCGTGCGCTCTACCTGCACTTCGATCGGGCCTTCATCCCCGTATTTGATGGCGTTGTCGAACAAGTTGCCGAGCGCACGCGCGATCAGCGGCTCCTCCGCCTGCACCAGTGCTTCGTCGGGCAACTTCAGCATGAAGCGCTTGTCTGCGTGCGTGGTCCGGAGCGATTCTGTGAGCGCGCGAATCACGTCGCAAATATTCACGACGTCCGTGCGATCGTCGACTATCTTGCCCTGAGCTCGGGCAAACCACAGTAGCGACTCCGCGAGGTTCGACAGCCGAGTGAGCGCGTTCATGGCACGCGCGGGCTCGGCCCCGTCTCCTTCACCGCGAGCCAACGCCTCCATCTCGGCCAGCGCGATCGTCAATGGCGTGCGAAGCTCGTGGGATGCTTCCGCGCTGAAGCGTTTCTCTCGTTCGAGGGCGTCCTCGAAACGAGCAACGAGCGCGTCGAAGCGTGAAGACAAAATGTCGATTTCCGCGAGCTCCGACTGAAGCTTCAACCGGTCACCACTGCCCGGTTCCAGACTCTCCACCTTGGTCGCGAGCAACGATAGCGGCCGAACTGCCCGTCCAGTCACGCCGCGGCTCACGAACGCGACGATGCCGGCCGCCAGCAACGAGACGAGAGCGAGCGCAGCCACGATGGTTTGGAGAATAGCGACGTCATCATCGCGGTTGCGGGCCGCCACGAGGCGGAGCCCATGCGACTCCAAGGAGCAACCGCGGAAGTCCGTGAGCGTCGTGCAGCCGGTCCACGCTCCGTCGAGCGCGGGGCCGTCGCCTTGGGCAAGCTTCAGCGTCCCTGCGGCGTCGCGGACTTCGATGCGCACGTTGTTCGGTCGGACTTCTTGGATTTCGCCATCGAGCCACTTCCAATCCATGGTCGCGGTCGGCTTCTCGTCGAGATAGCGGCTGGCGCGGCCAAGTACTGCGTTCAGCTGTTGGTCCGTCTTGAGCGAGAGCGCGATGCTCACCGCTACCCCCGTGCCGAGCGTCACCAGCGCCAGCGTGACGATGGTGAGGCGTGTTTGCACCGCAGCCACACGCCCAGCCAACGTTGTCCGTCCCTTACCCGTCATGTGGCGCAGTATCAGACTGGCTGCGAGTGCTTGGCAAGCTCAGTGGTCAGCGTCCGGGAAACCCACGACTCCGTTGTCTTGGCGGCGATCACTGAGCGGTGTGCAGCTTAACGCAGCCTTAACCGCGAGCAATTGCTACCCCGAGAGTGACTCTCTCTCATTGCGCGATTCGATGTTCACTGCGAGCGAGGTAATTCGCTGAATTCAAGAAGAGCGATTCGTTCATCGGCGCGTGATTTTCGTCGAGAAGGTGAGGCACGGAGGTTTTCTGGGTTACGGCGGGCGCATGCCGCCTTTCTCTCTCGAGACGCTCAGCGACCAGCAATTGCCCGATCTGTTGGCGGCGCTGGGCCGCTGGCCGCGATGACAGCGCCGACAGCCGCTCAAACATCCGGATTGCTGAGCCCGCCCGGCACATCGCTCGGGCGCTCGCTCGCGGTCGTCACGAGCTCATCGAGCGCGCCTAGCTCGGCGCTCTGCTCCGGCATCGAGCCTGGGCGCGCGCCGGGCTGGAATTCGCCCGATTGTTTGCGCCACAGTTCGGCGTACAGGCCGCCTTGCTGCAGCAGCTCGGCGTGCGAGCCGTCGGCGACGATCGCGCCGCGGTCCAGCACGATCAGCCGGTCCATGTCCATGACCGTGCTCAGCCGGTGGGCAATCGCGATCACGGTCTTCCCGGCCATGGCTTTGCGCATGGCGCTTTGAATCAGCTGCTCGCTGTGACTGTCGAGTGCGCTCGTCGCTTCGTCGAGCAGTAGGATCGGCGCATCTTTCAAGATCGCGCGTGCGATCGCGATGCGCTGCCGCTGCCCACCGGAGAGTTTGACTCCGCGCTCGCCGACCATCGTCCGATAGCCCTGCTCCTGCTCCATGATGAACTCGTGCGCGTGGGCGCTGCGCGCCGCCGCCTCGACCTCTTCATCGCTCGCGTTCGGGCGACCGTAGCGGATGTTCTCGCGCAAATTGCGGTGAAACAGGGTCGTGTCTTGCGGAATGATCGCGATCGCGCGGTGCAGGCTCTCCTGGGTCACGTCACGAATGTCTTGACCATCGATGCGGATCGCGCCCTCTACCACGTCGTGCATCCGGAGCAGCAGACCCATCAACGTGGTCTTGCCCGCGCCGCTCGGCCCCACGAGCCCAATGCGCTGGGCTGCCGGGATCTTGAGCTCGAAGTTCTTGACCACGTGGCGTGTCTCCCGTCCTTGCTGGTCCTTGGGCGATTCGTACGCGAACGCGATGCGATCGAGATGGATGCTGCCAGAGGTCACCGACAGGGCCGCCGCGAACGGTCGATCGGTGACGGTGGCGGGAACGATCAGCGTGTCGATGCTCTCGCGAGCCGAGCCGACCAGGTCGTAGAACTCCGGAATGCGCTGACCGAGGTTGTATGCAGTTTGAAGTAGAGAGCTGGTGAGCGCGGTAATCATCACGAAATCACCCGCGCCGATCTGGCCGTGCAACCATGCGTAGAGCGCGCCTCCGACGAACGAAAGCCACATCGCGATGTCCATCACGTATTGCACGCTGCGCAGGCGAACGATGGCGCGGTAGGACGCACGCCGCCTTGCGCATTCTTCACCCGTGTACTGCTCGAGCTGCTGGTCTTCGAGCGGCTGGTTGGCGAAGAAAAAGACGTTTCGAATGTTGGTCAACACGTCGACGATGCGCCCGGTGACCGCGGCCTTGGCTTCATTGCTCGCGATCGCGCGCCGCGTGCATTCGCGCCCGACGAGCAAGCTGACGGAGAAGTACGTGCAAATCGCGACCGCCGCAGCCAGGCAAAACTTCGGGCTCGCGATGAAGAAAAAGGCAGCGACGAAAGCAAAGAAGGCAGTGCTCGGGATGATGTCGAACACCACCATGTCGAACAGCTGCAGCACTTGGTCGGGCAGCATGATTGCGCGATGCGCGATCTTTCCCGACAGGGTGTTCTCGAAATAGGAGCTCGAGAGCCGCTGTGTGTAGGCAAAGACCTCCTGCTTGATGCGGAGGAGCATCGGCGAGCGGGTATGGTAGGAACAGAACCACGCGCCGGCATCGATCGCGAAGCGCGCGATCACGAGCGAAACGAAGAAGCCGAACGGCGCGAGCAACTTGCGGCCTTCGAGGGCCGGGTCATGCATCGCCAACACGGCGTCGGTCAGGCGCTTAACGGCATACGAGATCGACGCAAACGCGCCTCGGCTGAGCACCGGAAAGAGGATCAAGCCGAGCGCGCCCCAGAAAAACTGACGGTAGAAGTGAAACGAGAACGGAGCGAGGCGGCGGAGGCGTGGTGATAAGGTCGATTGATTCATGCGCTGGGGTCGTAAGAGCTTGCCGACATTGTGGTATGAGCACTTCTTTCCACGCGATCACGATTTGTCGAAGGTTTGCTGACTGCATGCAAAGGGGTCAGGTTACCGGAGATTAGAGCTGCTCCCCCTCCTTGCTCGTATTCTCGTCGAGGCCACTGATGTTCAAGTTTCCTGCCTTCCTGGCGCTGACACTCTCCTGCGTGGCCTGTGGTGCCAGCTTCACCGCGCACGAGGACACCGGGGGCGCGGGTGAATCGAGCGGTGGCCTCGCGAGCTCGGCTGGTGCTTTCAGCGTTGGTGCCGGCGGTGACGTGAGCGTCGGAGGCTCCAGCGCTGCAGGTGAAAGTTCGAACGCCGGTGCAGGCGGATGGGGTCGCGGTGGCTGGGGCAACTGGGGCAACGGTGGCCGGGGCAACTGGATGGGCACGGGCGGAGCGAGCCCCGAGTGCGCCACTCTGGGTGAGCAGTACGTAGCCGCGGTGGACAAAGCGCGGGCGTGTGACAAGGGCTCGACCGATCAATGCAGTCCGAGCTCCGTGGCGCAACCGGTCGGCGGCTGCGGTTGCCCAGTGTTGATCAACTCCAAGAGTGAAGCAGGGATGGCAGCCCAGAAGGCCTATCAGGCCTATCAAGACGCCAATTGTGATCGCGGCGGCCCCGTGTGCGATATTTTTTGCCCGCCAGCGACCGAAGCGAGCTGCGAGCAACCGTCCGGGACGGGCAACTCGTTCGTGTGCAGCGCGAGCACCACGGCCCAAAAATAGAGCTGCTTTTAACACTCGGCGCAAGGTCGGGATCACGAGCCCGCCAAGGCTTTGGACGGCTGAGCGTTGTGCGGTACGCTGCTTTTTGGTTACCGTCCGCTCTTGCGCTCACGTCGCCGCCGCCCCTGGATCGGTCGCCTCTGGCAAATCGTTTGCGCGTTGCTGATCGTTGCGCTCGGTAGCTTGATCATCGCGTCGAAGCTTGCAGCCCAGGGTCAGCCGCAGCGGGCTTCCTCGGCGCGGCCGAGCGCGGCCGTCGCTCCTCCGCTTGCTTCTGTCGCCACGCCGACGACCAGCGCCGGACCTGCGGCCTCCGCGCCAAACACCAGCTCATCGGTCACGAAGGACGACGACCCCGTCAATTCCACCACCGCTGACGCCGTGATCCAAAGCAACGGCGATCTGTCGGATCTCGGCCCGGAGGATATTGACGCGATCGTCGGTAAGGGCAAGGTGCCGATCCATCGCAGCGGGCGCTACCGTTCGCCGCTCGCCAACCCCTCATTTGGCGGCCCTGCGATCGTCAAGGTCGGCTTCGTGATCTCGGAGATTAGGGATTATCAGATTCAAGATGGCAGCTTTTCGGCGGACTACTTCATGTCGTTCACCGCCGACAAAACGCTGCCGAAGCTACATCCGGTGTTCACCAACGGCCACGACACGAACTGTATCCCCATCGTGGATGTCCCGGTCCCGACGTTCCGCTTTTATCGCTGCACGGGGACCTTCACCAGCCCCGTCGACCTCCTCGATTACCCCTTCGACACGCAGACCCTGGATATCAGCATGGAGGACGCCGTGTACGGTGTGGACACGATCGTGTTCGAGGCCGACCCGCTTCGCACGTCACTCGACGCCAATTTTCGCATCTCGGGCTACAGCGTCGCGAAAGTCGGTGCCAGCACTTTCAAGCACCAATATCCTTCGCGTTTCGATCGCGATGACCTGTACGTGTCGCGTTACCGCTTCACCGTCGCGCTCGATCGCTTTGCGCAATCCGCGGCGTTCAGCGTCTTCTTTCCCGCGTTCGTGATCGTAATCATCTCCTTGATCGGTCTGTGGGTTCCGCCCGAAGAGCTCGAGGTGCGAAGCAACGCGGGCGCCCCGATGCTGGCAGCCGCCGTGCTCTTTCACTACGCGCTGGTGCAGTCGTTGCCGGCGACGGGGTATCTGACCCACGCAGACAAGCTCATGCTCGGGGTCTACGTTTCACTGCTGATGAACATGGCAACCACTTGGGTGTTCATGGTCGTCGACGAAGAGCGCGTTCAGTTCTGGTTCCGGTTCTTTCGCGCGTGGACGCCGCCCGCCACCGTGTTGGTGATGGCGGTGAGCGTGCTCGCGTGAAGCCGAGCTTCGGCCCACGATGGCTTTTCTGCTCCGAGGAGACCCATGCGTAAGCTAGTCGTTGTTGGTGTCAGCTGCTTGGTCGTGGGCCTGCTCGTGGGCTGGTATTCCGGTCGCTATGCGCTCGAGCGCTACTGGACACAACCGCTGGTGCTCAAGCGCTTGGCCGCAACCGACGTCGAGCGCTCGTCCGGGGCGGGAGCCGATCCGGTCCCCGGCATCGGCACGCGCGTGTTGCGACCCGCTCCGCTCGCGCTGGCGCGCGCGGCGTTGGCCGAAATGACCCGCCAAGATCCGTTGATCCTGAGCGTCGGCAACGTCAAGACGGGCGAGCCAAGCCAGCTCAAGCTCGATCTGACGAACCGCGGCAAGTGCGCGATCACTTCATTCTCGGGTGTGGCCTACGGCTATGACGCGTACGGTAGGCCGAGTCCGCTCAACAAGGGCGGCGAACACTACGTGGCATTCAGCGAGAAAGACGTGACGAACCTCGAGCCGTCCCGGACCCACCAGCTTGCAATGAAGCTGCACCATAGTCGGACCGCGTCGCTCGCCTTGGCGCACGTCGACCAGGTGACCTGCGCCGATGGCGCGCGATGGGTTCGAAACTGAGAACCCGGTCCAAGACGCGGATCCGCGCGCTCCGCTGCGTCGCACTAGCGCGCGAGCCAGGGGCACACGGTCGCCATGGTTTCGAACGAGCGCCGGCGACATGAAAAGCCGGTGATCTTACCGTACATGTCATCGTCACTGCACTCTTGGACCTTCTCGTAAGAGCCAATCGAGCTTTCTTCGATGTATCGCAGGCAGTCGCCAATCATATACACGTCCCAGGCGAAATAGCCGCGCTCGTCCCACCAGTGTTTGACGAACACCGGCGCTCGCTTGCCGACCTCGTACTTCTTCATGCACGCAGCGAAATCTTTGCCTCCGCGCACGACTTGAAGCTGCTCCCCCGGGCATGAGTCCCACACGAACTCGACGTCCACGCTTTCAGTGGCTCCTTGGTCGTCGACCTCGACCTCGTCCTTGCGGACGATCTCGCAGACTGATTCGAAACGTTCGAGGCGCTCCCCGCAGCCGGCGCTCGAAAGCGCAATGGACAAGGCAAAAACGGGGGTCCAACGCATGGGCGGCTCAGGAACGCTAACACAGTGACAGTCGCGGAAACACGGCGAGACCGTAGCGAAGCCACGTTGTTCCGGGATAGGCTCGGGCAGGGCATGGTTCGTCGTCCGTCTGCTCGTTCGCTGTCGTTTCAGATCGCAGCGCTGGTCACGGCCTTCGCCGTCATGCTGTACGTGCGGTTCTGGCGCTCACCCGGAGAAGCGGAGGCGTTTGCCGCACCCGCGGCCGGTGCGGCTCGCCCTGCCGCTCCGATCAAGAGCGCGCTCCCGGCCACCAGCGCGACGCCCGCGGCGAGCGCCGAGTCGGCGAGTCCAGCGCCGGCCGCCAGCGCGACCGCTGCTCGGGCCGCGCCTACCGATGCCAAGGCGCCGGATGCGGCTGCCGCTCCGGCCGACCCGATCGACCTGGCCGTGGCTCCCGACGGCGGGGTGCCGACGCATCCCGGCGCGAGCCACTACAAGAGTCCGTTCGCGTCGCCGAACGCCACGCAACCGATCAAAGTCAAAGTGGGCCTGCTGCTCAACAGCATCGACGACTACGACATCAAGACGGGTCGCTACGACGCGGACTTCTTTTTGAGCCTCACCAGCGAGGTTGCGATGCCCGCGATCCGACTCGCCTTTCCCAACGGCAAGGTGGAGATGGAGGCGAGGGAAGTCCTGGCAGACAAGCCGACCTTCAAGCTCTACCGGCTGGTGGGGAATTTCAAGTCGCCCCCGAACCTGCGCAAATATCCGTTCGATTCGCAGGAGCTCAAAATCATGATCGAGGATGATTTTCGGGGCATCGACCAGCTGCGCTTCAGCGTCGACAAAGAACGCACGCAATTAGCGCGCGGCTTTCGCGCCCTGGGTTGGCAAGTCGCCTACCTCGAAGCTCGCTCGACGAGTCAGTCATACCCGGATCGCTTCGAGAACGACGATCTGATCTACGGCAGATACACCTTCGCCATCTCGCTCGAACGCTACGCCACGAGCGCCGCATTCACCGTGTTCGTCCCGGCGTTCGTGATCGTGCTCATCTCACTGCTCGGTATGTGGGTGCCCCCGGACAACATGGAAGTGCGCTCCAACGCCGGAGCGCCGATGTTGGCGGCCGCCGTACTCTTCCACTTCGCGCTGATGCAAGAGCTCCCCGCGACGAGCTACCTCACGCGCGCCGACAAGCTCATGCTCGGCGTGTATGTGTCGCTCGCCCTGGGCATGCTCTCGACTTGGTGGATGTTTCTGGTCGAGGAACACAACGTGGACAAGGTGTTCCGGGTAGCCCGCATCGCCGTGCCGGCATTGACCGTGCTCGTGATGGCAGCGGCGTGCATTTCTTGAACAGTGAGCTTGCCATGACGACGCGCCGCAGCCTGCTGAATGCACACGAAAACCGGGCGTTCGCCTGCGCCCTCATCGCACTGCTCACGGCGCTGATTGCCGGCTGTCACGCCAAGGCCCAGCGCTACGACACCAAGGTCGAAATCCTCTCCACGCGCGTGATGGGCACTCAGCACGGCAAGAGTGCTCCTTCGCTGATCGAGTTCGAGCTGCGCTTCTTCGAGTGTCCCGGTGAAGTCAAGCGCGTGGTCCGCGGCGACAAAGCGCTGGCGGAGTGCGCCGGCGAACTGAAGGCCGGCGAGAAAGTGCCGGCCGCCATCGACTTCAAATACGATCGCGAACGAGAGAACTACCGAGGAGACCTGGTCCAGCTCGGCAGCTGTGAGGTGAAACTCGACCCGAAAGAAGACGCAAACTACGAGACAGTTCAGGTATGTCGCGATCTGAAGGTGAGCGGCGTCGTGATTGGCGTCCACTGCGACAAGAAGCGAGAAGGCGAGCTCGTCGAAAAGTGTCCGTGGCTGCGGCGGCTTTGAGTGCTGCGCCGCCAGCCCAATCAAACTCTATTTGTAGTGCATGCGATAGTTCGGATCGCCGCCGAACGAGCCGGCGCCGATGTCTTCGTAGCTGAACTCGGGCTTGTCGCCCAGCGCGGCTTTGGCGGCACCGGTCAGCAAGATCTCGTACGGCTTGGCGGTGTCTTCACCAAGCTTGCTCGCGTTGTTGACCTCGCGGCCCCACACGTCTTCATCGCCGATGCGCAGGACTCGGCCGTAGCCGATGCCGAGGCACAGCAGAATTTGCTCTTCAGGTTTGCGGCGTTCGTTCACGTTGCGGCAGGCGTGCTGCATTTCGACGACGCATTCGACGGCGCGATCGATGCGGCGGAACATGATCATGAAACTGTCGCCTTCCTCTTTGAGCAAGAGGCCGTCGTAAGACTCGACGATTGGCAATAGCAGCTTCCGTTGTTCGTGGATGATCTGCAGAAAGTGCACGATGCCGAACTCGGAGGTTCGGCGCGAAAAGCCGGACAGATCCGTGAACATGATGGCCCAATCTTCGCCGAACAAGTCCCAGATGCGCTGATCGATCGCGTTCACGTCGGCGCCGGGCCGGCAACGCTCCTCGACCAACTTCCACAGTCTGGCCTGGCTCGACTTCAGTCCTTCGCTGCCTGCGCTCATGACCGCTGAGGATAACTCAGAACGGAGCGCTCCCGCGAGCTTCGTCGCAGCTCCGGCGCTCGTGAGCGCTCGCGGATGGGGCGTCTTGTGCACGTTCGTACTACTCCACCTCTCCACCTCAGGGGTGACCAAGCCGTCCTCTGCGTTTGTCGCAACGCCCGCGTATCCTCGCACCTTCGGCGCTCTCGACGCACTCGCGACGCGCTCTCGACCAAAGCCGAGCTGGAGCTACCGGGTCAGACAGCGAACGGGAGTCAAATGAACCAACGGCTGAATCTGCTCGGGTGTTTGGGAGTGTTCGTGGCGCTGGCGTGTTCGAGCGGGGCCAATGCCACTGTCACAGGGCCGCGCGCTCGGACCGCGGCGCGGGGCGTCCCCGTCACGCCCGTTCAGACTCCGGCACGCGCGCACGCGCTCGCGACCAACCCCGCCCCTCTCGAGCCCCGGACCGAAAGCGAGAGGGACCGCGTGTTCATCGAGAACGCTGAACGCGCGATCGGCCTCTACACGGAGTTCTTGGCTCGTGCCGGCGACCGCGAGGAGTACGCGCAAGCCGCCAAGCGCAGTCGCGAGCAGATTGAAGACTTGCGACGGGCGATCGACTTCGTCCGCGCGGGTGAAGCGGAGCGCGCTCTGCACTGACTCGCGTCTCTGCATTCGGCCGCCGAGCGCGTCGAGCGCATTGTCGTTCGTTCCGTCAACAGTAAAATCAGCTTTTGCCGCTTTTTTTCCGCTGCATATCGCCACTGGCTGCGCGGCATCGGGAAACGCTCGCGAAGCAACGCCGAGCGTTTGGCGTGGTTCCGTGTGGGAAGGCGGCTCTCCCCGTGCGGCATAGTGGGCGCGCGGCCGCAGGAGTGCTACGCATGCCCGTCTCGCGAGCGTCCTCCGGGCGTCTAGAAAAGGAACGAAGAAATGATCAAGGTCGGTATCAATGGCTTTGGCCGCATCGGTCGTATGGTTTTCCGCGCTGCCATTGGGCGTGGCGACATCGAGATCGTCGCGATCAACGATCTGCTCGAGGTCGACTACCTCGCCTACATGTTGAAGTACGACTCCGTACACGGTCGCTTCAAGGGCACCGTCGAGGTGTCGGACGGCAAGCTGGTCGTGAACGGCAAGGCGATTCGCTGCACCGCCGAGACTGACCCGTCGAAGCTCAACTGGACCGCCGTTGGCGCCGACACCGTCGTCGAGTCCACGGGCATCTTCTTGGACAAGCCGGGCGGCGAGAAGCACTTGGCTGCCGGCGCCAAGAAGGTCGTGTTTTCGGCGCCCTCCAAAGACGACACACCGATGTTCGTGATCGGCGTGAACGATGACAGCTACGCGGGTCAGGCGATCGTCTCGAACGCCTCCTGCACCACCAACTGTCTCGCTCCGGTCGCCAAGGTGCTCAATGACAACTGGGGCATCAAGCGCGGTTTGATGACCACGGTGCACGCCACCACCGCCACCCAGAAGACGGTCGACGGCCCGTCGAAGAAGGATTGGCGCGGCGGTCGCGGCATCCTCGAGAACATCATCCCGTCGTCCACCGGCGCGGCCAAAGCCGTGGGCAAGGTGATCCCGGAGCTGAACGGCAAGCTGACTGGCATGGCCTTCCGCGTGCCGACCTCGGACGTGTCCGTGGTCGACCTCACGGTCGAGCTCAACAAGGAAGCCGCCTACTCCGACATCTGCAAGGCCATGAAGGCGGCCTCCGAAGGCAAGATGAAGGGCGTGCTCGGCTACACCGACGAGAAGGTCGTTTCGACCGACTTCGTGGGTGAAGTGAACACCTCCGTGTTCGACGCCGAAGCGGGCATCGCGCTCGACAAGACCTTCGTCAAAGTCGTCGCCTGGTACGACAACGAGTGGGGCTACTCGAACAAGGTCATCGACCTGGTGAAGCGCATCTCCGGCTGAGTCGCGGCGCTCGCGGCGAAAAGAATGCACCGTCGTGGACGCCCTCCGTTGGAGCGGACGGTCTGCGACGGTGCCGCCACTCGCTGCACCTAGCCCGGTTCGGCGAGCCGGCGCGGCTCACCTACAGCTGGCGACAGTAGGATCCCGTGACTGAGGCAACGAGAGCGCGTCCCCGCTCGCGCCGAGAGCGCGTGCTCGCTACGAATTTTGGCAGTGATGGCGTTGCCGCCGCGCCCCGCGCTATCATGCATGGGTGCTGGGCCGAGCCTCACTTCGCGGGATGAGCAGTGAATTCTGACCCGCCTTCCTTCGTCCCGCCTCCGTCGTCGGATCCTCCGCGACCGGGCTCCCCCGCCTATCGCTCTTCGTCCGCGCCGACCACGTCAGTCGTGCCGCCAGCGGTACCGCCGAGCGTGGTTTGGCCGATCGTGCGCTTGTGCCTGTCAGCTGGGCTGTTGTTCCTCGCAGCACAAGCCGCGGCCAACCGCGATCCAGAGGGCAAGGGTGAGCTCGTCAACGCCATTCCATGCGTGTTGATCGCGCTGGGCATGGCCGTTCCGCCGCTGATCTTGCCGCGCTTCCGCTCGCTGCGCATGTTCAGCTGGCTGCTGCTGATCGCCGCCTTCTTTCAGCTCTACGCACGGCGCGACGGACTCGTCAGCACGCCCGTGACTGCCCGCTCCTCGCACGCTTCCGGCCTCATATGAGCTGACCTTTGCGTTTTGCGAGAGTTGGGCGCTCGCAATCCAGCAACGCACCTCCGAGCGCACATCGTTCTCGGCGCATCATCGACCTCGCGCTCAGCGCGGTGCCTCCCGCCCAGAAAAAACAAAGCGTGCGCGCACGCTTTGTTTTTTTCACGAAAGCCCGACCCGATTGGTGAGTGCTCGTTGCGATGACGAAAATCCGTCTCCCGGTCCGCCTCGGGCCGACGAAACGGTGCGCCAAGCAGTGGTCCTCGGCAACGCGAACGCGCGGCTATTCGAACAACCCGGCGTGGATGGGAGCGACCCAGGTGCCGAGCGCGACGTTCATGGCTCTGAATTTGCCGCCGTCGTCCCACACGGCCCAGCCAATTTTGCGTTTTTCGGCTTCTTTTCGCACGAGGCGCAGCCACTCTTGCCGTGATTGCGGGTCGGCGTTGTCGTTGACGCCGAACTCGCCCATGTACACGCGGCGCTTGCTGCTCTTGATGTACTCTTCGACGATTTTGAAATAGTCGAAGATGGCATTCGGGCCGTTGCTGTTCGTGGCGATTGGTTGGCTGTTGTAGGAAGCAAACCACGTGCTCACCCATTCGGTCTTTTGTCCGACTTCCACGGGCGTGAGCGGCGCTTCGGGTGGACCCGGGAATACCACGCCGCGCGTTTGGAACTCGCCCGGCATGAACGGCATGTTTTGGTGCGTGAACAAGATCGGCTGATACTCGTGGAACGAGGCGATCACGTTCGGATCCGGGGGTAGCTCGAGCTCTTTCAGGTAGTCCGCGCCGGCCCAGAAGTAGCTATCGACGAAGATCAATCGCGTGGGATTGCTGGCGCGGATCGCGGCGATTGCTCGCTGGTGAATCGGATTGAGCAGCGCTGATTTCAGCTCGTTGCAAGGTTCGTTGATGAGCTCGAAGGCGACGCTCGCAGGCCTGTTCCGATAGCGCTCGGCTACCTGCTTCCAAAGCCCAACCACGCGTTCGGCGTGCGCGGCGGGCTTTTTCATCAGTTCGTCGTAGTGATGCAAATCGATGATGATCGACAGGCCATGGGCGGCGGCTCGATCGAGCGCCCAGTCGACGCGCTTGAAGAACGAGTCTTCGATCGTGTACGGCGCTTGGTCTTTGGCGTGCGCATTGAAGCGCACCGGCAGGCGAATGTGATCGAGCCCTGCCGCCTTGGCCATCGCAAAGTGATTTTCGTCCAGAGTCACGCCCCAGGCGCCTTCCTGCGTCGCGTCGAGCGCGTTGCCCAAATTGATTCCGCGCATGAAGCCGGGCACCGGTTCGCTCGCCACCGCGATCGGCGGCGCTTCGATTTCCGAGACTTGGTGGATCGCGACGGGCGGCGGGGGAGGGGGCGGAGTCCCCGGGGGCAACGCGACGACTGGCGTGCCAGGAGCGCCGGGGGCGGGCGAGCGACGCGGGATGCACGCGGCGTAGAGCAAGGTGGAACCCAGGAGCAAATGGACGAAGCGCATCGGATCAGGATACTCCTAGCGGACACGCCGCTTTTGCCAGAGCTCGGAGCGCAGCATTCCGCCGAGCGCGAGCTCGCAGTCGACGAGCTCGAAATGGGCTGATTCGAGGGCACCCCGATACTCGGGGAGCTCCCTCAGCGCGAGACCGGTGAGCACTCCTTGCATGAAGTACAAGAAGCGCACCAAGACGCGGGCAAAGGCTGCCCACAGCGCATGGCTCGGGATCGCAAACTCCGACACCAGCCAGTGCGCGTTCGGAGCAAGCTTGCTCGCGACATTGCCGATCAGGCTCGACAGCTCTCGAGTCGTGAAACAATCGAGGAAGAAGTGAGTTATGACCAGATCGTAGCGGGCGTCCGGGATCGGCCAACAGCGGACGTCGGCGCAGTGCAGCTCGAGCCGAGCCGTCGGGGTCCGAGCTTTCACTCGGCGCGCGAGCTCGCGGAGCATCCCCGCGCTCGCATCCACGGCAATGATTTCGAGCGCGGGGTAGCGCTCGAGCAGAGCGGCGGTGAAGCGACCGTCGCCATCGCCGAGTACGAGCGCGCGGCGCGCCCCGGCGATCCGCGAATCGTCGAGAAAGCAGCTCCTTCGGCGCGCGAGCGCGCGCCCGAAGCTGAGCCATTCCAGAGCCGCGTAGACACGCGAAAGGCGGCTGTAGTTGGGCGGCGGTGCGAGCGCGCTCTCTCGCATCAGCCCGAGATTTTGGCTACGAACCACACGAGCGGCGTGAGCAACGCGAGATCCGCGAAGACGCGCAGTGAGTCGACGGACAGGCGCTGGCGAAAGCGCTCGAGCGCGGCCAGCAACAAGAACGCGGCCGCGAGATAGGGCGCAAGCAGCGTCGGGCGACCGAGTGCATGCCGAAGGCAGGCGAGCGCCACCGCAGCCAGCGCACTGCCGATCGAAAGCGCGCTCAAGTGACGAGCCGCCCAGCGCGTCGAAGGATGGGCGCGCACGCTGACGATCCCGAAGCCTTCCCAGCGCTCGATGGCGACGCAATTCAGCCAGCACAAGAGCGCAAACAGCAGCCCCGCGGGCGCCAACTGAGCGCGCACTGCGGTCGAAGCGCTGGACCACGCGGGCAGGATGCAACCCAGCGCGAAGATGACGGCCACGACCGCCTCTTTGGCCAGCACGCGCGCGCCGCGCTCGCGGCCCGAGTGCACCCAGGCGAAGTACAGCAGCGCAGCCAGCGTGAGTGCGCCATAGTCGAAAAGTAATGGCAGTGAGAGACCGAGCACGCCAGTAGTGGCACAAGCGAGCGCTGCCATGCCGACCAGAGTCACGAGCGAGCCTCGTTGCGTGCGCCACCAGCGACCGTAAAAGTGATGGCGAGCGCGCAGCTCGGAAGCCTCGCGCGCCGCGCGCGCGTCTTGCGTGCGATCTCCCACGTAACAAAGCCAGGTCGCAAGACACAAGAACAGGACCGGCCAACGCCCCGCGGGGCGAGTGAGCGGCACTCCGACCACACTCGAGAACGCCGCACACCAAGTCATCGCCACCGTGGGCGCGTCGAGCGACGACAAATGCCAGCCGCGCAGCAGCGCTGCCGCGCCGCGCAGCAGCGAGAAACTCGGAGCCGAAGGCTTCGATGTTGCTGTCGAATCGAGCGCTACCATCTTCGCGCTCGGCCTTTTAGCGCGAAAGCACGCGCGCCGCACTTCGCTCGTCTTGCGCGCCACCCGCGTCTCAATGCTGGCGTGGTCGCGTCACGCCCGTGGGCGCGGCCGCGGCTTTTTGAAAGAAGTCTTCCCTACGAGCTCGTACCGAGCGTCGCGCGCGCCATTTTTTGTTTCTGCGAATCGTTCACGTGGCTCGGGTTTGAGCTACGCTCCAGCACCCGCATTCCGTTCGGGTATTCTGGAGAAGCGAGATGAAGCGGTGCTTGGCTTGTGCGTCTGTTTGGCTGCTGGCTGTTGGCTGTGGTTCCAGCAGTGACCCGAATGCAGGCATGATGAACAAAGGTGGTGCGAACGGTATGGCCGGCTCGCCCACGGGTCAGGCCGGCGGCGGCAGCGCGAACGTCGCTGGTACCGGTCCAGCAGCGGGCGGTACCGCGAACAGCGCCGGCGGCTCGGCGGTCGGCGGTGCAGGCAGCGGCAGCGTGGCGGGCAGTGCCGGCAGCGTCGGCGGCGGCAGCACCGGGAGCGCCGGGAGCGCGGGCAGCAGCGGCGGCTCGGGCAACGCGGGCGGCTCGGGCGGAGCCGGCGGCGGCAGCGCCGCTTACAAGTGCCCAGCAGGCCCCTTCACCTTCACACCACCATCCGGCATGGCCAGCAAGGTGGCGGGCGCACCGCCTTCGGACTCCTTCAACAAGGACGCCTGGACGAACGTGGAAGGTCCGGTCTGGATCGGCGATGCGCTCTACTTCTCCGAGATGACCAACAGCAACATGCGTCCGCCGTCGCGCATCTTGAAGATCGCTTCCGGAACGGTCTCGGTCTTTGCCGCGGACGCCGGCAGCAATGGCCTGGCGGTAGACGGCAACGGCAACTTGATCGCCGCGGTGCACAAGGACGGTTCGATCTCACAGCTGTCACTGACGGATGGCGCCGCCACGCCGCTCGTCAGCATGTACATGAACAAGCGCTTCACCTCGCCCAACGATCTGGCAATCCGCAGCGACGGCACGATCTACTTCTCGGACCCGAGCTATCAAAACAGCGCCAATCCGCAGGGCGCAGAGCGCCTGTATCGCGTCACGCCGGCGCCGACTCGCACCGTGAGCGCCATCGCGGACGCTCCAACTCCACCCAATGGGGTCACGCTGTCGCCCGACGAGAAGACGCTGTACGTGAGCGCCAACAACGCCGGCCTGAAGAAGTTCACGGTGATGGCCGACGGCTCGCTGAGCGCCGCTTCGGACTTCGTGGCGGGCAGCGGCGGTGACGGCATGGCCGTCGATTGCGCGGGTGATCTGTTCGTCGCCGGTAACGGCGCCAGCAACGTGCGCGTGTACTCGCCCGCGGGCGCGTTGCTCACGACGATTGCGCTGGCCAGCGGCGCGGGCAACACCACCAACGTGGCCTTCGGCGGCGCGGATCACAAGACGCTGTACATCACCGCGCAGGGCACGGAAGGCCAGCGCGGCGTGTACTCGATTGCCGTCAGCGTGCCCGGCTTCCCGTATTAGTTCCGCGGAAGTTTCGGGAGTTTTTTTGATGGTCACGCGTGGCGTCGCGGGCGGCATAGCCTTCGGCGTCACGGTGCGCTTGCGCCGTGGCCCATGGCAGGTTCCGGGTCTGCTAATGTTCCGTGCATGATCCTGTCAGACGCCGACATTCGCGCGCGCTTGGCCCGAGGGGAGCTGAAGGTCGGACCGCTCGAAGACGAACGGCTGCAAATTCAGCCAGCCAGCATCGACGTGCGGCTCTCGGACGAGTTCGTGGTCTACCGTCCGAGCCAAGTCTCGTGCCTCGATCCGCGCGACCCGCAGACGCTCTTGGCCGCGAGTCAGCGGCTGCGCGTGCCGCCGGGAGAAGCATTCGTGCTGCATCCGGGCGAGTTCGGGCTCGGCTCCACGATCGAAGAAGTGGCCATTCCCCGAGATCTGGTGGCCACGGTCGATGGGCGCAGCAGCATCGGTCGGCTCGCGGTCGTGATCCACGCCACGGCGGGCTTCATCGATCCGGGTTTCGAAGGCCAAATCACGCTCGAGCTCTCGAACATCGGTCCGATCCCGGTCAAGCTGTATCCGGGCATGCGCGTGGCGCAGCTCGTGTTCCACGAGCTCAAGTCGCCCGCTGAAATGCCCTATGGCTCGGCCGAGCGCGGCAGCAGCTATCAGGGGCAACGCGGCCCACAGACGAGCCGCATTCGGCTGTAAGCGCGCCGGCCGTTGTCCGAGTGCTACACTCTTTCCGTGAGTCATCGCCCCTCGCTCGCTGCGTCTGTCGTGTTGGCCGCGTTGGCCGCATTCGCGCTGCTCGGAGCGTGCACGGAGTCACGCGCCGACATGGGGCCCGACCACCTTTCGCGTCAGTTCCAGGATTCAGGCCAAAATTTCGCGCTCTCGTTCGACGGCGTCGACGACTACGCAACGTGCGCCACCGCGCAATTCCCGGACGGTCGGCACGAGCAGACACTCTCACTCTGGTTCATGGTCGACACGCTGGCCGAGCGCGCGGCACTGCTCACCTTGCGTAAGGATTTCGACAGCGGCATCGAGCTCGGGCTGCGACAGGGCTTGCTCGGAGCTTGGCGAGTGTACGGCGATCGACAGCTGGTGGCGGCCAAGAACGCGATCAGCACAGGTAAGTGGCACCACGCAGCGTACACCTTCGACGGCACCACCAATCAGCTCTATGTCGACGGAGCGCTGGTCGCAAGCTCGGCTGAGCCCCCCGACAAGCGCACGCCCACGACCTCTTGGCTCGGCACTCTGGATGGCAAGCGCGACCAGTTCCAAGGCCTCCTGGACGACGTGCACGTGTTCGAAACAGTGCGCAGCGGAGAGCAACTCGCCGCGGAGTTCGCCGGGAATTTCTCGGGAGCCGAGCCCGGGCTGGTGCTCGATCTGACGTTCGACGAGAGCGCTGGCAGCGTGGTCTTCGATCATTCCGAGCGAGCCAATGACGGCCAGCTCGGTGACGGCGTGCCGCTGCGCGCGCCCGAACGCGTGCGCGCGAACCTGGCGCAAAGCGAACACTGACGCTCAGAACAGCGTGCCATGGCGGGTCACGCGCGTCAGGCTGATGGCCGCGTCGTCCAGATACAAGATGGGCGGCGCAGGCTGAATGTCTTCACCGATGTTGCACGGGTTCCACAGCACGTCGTCCGAGCCCGTGGTGCGGCGATGTGACAGATCGTACACCAGACGATCGTCGAGCCAGATCGAGAGCTTTCCGGTCTCGTCCGTGCGCGGGCTATAAAACACCTCGACGTGAAACCAAGTTTCGACCGGCACGAACGCGGGCGGATCGGCCAAGGGTGCCTGCAAATACTCCGGATCGTGACTGAACACGTACAGAATGACCTGCCCTCCGGGTAGCGTGCGCAAGTTCAGATCGTGGCCGTGACTGATGGCGTTCGGGTCGGAGTCCAGGCGCGAACGAAACTTCTGAATCGTCCACTGCGAGTTGGTTTGATACAACCTCGGCAGGTAATACCAAGCGCTGTAATAGGCATCCGGCGGAGACGTGAGCTCGCGGTAGATCCCGGCGCCTTCCGAATCGCTCATCGCGAGATCGCTCAGCTTCAGTGAATATCGACCGCTGTGCGCGGGGCCGTCCGCGATTTCCACGGTGCTGTTCGCGTCCGAGAGCAAGCCGCCATTGCCGTCCGCGTACCAGTCGTCGAGCTCGCCGGACTCGTGATCGGTCGCCCAGAGCACGTTGCTGCCGAGGTCGAGCGTCGGCGAGCAAGCCGCGCTGAGCACGAAGAAGAAGAGGCAAGTCGTGCGCGCTACGGAGCGTGAGAGAAAACGACCAGGCATCGTCTTACAACCCAAACGATACGCCTGCGGCGCCGCCCAGCCAGAGGTAAGGAAGGTTGCCGAGCACGCCCTGCGGTAACGCGGACAGCTCGCTCGGGCTCGGCGCGAAGCACACGAACGTGCCCAAAAACGGAGCAAAGTGCGGCCCGAACTGGCGCGCGAGCTGGACGCCGGCGCGCAACCCGAAGCTCGCCGAAGCGTGCGGCTCGGTCGTGAGCAAGTTGCTCGCGCGCACGCGCTCGGCGACCAGTAAAAGCCCTAGATCGGCGCTCAGCGACCAGGCCTCGAAGTCCCTTCGCAGCCGCACGCCGGCGCTCAGCGGGATGCGCGAGAGCTCGCCCTGCACGCCATCCAGCTCGAACTTGGCGCGAGCCGTGTAGCCGACCGAAAGCGTGCCCGCGAGCGCACCCCGCCCCAGCGCCAGACGCAGTTCGCCGCCGAACGAGTGGATAGTGGGTGCTTCGAGGATCGCCGGGGCATAGGCATAGAGCGCGCTCAGCTCGAGCTGGACGAACGGCGGCAACACCGCCGCGTGCGGCGGAGTGGGGGGCGCGGCTGCCGTGGGTTCGGGCGCGGTCGGCGCTTTCGCGAGCGGCGGCGCGGGTTCGGGCTTGGATTCGACGACCGGTTCGGCGCCGAGCTCCGGAGGCATCAAGGTCAGTACCGTGAACACGGCCGCAAAGCGCGCGCGCCCGTCGCATTCACGTGCCGGATCGGAGTACAGTTTTTTGACCGAGCTGCCATCCTTCCAAACCGTGACGCGGTAGCTTTCGCCCAAATCTTCGAGCTCGACGCGCACGCCGCGCGCGAGCAGCGCGTGGCGCTCGGCGGGGATCAGGTTCAGCACGGCCTGCTGTACCGTTTTGGGATCGGGGCAATCCAAGCTGCCGAAGACGAACTGTGCCGGCGCGCTGGAGACGGGCTCGCGCTTGTCGGGTATTTGGCCGTGCGCGGGCGCTGCTCGGATTGACAGCCAAATGCCGAGCAAGCGGATGGCGAGGAGCGACCGAGAGCGAACACGCATGGCAGGGCGAACCGGGACAGGATATCCTGATTGGAACGGCGCGCGTTCCACGATCCCCTTTTGGCTGGGGCACTCTACCTTTTCTGAAAGGTTCGCTTGAAAGAGCCCCTTGAAACAGCAATGCCGGGTACCAGCCAGGCCCAAACATGGCTCGCGGAAAGCGCCGAAAAAGCGGCGCTTGCACTCGCCCCGCCCGGCCCTTCGCTACAATTTCGCGCCATCTATGAGCGCTGGTTTTCCGACGTCTCGCGTTGGATTCGAGCCATGGGTGGTCCGGAAGCCGAGCGTGAGGACTTGGTGCAGGACGTGTTCCTGGTCGTTCATCGCCGCTTGCCCGACTTCGACGGCCAAAATGTCGCCGGCTGGCTGTACCAAATCGCTCGTCATCGCGTGCGAGATTTCAGGCGTCTGTTGTGGGTCAAGCATTTGTTGCTCGGGCGAGTGCCGTTGTCCGAAAGCCTCAGCGCGGGCAGCGCGTCGCCCGCGGACTGTCTCGAGACCAACGAGAAGCGCGTGCTGCTCGAGAAACTGCTCGGCAAGTTGAACGAGTCCGAGCGCGCCGCGGTCGTGCTGTTCGAAATCGACGGCTACAGCGGCGAAGAGATCGCAGACATCCAGGGCGTGCCCGTGAACACGGTTTGGGCGCGCATCCACAAGGCGCGCAAGAAGCTGAAAGCCTCGCTCGAAAAGCACGAGAGCCGAGCGCGCGCCGCACGCGCTCCACGCCGCGCAGCGGAAGGGCGCGGATGATGAAGCGCCTGACCGAGCAAGAGGGCCTGGACAGCAGCGATCGCCGCTTGTCCGAGCTGCTTTCGAGCGCGGCGCCGTTCCAGGTCGATCCCTTCCGCAAGCGCCGGATTTGGGTGCGTTTGGAGCGCGGGGCCAAGCTGAGCCCGCGCTCGGGTCGCTTTTGGCTGCGTCCGCTGGTGATCGCCACCTTGCTGATCAGCGGCACCGCGATGGCCGAGCTCGGTCAGCGCTATGTGCTGCACGGTTCGGGCTTCTTGGGGCTCGCTGCGCCGCCCAGCGCGAGCGCACCCAACATCGCGCCCGCCGCCCGCCTGCCAAAGCCACGAAAGCTCGGCTCGAGCGCGCTCCCTGACCCCGCGCACGAAATCGCTCCCGCAGCGCCCTCTGCCGAGCCGGCACAGCTCGCACCGCCGGTGCCCGCAGCCCCGGAGCCCACGGCAGCAGTGCCCAATACGGCTGCGCCTCGCGCTCAGCCGAAGACCGCACGCTCGCGTCCGGAAGCGGGTGAAGACGCGACGCCCGTGGTCGAAGCAATTCAAGCCTTGCGCACCGAGCGCGATCCCGCACGCGCGCAAGCGCTATTGAACGACTACCTCAAGACCAACCCCCGGGGCACGCTCTCGGGTGACGCGCTCGCCCTCGCGATCGAAGCCGCCTCCGCTCGCCACGATCCGCGCGCTGCCGAATACGCGCGCCGCTACCTCGCGAGCTATCCCAAAGGCAAATACCGCGATCTTGCCAAGCGCGCCCTGGAAGCCCAGCGCTGAGGGCCGTCGCCCGTCGCCAAGATCAGGGTCTCGCGCAAGAAAATAGAGTTCGCGCGCTGTTCGCGCACACACTTTGTCTTTCTTGCGCGAGGGTGTTCTTGCTTGGTGTTTTCGCTGCCATGTGCGCGAGCGAGGCGGCTCAGTGTTTGCGATAGGCGCTCAGGCCGAGCTTCGCTTCGTCGATGCCGTCGGCGACGAAGCCGGCCATGATGCGCGCGCCGTTCTCTTGGAAGTGTGTGCCGTCGATGCTTTGGTCGGCGTTGATTTTGAAGAACGTCTCTGCGCTGGCGCTCGCGGGCTTGGGGCAGATCGCCGCCAGATAGGCGTGGGTTTTTAGGCCGAGATCGACCACCGCGATGGCGTCGGTTTTGCCCAGCTCGAGCATGGCTTGCCCGTAGTTGCCGAGCGAGCGCGGGCCGTTACAGTAGGCCGAATTGCGCGGCGGCGGCGTGACCAGCACGGGGATTGCCTTCTTTTCCAGCGCGCCGTCGATGTATTGCTGTAAGTAGCTTTTGAAGTCGCTCTGGGCGTCGGCAAAGTACGGATATTCGACGCCGTCGAGCGTGTACTTGGCGGTCGTGTTGCTGTCGTTGGTGCCGAACTGCACGAGCAGGTAATCACCCGCTTGGATGAGCTTCGAGATCGCAGCGAGCGAGCCTTCTTGAATGAAGCGGCGGGCCGTGCGGCCGCCCACGGCCTTGTTCAGTACCTTGACTTTGCTGCCGTAGTTCGCGCCGAGCATCTGTCCCCAGCCCGCCTGCGATTTCGGGTCTTGCGGGTCGAGGCTGTATTCGGACACCGTCGAATCACCGGCGATGTACACGCTGAGCGGAGGCAGATTTGCGGCACCCGCCGAGCTCGCTCCCGCGCTCGAGCTCGCGCCTGCGCCCGCGCCCGCTCCGGCGCTCGAGTTCGCGCCCGCGCTCGAGCTCGCTCCCGCAGAGCCCGCGCTGGCGCCATCCCCGCCGCTGCTCGTCCGTGCGCCCGCGTACGCGGAGCCGGCAGAACCACTGCTGCCCCCGCTGCTCGCTCCGCCGCCGCTCGCAGCGAGCGCGCCGCCGCCGGCAATGGCGACGCTGCCTCCGCCAGCGACTCCCGCGCTCGAGCCCGCGTTTGCGCTCGGACCGCCAGCGCTCGCCACGCCGGGCGCCTGCACGGGCGCGTCGTTCGCGCTCGAACAGCCGAGAACCCAGGCCGCCCACGCGGCGGCGCACAGCCGCGTCAGCGCACGTAAGTAAATGCGGTTGTTCAAGCTCGAACCGGGCGCCAGCACGCCGAGATCAGGGGACGCGGGGCGAAGGTCTTTTCTCGCTCTGCTCCGGACAAGTTTTTCCGCGCGGTCACCCTTGTCAGGGCGCATGAAGAACGTTCTCCGAGCCCCCGTCCTGCAGAGTGGCTTGGTCGCGGTCAGCCTCTTCGGGTGGGCCATGGCTTGCGGCACGGCGTCCAAGTCCGTTTCGAACGGCAGTGGCGGCGACGACGGCCAACTCGGCACTTCGGGCAGCGCTAATCGAGCGGGCGCCACGGGCAATCTGCCGAGCGGGGCGGGCGCGCCGGGCGTCGGGGGCACGCTCGCGACTGGAGGAGCTTCCGGCGAGCTCGGCGGCGCTGCGAGTGTCGCGGGAGCGCCCACCGGCAGCGCGGGGACACTCGCCGTGGCGGGGGGTAGCAGTGCAGGTGGGTCCGCTCCGAACACCGGCGGCAGCACTGGCGGCAACACCGGTGGTAGCGGATTTTACCGCATGGAACGGCTGAGTCGCGGGCTCGTTGCGGTGAGCACGGGCAGCGGTGTCTACGTCGGCTGGCGCATGTTCGGCTTCGAGTACGACGCGACCACCCCGAGCAAGGTCAGCTACGACCTGTATCGCGACGGCGCGAAGGTCGCCAATGTGACCGATAGCACCAACTATCAAGACAAGGACGGCAAGAGCGGCTCGATGTACAGCGTGCGCCCGGTGATCGATGGCGTCGAGGGCGCTGTTTCGGAAACCGCGAAGGTTCTCTCTCAACAGTACTTGACCGTGCCGTTGCAAGTGCCCGCGGGCGGATCCACTCCCGCGTCTTGTCCCACTGCCAGCGAGGCCTACACCTACAGCGCGAACGATGCCAGTCCAGGTGACGCCGATGGCGACGGCGTGTACGAGATTTTTCTCAAGTGGGATCCTTCGAACGCGAAGGACAACTCGCAAGCGGGCTGCACCGGCAACGTGTTCATGGACGCGTACAAGGTCGACGGCACGAGACTGTGGCGCATCGATCTCGGGCCCAACATTCGCGCCGGCGCGCACTACACGCAGTTCGTGGTGTACGACTTCGACGGCGACGGCAAAGCGGAAATGGCCGTAAAAACCGCGCCCGGAACCAAGGATGGCACGGGCCAATACCTGCATCTCGGTCCTGCCGCCAACGACAGCGACAGCATGATCTACCGCAATGCAGACGGCTACATCCTGAGTGGCCCGGAGTACCTCACGGTGTTCAATGGCCAAACGGGCGCGGAGATGGCAACCGTGGACTTCGACCAAGCGCGCGGCACCGTCAGCTCTTGGGGCGATAGCTACGGCAATCGCGTGGATCGCTTCTTGTCGAGCGCGGCCTACCTCGACGCGACCGGGCTGCCGAGCTTCATCATGGCCCGCGGCTATTACACGCGCGCCACGCTCGGCGCCTGGAACTTTCGCGACGGCAAACTGACGCAGCTTTGGAAATTCGACAGCAACGCGACGCCGAAAGACGCCGCCGGACATCCCTACACTGGTCAAGGCTCGCACAGCATGACGATCGCCAACGTCGATGATGATCCCGGGCAAGAGATCATGTACGGCGCGGCAGCCATCGACAACACGGGCGCGGGCTTGTGCTCGACCGGCTTCAACCACGGCGACGCCGAACACGTCGGTGACTTGATTCCGTCTCGCCCCGGGCTCGAGTTTTTCATGTGCAATGAAGACGGCGAGCATCCGGCCTATCACGTGCGTGACGCCAAGACGTGCGCCATCATCCAGCAAGGTCCGGTGAACGGCGCCGATACCGGGCGCTGCGTGGCAGACGACGTGGATGCCTCGAATCCCGGCGCGGAAATGTGGGCCTCCAGCACGAGCGGGCTGTTTTCGGCCACGAGCAACATGAATTTGGGCGCGGCGCCGGGCTCGCAGAATTTCCTGGTCTATTGGGACGAAGACGAAACGCGTGAGCTCGAAGACTCGAACCACATCGACAAGTACGCCGCCGGCAAGACTACTCGACTGCTCACGGCCTCGGGCGTCACCTCCAACAACGGCACGAAATCCACACCCGCGCTGACCGCTGACTTGTACGGTGATTGGCGCGAAGAGGTGGTGTGGCGCACCACGGACAGCAGCGCGCTGCGCATCTACACCACCACCGCGCTGACCAAGCGCCGCATCTACACTTTGATGCACGATCCGCAATACCGCATGCAAGTCACGGCCGAGCAGACGGCGTACAATCAGCCGCCGCACCCGGGCTTTCACATCGGTAGTGGCATGGCCGCGCCGCCCGCGCCGGCGATCACGGTCAAATAGCGCATGCTTCCGTGCTGAGTCAGCTCTGGCGAATCGCGGCGCCGTGCCTGGCGTGCGGGCTTTTGTTTGCGGCTCGGGCGAGCGCGCACGATCCGTTCGAGATCACCACCGACGCGCACCTCGATGCCGGCGGGCTGAACGTACACACGACGCTGTCGCTCGACAGCGCGGTGCGCCTGTGCCTTCCGAAGGCGGCTCCTGCGCGCCGGCTCGTGCGCAGTGATTTCGAGGGCTTTCGTCGCGAGCTCGAGCGCTGCGCACGCGATTATTACGCGGTCACGTCTGGGGGACAAAGCCTGAGCGTGCGCTCGCTTTCGCTCTCGCTGAGCCCCGAAGACGATCTCGAGGTGCGAGCCGTCCATGACCGACCGGTCCATGGTCCGCTCACCTTCGACGCATTGCGCCTGAAGGAGCTGCCGGAAGCCGGCGGGATCGTGCTGACGGTCACCGGGCAACGCAGCTTCCTCGGTCAAAAACTGTTGCGGCGCGGCGATGCTCGGCTGGAGCTGCCGATCACCCCGGAGGGTGAAGCAATCGGCGCTCCGTCCTGGCCTCCGTCATCGTCGCCGTCCGCGTCCCCGGCCGCGTCGTCAACGCCGCTGCCCGCCGCCGTGCCGCGCGCTGCGGAGCACTGGCAAGGCTGGCCGTTCCTGCTCGCGCTGTTCGTGAGCGTGGCTGCG
The DNA here is from genome assembly GCA_035688655.1 of Polyangiaceae bacterium. GTDB lineage: Bacteria > Myxococcota_A > Polyangia > Polyangiales > Polyangiaceae > PMG-095. The sequence goes on along the minus strand of DASSMT010000187.1, from coordinate 19,259 downwards.
TTCGCAGCGCTGCGACGGCGTCGCTAGCGCGCGTTACTGCAAATATGCGGCGAGACCGAGCTTTTGCTCACGCACGCCCTGGGCGACCAATTTTGCGATTTGTTGCGCGCCGGTCGTGTCGAAGTGCGTGTGATCGTCGCAGAAGAACGCGCCGACGGCGCCGGTCGTCGAAGCGCTGACGTCGCTGCCGCCGGGGATGGGACAAAAACCGAGCGACTGATAGAGCGCGGTGCTGAGCGAGTTCAAGTCGATCACCGGCACTCCGAATTGCGTGCCGCTCTCTTTGGTCGCGGTCACGTACGGTTCGCGCGTGTTCTTGGTGACGGTGCTGCCGCTACAGGCAATCTGGCTGACCGGAGTGATGAAGACCGCTTGCGCCCCGCGATCTTTGGCGGCCTGGGCAAGCACGCCGTAGCTGGTCTTGAAGGCGCTCGCACCCACGTGACGCGGGCACGCAGAATCGCCGTCGTTGATGCCGAATTGAACGAGCAGGTAATCCCCGCTCTTCATGCCATTCAAGAGCGCGCTGTAGCGCGCTTGCAAGGTCGGGTTGCCTTGCGCGTCCTTGGCCAGGTTGCACTCGCCCGCGCTGTCTTTGCTGTCCTGAACGTCGTACATCCAAGTGCGCACGCTGCGACCGGCAACGGCACTGTTGGTGACAGACACTTTGGCGTTGAACAGTGCCTTGAATTGCGCGCCCCAGCCGATCGGGCATGGTCCACCGTTGGCGACCGTGGAGTCCCCAGCGATCCACACGGTGACCGTGGGGAGCGCGCCCGCTGAACCGCCGCCGCTCGCAACGCCGCCCACGCCGCCAGCCGAACCCGCGCCCGCGGCACTGCTCGGGCTACCCGCCGCACCCGCCGCATCCATACCGGCGCTGGCGCGACCGCCACTGCCCGCTCGTGAGCTCCCGCCCGCGCTCTCTGCTTGACCCGCCGCGTTCGTGCCTGCCGTATTGCTCGCGCTCGCTCCACCCTGGCTCGCTCCACCCTGGCTCGCGCCCGCGCTGCTCGTTCTGCCGCCAACGCCAACAGCGCCGTTCGGCGGGGCCCCGGCTGCCGCGTCGTTCGCTCCGCCGCCCACAGCCGTGCCGTCGACGCGTGTCGGCTCCGACCCGCAAGCAAAAATGATGAAAAATGCCAGTGCCAGCAGCAGCACCGCGCGAGCTTTGCGCGAGAACGGGATCCTCATCGTCGATGTAAGGGTGCGCTGGCGAGCGGCCTTTTCACGGCGCCGAAAGACCGCTGCGTGTGCCATGCGCGCGATGCGGTCGGGCGCGAGGGCAGGTCGAGGCAGCTCGACTGGCTACCGTCGTGGGTTGCGTTCGGCTACAGTCACGGCTGTTGCTGGCAATTTTTCGCCAAGGTTCAGCCGGCTTTCACCCCTTGAGTCTGGCACGGCTCGCATCGCGCTCGGGCGCGACAAGACCATGAAATCCGTAGCTCTCCCCCTCTCGGCGCGTGCCGTTGGTTTGGTCCTCGGCGGCGTGCTCGCCTGTTCTTCGCCCAGCCATGACTCGCCCCCCGGCGCGGGCGCCAACGACCCGGCTGCGCATGCTGGCAGTGGCGCTGGCGGCGCTCCCAGCGGCGTTGCGGGGACGGGTGGCGCGCCGGCCGCGGCGGCGGGTTCGAGCGCTTCTGCGGCCACGGGCGGCGTGCTGGGCAGCGCGGGCGCACCCGCGCCTTCTGGTAAGGCAGGCGGCTCCGGCGATGCGGGCGGGAGCGGCGGCGCTTCGAGTGCAGGGTCGGGCGCAGGGTCGGGCGCCGCGGGCGCGAGCACCGGGACCAGCAGCGCGGGCGTTTCGGTCATCACCGGCACGCTCGAAGGCGGGGTCGCGTTTCACGACGACAAGGGCGCGCTCGTCAACGCGCACGGCGGCGGCGTCAACCAGGTCGGGGACACCTTCTATTTGTCGGGTGAATACTTCGTTTATTCCGCCAGCGCGTCCTACGACACCAACAACAGCTTCCACGGCGTCTCCATGTACTCCTCGAAGGATCTGGTGACCTGGAAATTCGAGAAGCTGATCTTGCCCCAGCAAGCGAGCGGTGAGCTCGGCCCCAATCGCATCGGGGAACGCCCGCACATCATCAAATGCCCGAGCACGGGTGAATTCGTGCTCTATGCCCACGCAGCGTCGATCGATTACCAGACCGACAAAGAGGTCGTGTACGCCACGAGCGCGACGATCAACGGCGACTATAAGTATCAAGGCCCGCTGACCAATAAAGACGGCGTAAAAGCCGTGCACAGCGACATGAGCGCGCTGGTCGACGCCGACAACCACCCCTATGTCATTACCGAGAGCGGGCACGTCTACAAACTGGCCGACGATTGCCACAGTTGGACGTCGGACACCGCCTACAGCGCGATGAACGGCATGGAATCGCCCACCGCGTTCAAGGCCGGCGATTCCTACTTCTGGATCATGTCGAACAAAACGGGCTGGCGCGCCAATGACAACGAATACGCCAGCGCCCCGTCCATGACCGGGCCATGGACGAAGCGAGGCTTGATCGCGCCAGCGGATGCGCACACCTGGATCTCGCAGAGCACCTTCGTCTTGCCGGTGGTGGGCAGCGAGGGCACGGTTTACGTCTATTTCGGTGATCATTGGCAAAACGCCGACGACCAAACCGGAAAAACCACCGGCAAGAACAACTCGCTGGCGACGCTCGTGGTGCAGCCGCTCGTGATCGAAGGGAACACTGCCTCGCTGCCGAAGTTTTACGCCTCTTGGAAGCTGGACATCGGCAAGGGCACCTGGTCGCCTTGAACGCCGTGAAAGCACCGTGACACGGCGCCGCCATGACGCGCGCAGCCGACGCGCGCGCAGCCGACGCGCGCGCAGCCGGACGGAGTGAGAGCCGCGCACGGCTCAGGCGACACAAGCGACACAATCCGACATTGCCCCGGAAATCGCCTGTGAAAGCGGCACTTGCCCGCGAAAAAATGGGGGCTGGCGCGCCCTTCGCCCCTGATCGTGTTAGCTTTGAGAACAGTGGACTCGTCCGGATCCGGCTCATCCAAGAACGGCCCCGCGCGCAATCGCTTGCTGCGGCTCAAGATGGGGTATCGCACGCTGCTGCTCAGCGCCGGCTCCATCACGATCGGTCGAAAATCCACCTGTGATCTCGTGCTCGATGACCCGCAGATCTCACGCGAGCATGCGCGCGTGATCGTCAGCGACGCCAGTGCCGCGATCCAGGACCTGAGCAGCGGAAATGGCGTGATGGTGAACGGGCGCCGCATCCAAGGCCTGCAGCGCCTGGCGATCGGTGATCGCATTCAAATCGGTGCGCACGTCATCGAGGTGATCGGCCCGAGCGACACCGGGCCGAGCGTGCACGACGAAAGCGAGATCACGCGCATTGGCAAGGTCCCTGGCGAATTCAACGACGAGCGGCCCACGGCCGCCAAAAATCCGCGCAAACCTTGAGTTGAGAGCGCGCGTACCCGAACCGCGCGGGCACCAGGCAGCGCATGTCCGAGCGCTGACGGACAAATACTGGATTTTTCCAGGGTCGAATCTTGTTCGCCTCCATCGCCCTCAAATGATACCGAATTCAGATGTTGGTGCCCAAGCCGCGACACGTCTTCAGCCTTGCCGTTATGGGGGTGCTCTTCGTTCTGCCGCTCGCCTCTTGCGATAGCGGGAGCGTAGGCGGAACACCACCTGGCGCGAGCGGCGCATTCACGAGCGCGGGTGCACATGCGAGCGCAGGCGCAGCAGGTGCGCTGAGCGCCGGATCTTCGGGCGCTCCAGCGATCACTCTGGGCGGCGGGGGCGGCGCTCCGCCGACGCCAGCGGGCGGCAACCCTGCAACCGGCGGCGTCGACGGGCTGAGCGGCGGCGGCGGCACGGGCGGTATGGCTCCCCCCCCGTGCACTGACGTGCAACACCCCGACCACGTGAAGGATGGCGATTGCTCCATTTGGCCGGACTGGGACGCCACCAAGGGCGCTAACGAACCCAAAGACTGCGACGCATCCTGGCTGACGGGCGTGGGCTACTGCTTGAAGAGCTGTGGCAAGTGCAAGGACCCCAATGGCTCTGGCGGCAGTGGTGGGAGCGGTGGCATGGGCGTGTTCAGCACCGGGCTCGGTCCAGGGCCCAAGCTGCCCGATGTTCCCACGTCGAACAAAGTCATGTGGGCGAGCCGCTACTGGGACTGCTGCAAGCCGCACTGCTCGACCAACGGCAACATCAAGTCGTGCGGTGCCGACGGTGTCTCGCAGAACGGTGGCGGCAGCGCATGCAGCGGCGGCTCCGCGTACACTTGCTACAGCCAAGCGCCGCGCGCGATCGGCGACTACGTTGCCTACGGCTACGTCGCAGTGCCAAACCCGCAGTGCGGCACTTGCTATCACCTGCAATTCACTGGCACCGGTCAATTCGCCGCCAATGATCCGGGCTCGAAACAGCTGCTCGGCAAGCACATGATCGTCAAGGTCAGCAACACCGGTGGTGACGTCGCGGGCAATCAATTCGACATGATGATCCCCGGCGGCGGCGTGGGCCAAAACGCCAACACCTGCCCGAATCAGTGGAAGGTGAGCGCCTCCGATCTGGGCCCCACTCAGGGCGGTTTCCTCACCGGTTGCACGGGCAGCTACTCCGCCAAGCGCGACTGCGTGCGCCAGAAGTGCATGCTCCTGCCCGACGGCGATCTGCGCAAAGGCTGCATCTGGTTCGTGGATTGGTACGCGGCGGCCGACAACCCCCAATTCCGTTACGAATCGATCCAGTGCCCGTCTGACATCTGACTCGTCGAGCGAGTCTAGCTCGGGCGTCGCTTCGCGCCCGTGAAGCGACTAGGTTTCACCCATGAGGTTCTAGCTCAGGGTGTGCATTGCGGCGCGCTGCTTTTTTCGTCGTCGCCGGTATCGATGACGCCACGAGCGCGGAAGGGTTGGGACGGAAGACCGGCGAAGCAACGTGTGGAGCAGCCCCGAAGTCGACCGCTCACTGAACGGAACCCGCCCCCGCGCCTACTGACAATACAGCTGATGGCAAGTGTCGAATTCCGCGTTACAGGCATGTGAGGGTGCGCGCGCGAGTGTGCAGGTCGTCACGTCCGCAACTGTCACTTCACAGCGAAAATTCAAGAAGTAGGAGATGCAAATCGCCTGGCTCGGGTCGTTCATGACGGTCATGCCTGGCGAGCACTCGAACATTGCCCCATAGCCGCCCAGCTTGTCGTTCACCCAGTCGCACAGCACCGCCTTATCGCTGTCGCTCAGGCTGCGAGCATCCGCACTCGGGTCGAGCGGCGGCAAATCTCCGCTTCCGCCGCCGCTGACTCCGCCCGACGCCGTGGTCCCGCCGCCCGCGCTCGAGCCGCCAAAGCTGGTTGCGCCCGCGTTGGTTTCACCCGCGTTGGTTTCACCCGCGTTGGTTTCACCCGCATTGGCCTCGCCCGCGTTGGCTCGACCCGCATTGCTCGAGCCCCCGCTCGCCGCGCCCGCGCTGTCGGTCGGCGCTCCGCTCTTCCCGGCGCCGCCCGCAGGAGCGCCAGCCGCTCCGCCGTCGGAATTCGAGCTGCCGCAGCCGAAGAAAATCAAAGTGGTGGCTACCGCCAGAGTCCGCCGAAACATCGCCATGCAGCGTCCTCCACCGCGATCAATTGCGTCAAGCATATCGTTGCTTCCGCGCCCTTCGACGAAAAGCCCTGCACGATTGTCGTGGGCCGTCCAGGGACGACGCGTTAGCCTGTCACAAGGTGATTTCGACGGGCGAATGCTGGTTTCGCGCGCTGTGTGCGCTGTGCCTGCTCGGCGGCTGTCGCGAGTCGCCGCCGCACCGTGATGGCACGGCAAAGACGACCAGCGCGAGTGCCCCCGCCATCAGCGTGACTGCACCCCCATCCGGGTCGGCACCACCAATCGCATCGATCAGCGGGGCGACCAGCGCCCCCTCTCCCCCCCGCATGCGCGCGCGCAAGATGGATCAATACGCGGTCGTCGACGAATCCGGGTCGTGGACCCCACAGTGTCTAATCCATCGAAAGTGCACGACGAAAGCCACGCCGCTCGAGCGGTGCGAGTCGAGCAAGACCGCGCGCCCCTGGGCAGAGTTCATCGCCCACGCGCTCGACTTCGAGGATCAGGTCGTCGATCTGAGTGGTCGTCTCGAGTTCTCCGATGCGTTCTTCTCGACTTCAGTCCAATGTTCCAAGGGAACCTGTTGTAACAAATACAGGGTTGGGGCAGAGCTTTACGCCGAGCAGAAGGCCCTCCCGCTCGAAGGCTTCGGTTGCACTGGGGACGAGTCGCGACTCTGCTGCAGCGTGCTCGCGACAGGGCAGGAAGTGATTGTGCATGGCCGGTTGGTCAAATTCACGTCCATCCCGCTCCGATGGGAGTTGGACGACGTCTCGATCTGCGAGCTCGCCAAGTGATTTTGCCTCGAGGCGGCCGCTCGAGCGCGCCATTGGCGCAGCGGGCATGGCGGCGCGCGTTGTTCGTGCGCGGCGCGCCCGGTCCGGCTACGCTGGGGCTAGGGGCGGGCAGGCCGCTTCGAATAGTCAGCACAGATTGGGAAGCTTGAAATGGTCTTGCGTCGGTTGGGTTTGCTCGCGTGTGTGCTCGAGATTGCACCTGGGGTCGTGGCTTGTGGCGGCAATGGCCAGTTGGACGGTTCGGCCGGTGCGAGTTCGATCGCAGGAGCTTCCACGGGTACAGCCGGAAGCGGCGGCGCGCATGCGGCATCGGGCGGCGCGGGCGGCACCGCAAGCGGCGGTGCTGCGAAGGGTGGCGCTGCCAGCGCGCACGCAGGCGCCGCAACGGGTGGAGCGACGGACCCAGCAGGCGGGCCTCCACAAGTTGGCGGAGCCGCGAGCGGCGGAGCAGGCGGAGTTGCAACGGGCGGCGTCGCAGCTGGCGGCACTGCCACGGGCGGAGCGGGCAACGGCCAAGCGGGCACCGGTGCCGCAAGTGCTGCCGGCTGCTCGACGATCAGCCAGACGCGCTCTGCGCGCAGCGGCAAGAGCGCGGGCTTCGCCGGCGACTACACGAAGGACTACTACCCGCTCTATAGCCATGCTTGCACGACGGCGGCTGACTGCTCGGCTGCTTGCGTGACCGCGGGCGGCACTCAAGCCTCGTGCGCCGCTTCCGAGTGCGTCGACAGCTCGTCGGATTATTGCCTGCCGCCGACCTATTGGGTGGATTTCGATCAGCTATTGACCGAAGGCAACACGCAAGAGTCCTCGGTTTGGATCATCATGGTCAATAACCCGTATCGCGACCAGTTGCTGGCCAGCAATTTCCAATTCGAGATCCCGAGCGACGCCAAGATCCTCGGCATCAGCTTCTCGATCAACGAGGCGGCGGGCTCCGAGAACATGATTGCCGACTACAGCGTGCGCGCGCTCGCCAACGGCGTTCCCACCGGCCTCGATCGCGGGCACACCAAAGCTTGGACGAGCGCCTTCCATGCCGAGGTCTATGGCGGCGCGACCGATCTTTGGGGGGCCACTTGGACGCCCGACCTCGTGAACGCCGCAGGTTTCGGCATCGGACTCACCCCGCTTTACCTCGACACCGCCGGCAACGAGCGCGCGTATGTCGACTTCATCCGCGCGACCGTGACCTACGAAACCTGCAAATAGCAGGCGCTGAGCAGCGGCGCTTCAGTGCAAGTGGCCTCAGGCCATCATCGCGCTGAGGGCGCCGGTCGTGTTGGCCTTGATCGGCTGTGTGCCGAAGGACTCGACCGGTTGCTCGAAGGCTTGCGCGATCGAGACCAAGATCTTGCTGTTGGTGGTGGGGGTATAGCTGGCCTTGCCTTCACACCACATGTCCGTGCTCGGACAATCCGGGTTCATCTTCAGCCGCCGGCCCATCTTGAACTTGCCGTTCGCGCCGCCGGCCAGCACCGTGGGCACGTTGCGGGTGCTGTGTAGCGCGGGGTTGCCCATGTCGCTGGTCACGTAGATGATCGTGCTGTCCAGGATGCCGAGCTGGTCGAGCTTCTGCATCAAACGCGCGACCTTGGAATAGCAATACTTATTGAATTTCGCGAGCGGCAGCCAGCTGGCGGCGTCACCCGTTTGGGTGATGTTGTTGTTGCCCACGGTGGAAGCGTTGTACGTGTGCGCGACCGAGCCATGATTGTCCGCCGGCAACATCAGCGGATTGTTGGCGTAAGACAAATCATTCAAAAACAGCGTGCCGAAGCGGGTGACGTCACAGGCCAAGGCTTGCGCCAAGATGTCGATGTGCGCGTCGGTGATCGCGTCGAAATACGGCTCGCCGCCGTTGTATTGCTTGAGCTTCGGGAACTTGCTGGCGTCTGGGACACTCGGTACGGTGCACTTGGGGCCATTGTTCATCATGCCCGAGCCGAGCTGTTTCTCGATTTCGGTGAGCGCGTTCAGGTGTTGATCGAGCTTTTGTTGCTCGTTCTGCGCCAAGCCCGTGCGCAAGCGCGTGACGTCCCAGCGCACGTAGTCGACCACGCTTTGGCCGAGCTTTCGCTTGCGTTCGGCGGCGGCCATGGCAGTCGGGTCCGAGCTCACCGCCAGGCCGTCGAACAGCAGATGGAACGCGGCGACTGGATCGATGATCTTGGGCAAGGGCGCGCCGCCTTCGCCGTAGGAAAGCGTGAGGCCGGGATCGGTGGCGTCGTTACCGACGCCCAGGTTCACGCTGGTGATGCGCGTGTCCTTGCCCAAGGCCTTGGTCACGGCCAGGTACTGGTCGAGCGAGGAGTTGGCGGGGCGCCTGGCGGTGCCGTCGATGGTGCTGCCGGTGAGGATGGTTCCCGCCGAGTCGTGGCCGTTGGCATTCGACAGGTGATCGATGCCCTCGACCACCAGCAGCTTGTCCTTGAAGCTCTTGCCGTAGGTCGCGGCGTCGTCGAACGGCTGCAGCGAGCAGTCCTTGTAGCCGAGGTCGAAGCTGGTCTCCGTGTCCGAGCTCTTCATCGCCCAGTACTCGGCCGACAAGCCGTGCGGGTGATAGATGGTGATGAACTTGAGCGGCAATGTCTCGCCCGCGGCCTGTGCGACCGAGTTCTCCAGCAGCCGTGAGAAGGGCAGGGCAGCCATGCCGGCGCCCATGGCGCGCAAGAAAGCGCGGCGTGTGGGACTGAGTCGTTTCATTGCGCTCTCCGCAGCGTGAAGTTGGGGCTGGTGATGACCGCGCGCAGGGCTTCCAAAATGCTGCCCTCGGCGGCCGCAGCTGGGGTCGGGTGTGCCGCGTCCGGCGCTGGCGCAGGCACGGTCTTCCAATACTGAACGAACGCGGTTTCTGCAGCCTTCACGTCCTCCGAGCTGCGACCGACCGAGGCGCGGAACACGTTGCGCGCGAAGCACTCACGCACCGCGGCGCTCGTGGCCAGCGCGCTCGCCAGCTGGTCGGAGTTTTCGTAGTCGCCGTCGAAATCCAGCCCCAACTTGACCGTGGTGTGGCTGTCGACTGGCTGGTTGTTGTCCAGGTCACGATGCTTACCGATGCCATCGTATTGCTCGAAGCTGAAGCCGAGCGAGTCGATCAAGTTGTGACAGCCCGCACAACCGGAATCCGTGGCGTGGACGTCCAGGCGCTCGCGCGTGGTCTTCGTGGGATCGGGCTGCAAGGGCGGCACGGTGAGCATCAGCGATGCGGGTGAAGCCAAGTACATGCAGGCCACGCGGCGCATGATGGCGACGCCGCGCAGCACGGGCGCCGTTTCGCTGGCGTGCGCGTAGACGGACAAGAACGCGCCCTGGTTCAAGATGCCGCGGCGCGCGCCCAGGCTGATTTCGCCGTCGGTCGTCGGCGTGCCGCCGTACAGCGCGGTCAGCTTGGCATCCTGCGTTACGGTCCAGTTCGCCCCGAGCAGTTCTCCGACCGTGCCGGTCTTGCGCTCGATCAGACGTTGCAGGAAAGCGCCGCTCTCGTCGAGCATGGCCGGCTTCACGTCCGCGAAATCTTTGTAGACCGTGGTGTCCTTCGCGGTATCGACCAAGCGATCGGTGCCGAGCCACTCTTGCACCACGCGCAGCACACGCGCGCGCGCAGCCGCGGGATCGCCGCCCGACACCAAGCGCGTGAAGGCCGCGCTGCGCTGCTCTGCCGTCTGCAGTTGGTCATTCTGGGCCGCGGCGATCAGCTCGGCATCCGGTGGCCCGGCAGTCACCAAATAAGAAATGGCGCTCGCCGTCTCGTGCGGCGTGAGGCTCACTTGGCTGCCACTGGCGTTGTTACCGGTTTCTGTCAGGTACAGAAATCCGGCCGATTGCAGCACCGCCGTGGCCACCAGCTCGATGCCGTCCGCGTAGGTTGCGTCGTCGGCAGCCACGTGAAACAAGTCGACCAGCTTTTGCACTTCATCGTCGCCCAGCGGCCTGCGAAAGGCGCGCGTGGCAAACGACTGGATGAAGGTTTTGGCGCACGCTTCACCGCCCGTCGTCTGGTTCGCGCATGGAGCCAGCGTGTCGAGCTTGCTGCGAACCTGCGCGGCGAGCTTGCCGGCGGCGTTCGCGATTTGCTTCACGAGCAGCGCGTCGACGCGCTGTTCGTCATTCACGGTGTAGCCGTTTTGACGTGTGTCCGGGGCGAAGTCGCCGGTCACGGGATCGCTATTGCCGACCAGCGCGCGCGCGGAATTTTCATACTCGGCGTTCGTGAGCCGGCGAATGCGGGCAGGCAGCAGCGGCGACGAAGGATCGCCCGTGCTCGCGCCTGCTTGCGCAGAGCCGCCCGATTCCGAGCTAGGACCCGAGCCCGCGCTGGAGCCGGAGCCGGAGCCTGCCGAGCCCGTGGCCCTGGGTTTCGTACCGTCTGTCAGGCTGCCTCCGACGCAACCCGTGATCCCGACCATCAGCGGTAAGGCGATGGAGAAAAGTTCGCGCCGAAGCCGCGTCACCATGATTGTCCTACTTGGCTCAAACCTCGCACACAAGCAACGCATACCAGTGCAAGTGCACGAGACGTACTCCGCTGGAAATGGGCCTGTCTCGAACCGGAACGGTAAGGCCTCTTACCAGCGAATTTGGCTCGAAAATAGCGGTGTAAGCAAGTGCTGCCGAGTGGTGCCGAAGCGCAGCCACGCACTTACGATGTCCTACCTCGAGAGTGACAGCCGACGACGGCAAAGTGCCAATCCGAGCACGAGCAACGAGCCGAGCGCCGCACGCGGAGCATGACTCGCGTGCGGCAGCGAGCAGCTGCAGCCCTCGTTGCCAGCGCTCGAGGTGTTGCTGGCGCCAGCAAACGCAGTACCGGTACCGCTCTGGCCCATCGCCATGTGCCCTGCCGCGCCAGCCGCGGCCACGGGTGTGCCCGCGCTGCTCGCTTGGCTCGTCGCTCCCGCAGTCGCGGGCGCACCACCCTGTCCGAGCGAACCCGCGACGCCGTTTGCCGAGCTGCCTGCGCTGCTCGAGCCCGCGTTGCTCGAGCCCGCGCCGCTCGAAGCTGCACCTGCCGAGCTCGCGCTGCCGCCCGTGCCATGATTCGCGCCGCCGCTGCCCGCCGCCGCGTCGTCCTCCCGCAGCACGGTGCCGTGGCGCACGACACCGGACAAGACCGGCACGGTGGACGACGCGGACCACGTGTTCAAGTCCGTACTCTTGGCCTGCAAGTAGCCACAGTTCCCGTAACAATCCATGAACAGGCGCCACTCACCGCTCTCGAGTTGAAACAGCGCCGGCCCTTCTTTGCCGGAACCCCAGCCCGCCCAGTCGCCTTTGCCCACGAATGTCCAGGGGCCGGTGAGGGCATCTGCCGTTGCGTGTTCGATGAACTTGCTGGTCTCGTTTTTCGTGAATGCGTGATAGCGCGCGCCCACCTTGACCACGAACGTGTCGATGTAATTCGGTCCGATGCCGAGCGGCACTGGCGCGTGCCACTTGCCGAGCGTGTCGTCGCTGGCCGAAAACAAGTACGACTTGAACTGCGTGCTGTCGGTGTCGATGCTCACGATCAGGTGGATGCTGCCGTCGCTGTCCTTGAACCACTCTGGGGCCCACGTGTCTTTCACACCCGTCACCTGTGCTGGCACCTCCGTGCGAAAGGTCCACGTCTTCAGGTCGGGGCTGGAGGCGATGGCGAAGCTGGCTGAGGTGGTCGTCCAGGATTTGAGCGTGTAAGCGATGTAATACTGCCCGTCCGTGTGCTTCATGATGCTCGGATCGCGCAGCACACCGGTTGGTCCGGCGAAGCCCGTGTTGGCGAGCAACGTGAAATCTACGCCATTCTTCGAAGTGTACAGGGAGAGCTTCTCTTTGCTGGCGTCGTCCCCCAAGAACGTCGCAAACACGTAGCGCGTGGCGGCACTGCCCGTGCGGACTGCGCCCAGTGCTGCGATGAGTAACGAGAACCCGAGCAGTGACGCGCGTCGCTGCACGCTTCGTGGACCAGGCAGCGCAGCCTTCCGTGAGAGCTCTTTCATCGAATCGCCGAACTATAGGCGCGCACCCGCCCGCGCGCGCGTGCTGTTCCCCATCAGATTTTTCTCGCCGAACTAGATCTCGGATCGAGTCACGCACTGGCGCAGGTTGTCGATGCGATCGACTCCTGTGCACGATGGGATCGCCGCAATGCAAAGCGGTGGCCATTTCCGAGTCGAGCGTCGGCTCACTCTGTGCGCATCACCTGCACCAGCACAGTGCCGGATCGATCACATCCGGGGTGCGTCGCGCCCTCCTCGGGCGTCCTTTTGGGCAGTGTCCGTGCTGGGAACTCCAGGCGGATCGCGGCCTTATGACCGGCGCTGGCGAGGCAGGAGGCAGCCTGTTGGGCGCGTCGAACGCAGTAGGTCTTGCGCTCACGCCCCAAACGCGGCGATTGTCTATCGAGCGAAAGCGAAAACCCGATGAGTGACCAAGCCCTGACTGACATCACCATTACTTTCGCAGCATTGTCGGACGTAGGCCTGACTCGCAGCATCAATGAAGATGCCTTTCAACTGACGGATCTGACGAGCGGCCAGAGCTTCGACCAAAGTCCGTCGAGCGGCCAATTCAAGCTCGGGCCGCGCGGCGCCTTGCTCACCCTGTCGGATGGCATGGGCGGGCATGCAGCCGGTGAGGTGGCGAGTTCCACGGTGATCTCGTCGGTGCGCACCACGATCCAAGCGGGCGGTGAAGCACCTGTCGAGCAACGGCTCGAGACCGCGGTGCGCCGCGCCAACGCGGACGTGATCGAGGCCGCGCAGACCAAAGGGCGTCACGGCATGGGCGCGACGCTGACCGCGGTCTTGGTCGACCGCACCACGGCCTATGTCGCCGAGGTCGGAGATTCACGCGCGTACTTGCTGCGCACCGGGCAGCTGAAGCAACTCACCCGCGATCAAAGTCTGGTGCAGATGCTGGTCGATCAGGGGCTGATGCAACCGGAAGAGGCCGAAACCTCACCGCGCAAGAACATCTTGCTGCAAGCGATGGGCAGCGTCGAAGAAGTGCATGCCGCCATCGGCCAAGTCGAGCTGCGCAGGGGAGACCGGCTCTTGATTTGCTCCGATGGCATTTCGAACGCCGTCGCGCACACGGAGCTGCTCGATATCTTGACGACGAACAGCCCTGTTCATGCCTGCGAACGGCTCGTTCAGCTGGCCAACGAGCGGGGGGGCGAAGACAATCTGACGGCGGTCGTCGCACAGTTCGATGGGCCAGGGCTACGGGCACCCCTGGCCAGCGAGACCGTCACTGGCACGTTCTCCGTGATCAAAGACTTCGGCGCGCCGGCCGCGGCCGTCATCTCTTAGCCGTTGTAGATCGCGGCCGCGATCGTAGACTGCGCCGCAATGACGGTTACGAGCCTGCCGCTGCCGAGTCGCATCTGGCTATCTTGGCTGACTAGCTTCCGGATCTTGTTCGACGGTCGCTTCGCGGCAAAAGTCGCCTTGCTCGCCGAGGGTGATGCTCCGCAGCAAGCGAGCGCGCCCGCGGCTTTGCCGAGCGATGCTCCACTTTCGGCCAGCGAGGAACCGGCGTCGGCCGCGGCCGACGGCGCGCTACAGTTGCTCGCGCTGCTGCAGCGCGAAGGGCGCTTCGTCGATTTCATCCAGCAAGACGTAGCCTCGTTCAGCGACGCGGACATCGGCGCCGCCGCGCGCGTCGTCCATGAGGGCTGCCGGCGCGCGATCCGGAGCCATGGACGCGTCGTCAGCGTTCGCAAAGAGGCAGAGGGTTCGTCGCTCACGCTCGAGCGAGCGCACGAGGACGTGAAGCTGGTCGGCAACGTCGCTGGCTCGGCACCGTTTCGCGGTGTGCTTCGCCATCGGGGTTGGCGGCTGGAAGAACTGAAGCTGCCGACCATCGTCGGCGCGCACGACTCGACGCTGATCGCGCCCGCGGAGCTCGAGCTCCCATGAGTCGCAAATTCGCCGTCGGTATCGATCTCGGAACGACCCATTCCGCGCTCGCGCTCGCCGAGCTCGCTGCCGTCGACCCGCGCGTCACCGTGCTCGAAATCGAGCAGCTGGTCTCGGCCGGTTCCCTGGAAAGGCGCGCTCTTTTACCGAGTTTTTTGTATTTCGCCCACGAGAGCGAACCAGCCCTGGCCTTGCCCTGGGACGGCCAGCGGCGCTTCTGCGTGGGCGAGTATGCGCGCTCGCGCGGCGCAGAGGTGCCGCAGCGCGTGATCGCCAGCGCCAAGAGTTGGCTTTCGTACGGCGGCATCGATCGTCGCGCGGGAAATTTGCCGCTCGGCGCGCCCGAAGAGCTCGAGAAGATCTCGCCCGTCGAAGCTTCGTTTCGCTTTCTCGATCATCTGAGCGAGGCGTTTCGCGCGACGCGTCCGCTGGACGGCGAGCTTTCGGAGCAAGAAGTGGTGCTCACCGTGCCGGCTTCGTTCGACGCCGGCGCGCGCGACCTGACGGTCGAAGCGGCGCTCGCGGCTGGCTTCGAACAGGTGACGCTGCTCGAAGAACCGCAAGCCGCGCTGTACGCTTGGATCGAGCGAAACGCCGACTCCTGGCGCTCGCACTTGCGGGCCGGCGATCGCGTGCTGGTGATCGACATCGGCGGAGGTACCACGGATTTTTCGTTGATCGACGCGCTCGAACGAGACGGCTCGCTCGAGCTCTCGCGGGTGGCCGTCGGCGATCACATCTTGCTCGGTGGCGACAACATGGATCTTGCGCTGGCCCACGTCGTCGGCCAAGAGCTCGCAGAACGAGGCACCGAGCTCGATCGTTTTCAGCTCGGGGCGCTCGCCCACGCCTGCCGTGGCGCCAAGGAAAAGCTGCTCTCGGACGCCAGCCTCGAGCAAGTCGCGGTCGTGTTGCCCAGCCGTGGCTCGCAGCTGCTTGGCGCTTCGATCCGCACCGAGCTGCGTCGCGAGCAAGTCGAGCGCTACCTGCTCGACGGCTTTTTTCCCGCGGTTTCGGCCACGGATCTGCCGAAAGCTCGAGCGCGCGCCGGCCTCACCCAAGTCGGCTTGCCGTATGCCAGCGATCCGGCGATCACCAAGCATTTGGCTGCCTTCTTGGCTCGTCACGCGTTCGCCGATCCCGCGAGTGGCGGCCCTTCCGCCCGCCCACCGACGGCCATCCTGTTCAACGGCGGCGTGCTGAAGGCAGAGGTCCTGCGCAAGCGCGTGATCGAGACGCTCAATGGCTGGCTCGAAGAGCGCGGTTCAGCCAAGGCTCGCCTGTTGCCGGGTGAAGATTTGGATTTAGCCGTTGCTCGCGGCGCCGCGTACTACGGGCTCGTGCGACACGGTCGGGGGCTACGCATTCGCGGTGGTACCGCGCGCGCTTATTACGTCGGCATCGAGAGCCCGATGCCGGCGTTGCCGGGGTTCGAACCGCCGGTGTTCGCACTGTGCGTCGCTCCCTTCGGCATGGAAGAGGGCACACACGCCGCGTTACCGCCGCAAGAGCTGTTCGTCGTGGTCGGCGAACCCGTCACGTTCCGCTTCTTCGGTTCGAGCACGCGGCGCTCGGACGCGGCAGGCAGTGTGCTGGAACGCTGGCGCCCGGGTGAGCTGGAAGAATTGCCTGAAATCGAGCTGGTTTTACCGGCCGCTGGGCGAACCGCGGGCGACGTGGTGGCGGTGCAGCTGCAAGCCTCCGTGACCGCGATTGGGACCTTGAAGCTGGAAGCCGTCGCACGAGCGCCGCTCGTCGCCGACGAGCGCTGGCAGATCGAGCTGAGCGTGAGGCACGCTGCCAATAGCGAGGCATGAGCTACCACGTCGGGATCGATCTGGGCACGACGCACACGGTCGTAGCCTACGCGGCTCGCACACCGCCGAATGCTGGCGACGCGCCGCTCCCGGCGACGGTCTTCCCGTTGCCGCAGCTCGTCAGCCCGAGCGAGAGCGAGGCCTTGCGCTGGCTGCCCTCGTTCTTGTACGCGCCGGCCGAAAGCGAAAGCGTCGCAGACCCGTGGCAAGAGTTGCCTTGGCTGGTCGGGCAATACGCCAGGCAGCGCGGACAAGAAGTGAGCGAACGTCTGGTCGCCTCGGGCAAGAGCTGGCTCAGCCACGCCGGCGTCGCCCGTCGCGACGCGATCTTGCCCTGGGCGGCGGAAGCCGCCGAAGTCCCGAAAATATCGCCGATCGAGGCGAGCCGGCGGCTGCTCGCGCACGTCCGAAGGAGCTGGGACGAAGCGTTTGCCGACCAGCCATTATCGGCACAGAGCGTCGTGCTCACGGTGCCGGCTTCGTTCGACGAAGTCGCGCGTGAGCTCACGGTCGAGGCTGCCGGGCTCGCTGGTCTGACGGTGCGGCTGCTGGAAGAACCGCAAGCCGCCTTCTACGACTTGATCGCCGGAGAACGTCGCGTCGCCGTCGAGGCGTTGCTCGGCGAAAAGAGCCGCGCCCGCGTGCTGGTGTGTGACGTGGGTGGCGGCACCACCGATCTCACGCTGATCGAGGCGCAGCGCTCGGGCTCTTTCGAGCTCGAGCTCGAGCGAATCGCGGTTGGTCGGCACCTGCTGCTCGGTGGCGACAACATCGATCTCGCGCTGGCGCAAGTGTGCGAGCAAAAGCTGCTGCACGGCGAACGCTTGGATGCGCTCCGCTTCAGTCGTTTGTTGCTCGCCTGTCGCGCGGCCAAAGAAACCCTGCTCGGCAGCTCGCCGCCGGAGTCCGTGCCGATCCGGCTGGCATCGCTCGGCTCCTCGCTGGTGGGCGCCACGCTCGCCACCGAGCTCACGCGCAGCGAGGTCGAGGCGCTGGTATTCGACGGCTTCTTGCCGCTGGTCGAGCGCGGGGAAGCGGCGCCGAAAATGCGCGCAGGGCTGCTCGCGTTCGGTCTGCCTTACGAGCGCGATCCGGCCATTTCTCGGCATATCGTGCAGTTCTTGGAACGCCATGCGGCGTTGCTCGAAAATGGTGTCGATGCGCTCTTGCTCAATGGCGGTCTGTTTCACGCCCCGCGTGCGGCGGAGCGCGTGCGCGAGCTGATTTCGCGCTTCGCTGGTCGCAACGTCACGCTCTTGCCTTACCCAGATCCGGATTTGTCGGTGGCGCGCGGTGCGGTTGCATACAGTCGCGCACTCGGGGGCTTTGGTCTGCGCATCGGTGGCGGCACACCGCGTGGGTTCTACGTCGCGGTCGATGAACGCGCGGAACGCCGTGCCCTGTGCGTCGTGCCCAAGGGCGCGCGCGAGGGCGAGCGGCACGTGGCTAGTAGCGGCGGGCTTTGGTTGCGCGTCGGACAACCGGTGCAACTCGAGCTCTACACCTCGGACAGCGCACTGTCGCATCGGCCGGGCGACGTCGTGACGCTCGACGACGATTTCGAGCCGCTGCCGCCAGTAACCACGTTGTTCGGCGCGAACGACGGTGAGGGAGATCTCGAAGTCGCGCTGGAAGGCGAGCTCAGCGCCACGGGCACGGTCGAGCTCTCGTCGGTCGAGCTCTCGCCGAGCGAGGGCCGCGCGCCGCGGCGCTTTCGCTTGGCCTTCGAGCTCCGCGCCGGCGAGCAGGCACCGCTCAAATCAGCGCCGCCCAGCGCGTCGCGTCCGCTTCCGGCGCGTCTGCCCGAGGCGCTGGAGGCGATCCGCCGTGTGTTCGGCGAAGGCCGCAGCGACGTAAAACCGCGCGAGAGCAAGGACTTGCCCCGAGAGCTCGAGCGACTCTTGGGCGAGCGCCGCGCATGGACGCTCGAGTCGAACCGCAGCTTGTTCGACGCGTTGGCCGAGGGCCGCGCAGCACGTCGTCGTTCGGAAGATCACGAACGCGTGTTCTGGATGCTGGCCGGCTACTGCTTGAGACCCGGCTTCGGCGCGCCGCTCGACGAGCAGCGCATCGCCCAACTGGTGCCGCTGTTCGATGCGGGCATCGCTGGTGACAGCGCTCGCAGCTGGCAACAGTTTTGGATCGCTTGGCGACGTGTCGTCGCGGGCGTGCGCGAAGACACCCAGACGCGCCTGCTCGGCTTGCTGGAGCCCTTCGTCGCTCCCAGCGAGCTCAAGCTGAAGCGCAGCAAGAGCCTGAAATCCGCTGATTTCAGCCACGAGCTCCTGGAGCTTTCGGCATCGCTCGAGCGCGTTCCAGTTGCGCGACGCGTGGCCCTCGGTGACTGGTTGATCGAGCGCACCTACCGCGACCGCGATCCGAGGCTGTGGAGCGCGCTCGGTCGAGTGGGCGCCCGCGTGCCCGGCTACGCCAGCGCGCATCACGTCGTTCCGGCTCGCAACGCAGAGAGCTGGCTCGACCACCTGCTGCGTGAACGCTGGCACGAAGTGCCGACCGCTGCTGCCACCGCCGCGCAACTGTCGCGCAGAACCGACGACCGCGCACGCGACATCGCCGACAGTCTGCGCGCCGAAGTCATTCGCCGCTTGGAGGCAGTGGCGGCCGACGCCGAGCTCGTCACGTACGTGCGCGAGTTCGTGCCGCTGGTCGAAGCCGAACGCGCCGCCTGGTTCGGCGAAGAGCTCCCGGTGGGGCTCCGGCTGAAGCAATAGCGGTTCGGGGCGGGGCGATTGCGGCTATCGTGAGTGGCGATGGAATTCGAAGGCTCGAGCGTCGCCGGAGTCGAAACCTGCATCGAAGTGCCGTCGCTGCGCCTGGTGCTGGATATGGGGCGCTGCACGCGCACCGCGGTTCAGTACCCTTTGGTCTTGCTGAGCCACGGGCATCTGGATCACATGGGCGCCGTGGCGCAGCACGCCGCGCGCCGCGCCATGATGCACATGGGCGAGAGCACCTATGTCGCCCCGGCGGCAGTCGCGAGGGATTTGGAGGAGCTGTTCAACGCCGCGGGGCGCCTCGACGGCCAGTCGATCCCGCGGCGCGTCGTTCCGCTCGCGCCGGGCGAAGAATTTCCGCTCGCTAAGCAGCGTTGGGTGCGTCCATTCCAGACCTACCAT
>DASSMT010000151.1:0-15339 GCA_035688655.1 Polyangiaceae bacterium | reverse complement strand
AGCGCGGGCAAACCGCCCTCACGCGCGCGCCAGCAAGGCCCCGAGCTGCGCCAAGCCCGCGCTCGGGTCTTGGTTTTGCAAGCGAATGGTCGCCTTCAGTTGCTCCAGCGCGGCGCCACTTCGGATCGCCTGACGTGCGACTTCGACGCCCGCGCGGACGTCGCTCACTTTGTCCATGAACAGCAGGCCAAAGGCGGCGTTCAAACACACCAGGTCTTCCAAGGGGCGGGTGCCCTTGCCGGACAGAACCTGGAGCAGACGCAGCACGTTTTCCTGCGGCGTGGACGCGGCAGCGATCTGTGAGTAGCTGGCGCGCTCGAGCCCGGCGTCCTCCGGCTTGAACTCGAATTCGCGGATTTGGCCGTTGCGCAGCTCAGCGACGCGCGTGGTGCCGAGCGTGCTGAATTCGTCCATGAAGCGATCCGGAAATTCCTGCGAGCCGCCGCAGGGAACCAAGCCACGCTCGTAACCCATCTGGCGCATCACTTCTGCCACCATCGGCACTTGAGCGGGGTGCGGCACGCCGATCATCTTGCGACGCTCGTCGCTGCTGTGGAAACCGAGCGGACCCGCGATGTGCACGGTCGTCCCGCAGCGCATTTGGCTCAACACGCGGAACATGCCCGTGCCGCGCGCGGCTTGTCCGACGCCCGAGGTAAAACCGAGCCGACACTCTCGTACGGAGCGTAGCGTGTTCGCCACGCTCGCGTCGGGATCCACACCGAGTACGGCGAAGGCATCGTGGCTGCCGCTCACGCCGGTCATGCCCGGCGCGCCGACCTTGTGCACGTACACACCGGCGGCCGCCAGCACGATCGCCGCTCCGCTCGTGACGTTGATCGATTTCAGGCTGTCCATGCCCACGCCGAGCAGCCCCAAATGCGGCTCGGGCGCTGCCACCTCGCCCCCACAATGAGCGAGCCACTCCAGGTTGTGGCTCTCGGTGACACCCAAGATCTCCGGCAATGTTTCACCCTTCGCGCGCAGCGCGGCGATGAACGCACCCTGCTGCAGCTCCGGCTGCTGATTGCGCCAGATCTGCAGGTAGGCGTCGCGCGCTTCTTCTCTGCTCAGGTCCTTGCGTTCCTGCAACCGAACAATCAACCCGCCGAACTGCCTGAGTGCTTGCTCATCGATCATCAGCGTCGCCCACTTTCGATAGTGTTGGAGATTCTGGGGCCGCAGAGTAGACCACAGGGCAATTCGCCGTGGAAGCTCCAAGGGGTTCGAGGCGCGCGAAACCTTTGATCACCGCCCGCCGCACGAGCTCCAAGCACACCTCTCGCACGCTGGCTTCGGACCGCCCCTTTTCGGCCAGCAGCGTCACCGCGCGCTCGACGAGATCGGACACCACGATCGGTGCTTGCATCCAGCGCACGACCGGCTCGAGCTCCCGCGGAATGCGACTCGGGAGCGCGGCCATGCGATGGGAGAGCGCAGGATCGCGGCTGATCAGATCGAAATAGATCTCGAGCGTGCCATCGGCGCTCGGGTTGGGCTCGCTGCGCAGCGCGAGCTCGAACGCGCCGTTGGGAACCAGCGTCAGCGCTTGCTCGATCTGCTCGGCAGCCAGCTCGCTATCCTGGTGGATCCCGCTGAAATCAGCCCCGCCGGCCAACTTTCCGACCAGCGGCGCCACGACTTCCAGGCCGATCGCGCGGGGAATGGGGAAGAAGCCCGCCGTGGCCAAGGTAAACGCCTGCTGCGGCGCGAGCTCGAGCCGCCCGCGCGCGTTCAACAGTCGTTGCGCCTCCCACCACCAGGACTCGGCGGAGCGATTGTTTCCATAAAAGAAGCGCGCCAACTGTAGAAACGAGAACGCCTCACCGCGCACGTAATCCCCATAGGCTTGCCACAATGGCCGGGCTTCGAGCTCGGGTCGATGGCGCGCGGTGAGCCACGTGTAGGCCGCGCGATGGCCACTCTGCAGCGCCAAGGTGACACCCGACGACAAGATCGGATCGACGAACACAGCCGCGTCACCGGCAGCGGCCCACCCCTCACCGACCGCAGACTCGGCCCAGGACGACCAATCCTGCGTGACACCAACCCGCTTCCCCTGTGGCAAGATATCTTGTCGCAGCGTCGCGAATCGCAGTAGCTCGCGAATTTCGGGGCAGCTCTCGAGCGCTTCGCGGTACAGCAGCTCTGGATCGCGACCCGCGAGCGCCTCGCGAAAATGCCGACGATGAGTGACGAAGCCCACACTCATCAGATCGCTGCCGATCGGAAAGTACCAAATCCAGCCGAGCGGCACGCTGGCGATGAATACGGTGGTGGCCGCCCGGGTGCCCGAGAGCGTGCTCTTCCACTCTGCTCCCGAGAAGTAGCCGTACACGGCAAAATTGTTCATGTCGGGGTCGCGCACGCGCTGACCGCGCGTGAGCAGCGCGGAGAGCCCGCTGGCATCCAGCACGAACGGGGTGGCGATCGTGCCTTCCACGCCCCGCTCGTCGCGGTAGCGAACGCCGCACACGGCGCCGTTGTCACGCAAAATCTCACTCACCGCCATTCCTTCTCGGCACTCGGCGCCGAGCTCGCGCGCACGCTCGAGTAGCAGCTGATCGAAGCGCGAGCGCTCCACGTTGAAGCCGACGAACGGCATCCGACTGGGTTTGAAGCGCTCACTGAAGCTGCTCAAATCTTGGCCGAGCACGTCGATCGTGCGCTCTGGGCCGAGCTGTTCGCCGTCGCCCGCGATCTGCAGATAGTCGGCATTCCAAGGCACTCGATCTGCGCCCCAGACGAAGCTGATGCCGACCTTTTTGACCGCGCCGCCATTGTACAGCTGGTCGTAGACCCCCAGCTCACGCAACACCGAGTTGGCGACCGGGATGGTAGATTCTCCGATCCGCCAGCGCGGGAAGCGCGCCTTCTCCAGGACGACGATCGAAGCGCCGGGCGCGTGCTTTGCAGCAATCCCAGCGAAGGCGCTGCCCGCCGGACCTCCGCCGATCACGACGCAATCCTTGTACTCACGATGTTTCGGCGCGGGCACTGGGCATTTCCTCGCTCTTCCCTGGTTCGTCGGCCTATGCTCTACTCGAAGCTCAGCGCTCGGCGTACGTCAGGAAGGGTCGAATCCAAGTCGAATTCGCAGTGCAACTCAATGCTCGAATGGCTCGAAATCTCGCCTGAGCTGACGCTGGTTGCGACGACGACCCGAGCGTACCTGCACGTGCCTCCCGCGTTCGGCGCAAACCCATTTCAGTTGCCCATGCGTGGCCAGGGCACCCCCGAGACGACGCATTGGCTCTTCGAAGGCGCCATCGCCGCAGCGCAACGCACGTCCCCGCAACCAACTCCCAGCGAGCGTGCGGATCGTTCAGCTCAGCCGTTGAGCGTCGGCCACTGGGCGTACCGTTTGGCGGGCTACTTCCACAGTACGCACGCGACGGAACGGCTGCTGCCACTCGTGGCAGAGCGCTTCGCCAAAGCCGGCCGCCACCCGCTTGCCCGCTGGGCCGAACAGAAAATCACGGAAGAAGCCGGACATGCCGAGCTCGCTCTGCGTGACCTGAGCGAGCTCGGCTATCGAGCGCGGCGCTTGGTGGAGGCGCTCGTCCCGCCACGCGCGGGGGCTTGGGTGCGGCTCTTCGAGCAGCTTGCCGCCGCCGAAGATCCGGTCGGCTGCGTGGGCTACGCGCACGCGCTGGAGCGGCTCGCGCTCTTGCGTGGGCCGGCAGAAGTGAGCGCGATCGAGCAATATTTGCCTGCCGGAGTGAACGCCACGCGCTGCCTGCGCGTGCACAGCGCGCTCGGCAGCGATGCGAACCACGTCCGCACGAACGTGACCGCGACCTGCACCGCGAGCGCTGACGAGCGGCGCGCGATCGTCAGAGCCTGCTACCTGACGGCCTGCATCTACTTCGACCCGGCCCTCGACGATGATTTTCATTCAGCCGGGCTCGCCGAAAAAGTGGCGAGCTTTCGCGCGCCCGCTCGCTCGAGCGGCACGCGTGCGCCCGACAACGCAACCCCCAACAGGTAACCCAAATGCAAGAAACATGGCTCAGAATCATCACTCGGGCGTGGAATGAGCCCGAGTTCAAAGACAGGCTCATCGCGGACACCACCGCCGTCCTCAGGGAGTACGACGTGGAGTTGATCAAAGGAACCAGCTACAAAGTCGTAGAGGACGGAATCGACGGCGTGCACTATCTCGTCCTCCCGCCCAAGCCTACGGAACAAGCGCTGCGCATCGACTCTTTCGGTCGCAAGTCTCAGAGCGGCGATCCAGGATTCTGACACCGCCCTTTCCCTTCAGTGGAACGCGGCCGGATAGCGAAGCAGCGCATCCGTCAGATTCGTCACGTGCGGCACACCGAGGCCGGTGATCGGGTCCCATTGTGATTTAGCGCAGTACCCCGCGAGCGTGTGCTGCTCGGAGCGACCTTGCGCGGAGACCACGCGAAACGTGACGTCGGAGTTGCCATTCACGATGTCACGCAGGACGATGTTGGCTCCCTTGGCGGGGGCAGTGCGGCCCAAGTAATAAATCAGCGGGTTGACAAAGCCGAGGACCGATAGCCCCTGTGCTTGCCGACGCGAGTTCGCGATGGCGACGACCGTCGCCCAGATCGGCGCAGCCATGCTGGTTCCGCCCGCATATCCGATCCATTTGCCGCCGATGACTAGGCGGTAGCCCATCGCCGCAATCTCGCCGCCACTGCCCACGGCCAAGGCGGGTCCCGAAGCCATCAGCGCCACGTCGGGGAAGCCTCGCCCATAAGGGAGCACGCCGGGCAAGTTGGTCCCACGCGAATAACTGCGCTTCGAAGCGAGCCCCGAGACGACCGGGGCCTGCCAACTGGGGACCGGCACGTGCTCACTGAAACCACCGCTGGTTGCGAGCGAAAGGAACGGCAACTCTTTGGCCAACGCCGGGTCCGGAGGCAGCGGGCCGCTCCAGCCGACTTCGGTAGCCGGCTTCAAGGACGCGACCATCGTGCCTCCCACCGAGAGCACCAACTCCTCGCTCGACGGGAAGGTCGCGTGTGGCCAGGCCGCGCGCGCCACTTTCCACTCCAGATCGTCACCCAGGATCGCTCCGGGACGACCATCGTACACGCCCCAATCTCCCGCGGCCGCAACCACCGTGATGCCGAAGGCAGCTGCCTTTGCCAGAGCCAAAGCAATCGAACCGCGATTGAATTGGCGATAGTAATTGTCCTCTGGCAGCGTCCAGGTGATGCACAGGATGTTCGGCGCGCGCGGATCGCTGACCGCCATTTCCACCACTGCCAACCAAGGATCGGGCAGCTCCGGATCGATCTCGTACAAGATGATCTTGGCAGCCGGGACCAGCGCGCCGATCCACGCGGGAGCCATTGTCGCCTCGAACCGACGGATCGGGCTCTTCTCGGGATCGCTCGGTTGCGGCCCGACGGGCACGAATTCGATACTGGGCGCCGTGACCCCGAATTTCCTCCAGAACAAGCTCAAGTCCGCCTTCAACTCGTCCTGGAAAGAGGCCGTCCCTACGGACATGATCGCGATGGTTTGGCCCTCCCCCTGGCAGCCTTCGGGGAATTTGTAATGTTCGCGAATCATTTGCGGCGTCATGCCGTCCTCGAGTCGCGCTTCTTCCTGGGCCACGCCGTAGCGAATGCTGTCCGCCGCTGTCACCTTCTCGATATTGGGAACGAAGGCGCCGCGCATCGGCGACGTCGGGGCGCGCATGGATTTTGGCTCGGCCGTGCTGTCAGCGGCCGACGCGCCGCACAGCGCGACGTGAATGCTGCGAATGTCTGCTTCGAGCTTGGCCAGCTCTTTCTCCCACTCCCAAGGATTGATCTGCGAGCCCCCGGAGACACCACCCAGAAAGCGGGTCAGCGTTTCACCTTCGAAGAACGGGTCGAAGTAGTCCTCTGAGCCGTCGACGTACAAGAGCGGCGACCAGAGCGAGTCAGGGCGCGTGAAGTCGCGAACGGGGACGACCGCGCTGGCATCTTTGAAAAACGCTGCGACGCGGTCGTAGCGCGCTTTGAGCTCTTGCTGCGCAGCCGAGTTTGGATCGCGCACCAGGAACTGACCGTATTGGTCACCCCCCGGATCGGAGGCGCTCTGCGCCCGCTCGTAGAACTCACCGATATTCGTCTCGCGCAACACGATGCGCAGGCGCAGCATTTGGCTCATTCATCCTCCCGAAAAAAGAGACCGAGATCGCGGGGCGTGGTTCGACGCTACCTCAGTCGAACCCGATTTGCTACGCTCGGCTCCCGTGTTTCAACGGCCACACCAACGCAGTCAGCGCGCGCTCGACAAGCCGTATCGCTTCGCTTGGTGGCCCCTCGCCCACGACCTGTCGCCGCTGGTCGAGGAAATCAGCGCGCAGCAGCCGGAGTGGCTGGAGAGCCAGTGGAAGTGGCATGTCGAATCGCGCTTCGCGTTGCTGCGCACCGGTACGCGTTCGAGCTACCCGGGCAGCGAGCTCACCAATGGGCATTCGCTCGATCAGCCGAATCTTTGGCGCCTGCCGCGCCTGCTCCAGTTCTTGGACAGCGCGTTTCCGGTCAAGCCGACACTGGCTTGGCTCGGCCGGATCCCGGAAGGCGGCCGCATTTTCACGCACATCGACAACACGCAGCATTGGGACGAACATCACCGCGTGCACGTGCCGCTGATCACCAACCCCCAAGCCCGGCTGTGCATCGAGGGCCGTTTTCTGTTTCTCGAGCCGAAACGGATTTGGCTGTTCAACAATAGCCTGCGCCACGGCGCCTTGAACCGCGGTCCAGAACGCCTGCATCTAGTGCTCGATCTGCCGCACTTCGACGGCTTCGACGCCTGGCTCGCGCAGAGCACGCTCGAATCCGGCAAGACGGACGCCGCGGCGCTGGCGGAGCTGGAGCAGAATCCACTCGATTCAGCGGCGGCCTCGAGCCTATTCGACAGCGCTCGCTTAGCCCGCTTTTTGCTCCAGTAGCCCGCCATGTCCGCGCTCGATACCGATTGTCTCGTCCTGGGCGGCGGCCCCGCGGGCAGCACGTTCGCTGCGACTTTGCTGCGTCACGCACCCGGCGCAAAAGTCACGATCTTGGAGCAAGCGCGCTTTCCACGCTGGCAAGTCGGCGAGTCGATCGTGCCCTTGATCAATGCGCAGCTCCACGAGCTCGGGCTGTTCGAGCGCGTGCTGAAGGCCGAGTTCGTGAAGAAGATCGGCAACGTCGTGGTTTGGGGGCCTTCGCGGGTACCCTGGAGTCCGGACTTCTTGTCGCTCGGTGAAATGCAGGCCCGAGACTCGCGCGCGCTCGACATCCCCGGCTTCGACTATCGGCCCTTGGCGGGCTCGGGTCTGCCACTGGATCAGCCGGTCGTGAGCTTCAACGTGCGCCGCGACCAATTCGACGCGCTCCTTTTGACTCGCGCTCGTGAGCTCGGCGCGTGCGTGCTGGAAGGGACTCGCGCAACGCGCATCGAGCGCAGCGCGGGCGGCCGCGTCGAGTCCGTTTCTTTCCTGAGCGACAGCGGAAAAAAGGGCGAATTTCGGCCCTCTTTCGTGGTGGACGCGTGCGGGCTCGGCTCACCGCTCACGCGCGGCCAGCGCTTTCGCGACCCAGCCCTCAAGCACTGCGCCATCATCGGCTATTTGCGCGGCGCGCGTTGGAAGGCGAGCTACCGCGAGCGAGCGCCCGAAGGAGAGCGAGCCGCCGTGTTCGTGCTCAGCGTCGCTCGCGGCTGGATTTGGTACATCCCGCTCGAAAATGATCTGATCAGCGTGGGTCTGGTCACGGACGCTGCGGAGCTCGAGGCGCGACCGAAGCAAACGGCGCTGGAGGAGCTGTTGCTGGCCGAGCTCGACGCCGCTCCCGAACTGAAAGAAGTCGTGCGCGGCGCGCGCTTGTGCGACGACATCTTGCCGAATCGAGCTCGGGTTCGTACTTGCCAACAATGGTCCTCGTTCGTGGATACTCCGATCGGTCCCAACTGGGTAGCCGTGGGCGATGCCGCCATGTTCGTCGATCCGATCATCCCCTCGGGCGTCGGCTTTGCGATGCAGAGCGGGCATCGCGCAGCCTACAGTTGTCTGACCGCGCACAGCCGCGCGGACGTACCCGCCGAACGCATTTGGGAAGCCTACGCTTGGTACGTGCGCGGCGAGTATGGAGCGATGTCCCAGCTCGCTCACTTCATGTATGCCAACAACCGCGCCCTCGACAGCCGTTTCTGGCGTCGCCCCGCGCTCGAGCCCTGGCGCTTGCATTTGCCTGCGGAATGCACGCTCAGCGCGTGTGATTTCTTCCCATTGCCAAAAGCCTTCGGTTGGCGCGTCGTGGCGCCATTGCTCTCCGGGATCGCCGGCGGCCAGCGCGGCGCACTCGAGCAAGTGTACGAAAACGACGGCTTGCCCAAG
The DNA here is from genome assembly GCA_035688655.1 of Polyangiaceae bacterium. Classification (GTDB taxonomy): domain Bacteria; phylum Myxococcota_A; class Polyangia; order Polyangiales; family Polyangiaceae; genus PMG-095. The sequence continues at coordinate 6,983 of DASSMT010000151.1, read as the reverse complement.
GACCTCAGCGGCATGGCCCTCGAAGTCCGAGCACCGCTAGAGCTCGCGCTGCGCAGCGATTACCCGACCGACGGCGCACGCAATGGTCGCTTGCGCTTGTATCGAGATGTCGTGACCCGCGAGCGTGATTTCTACCATCGGCTCGCGATTGAAGCTGCGGACATCCCCGAGCGGCTGGCACCGCTCGTCGCTGCACTCCATCTACATCGCGACGTCGATTCGTTGCTCGATGCGGCCCCCGAGCTGCTCAGCGCACGAGCGAGCGAGCGACCCGCCGTGGAGCACGCAACACACGAGCTGCTGCGCATCGTGGCCCGGCGCGGCTTCATCCGCGTCAGCCGAAGCGGCGGCACGGGCAGCGCGGAGCGACTGGCCCGCTCCGGCGCCCGCCCCGAAGTTTGAGTGAAAACAACCAGTTCCGAGCCATTTTCCGGGTAAAAACTCGTTCCTGCCGGGTAGGGAAGAGTCCCCGACGTGCTCCCAGCAGCGCGGGTCATACGACATGTCGGTTCGACGCGGACCGAACGAGACGCCGCGTAGCAGATCACGAAATATCGAATCTCGTCTGCGCGAGCGAGTCAGTTCGACTCTGCAGCAGCTTGCCAAAATGCATCACTCGCGATGAGTAAATTGCGCATCGCATCTGCTCAGCCGCGCGCGCAGAGCCGGAAAGCTTGCACATATGCCGGAGTCGCGGCATGAATCATGGAGCGGAAGGGATTCGGCGCACAGCTCGCAGGCCGCGCAGCTTGCCAGATGGTCGCGTACTTGGCGTAACCGGAAATCGTGGGGAGCTCGATCAGCACAATGCTTTCTCCGACAGGCGCTTCCGATTCGATGCCATTGGTAGATGATCCGTTGGCAGGGCAGCCTTATCGCGCGATACGCTTGCTCGGCACAGGTGGCATGGCTGAAGTGTTCCTCGCCGAACACCGCAGGTTCGCCACACCCTGTGTGGTCAAGATTCAGCACGCGCGGCTCGCTCGTGATCCTACCGTCGCGGATCGCTTTCGACTCGAGGCCGAGGCGCTCGCTCACTTGAATCACGCCAATGTCGTCACCATCTTCGGCTCGGGCCAAACCCTCGACGAGCGTCCGTACATCGTCATGGAGTATTTGCGTGGTCAAACCATGGCCGACGAATTCGCCGCCCGTGGGCAGCTGCCACCACTCGAGGCATTGAGCTACATTTGCCAGCTTTTGCGGGGGCTCGCCGCGGCACACCAGGTCGGCATCGTTCACCGCGACATCAAGCCCGACAATCTGTTCCTGTGCGACGGCCCGCGCGGCAATCGCTTGCTGAAGGTGCTCGACTTCGGCGTGGCGCGCGCCCTGCCGAATGCACAAGCCGCAGGCCCGAACCCATTAGCCGTCCCGACCGCGGCCGGCACCGTCGTCGGCGCGCTCCGCTACGTGAGTCCGGAAGGCGCGCTCGGGCAGCGCGTCGATCACCGTGCGGACATCTATTCGGCCGCGCTCGTGCTGTACTTCGCGCTCGCCGGTCGCGGTCCATTCGATCACATTCAAAGCTCACTGCTCCTGCTCTCCGCGCACGTCGCCGAAGAGCCAGAGCCTCCGTCCCGCTATTGCCGAACACCCCTCCCACCGGAGCTCGATCGAGCTCTGCTGCGAGCCTTACGCAAAGCGCCGAGCGAACGCTTTCAGAGCGCCGATGAGCTTCGTGAAGAGCTGGAGCGGATCATGACCCAGCTGCGCGGCTCACCGGATGCCTCGGAAGTTCGCGCTTTGCCCGAAGTGTCGCCGCGGAGTCCCGATTCGAGCGGTGCTCGGATTCGCTCCGCGCCCGTGCAGGCTGAAAGTCGAGCGCCTGCCCGTTCGGGCCCGCTCGAGGTCGGCGCGCGTTTCCTGGACAAATACAAGATTGTCGAGCAGATCGGGCGTGGCGGCCAGGCCTGGGTGTATCACGGTGAGCACATCTTCACTGCGCGTGAAGTGGCGATCAAAGTCGTGCACTCGCCGCACGGCATGACGCGCGAGACGCTGGAGCGCGGCCGGTCCGAGGCGCGAGCCCTGGGCAAGCTCGATCATCCGAACATCGTGGTCATGCACGACGCGGGCATCACGGACGACGGTCTATTCTACATCGTCATGGAGCTGCTGCGCGGGCGCTCGTTGCGCTCGGCGCTCGCCGCTCATGGCCGCTTCGGCATCGAGGAAGTCCTGAACCTCTCGGTGTCGGTGGCAGAGGCGCTGCAAGCAGCCCATGAGCTCGGCCTGATCCATCGAGATCTGACGCCGGACAACGTCTACCTGACGCGCAACAATCGGGTCAAAGTGCTCGACTTCGGCATCGCAAAGATGCTGAACGAGATCGGCTTCAGCACCCACAAAGACGTGGTGATCGGCTCGGTCCTCTACATGAGCCCGGAGCAAGTGCAGGGCCTGCCGCTCGACGCGCGCAGTGACATCTGCGCCCTGGGCTTGATGATGTTCGAAATGCTGCTCGGCAAACACCCGAGCCTGCTCTTGTTCGAGCGTGATTTGCGCGAGCGCCATCAGCCGTCGCGCCGCGCCGCACTCGCGGATATTCCGCCGTTTCAGGCGCATCGCGTGGCGCCGCTGTTGTCGGAATTGGACCCGAGCATCCCGCTCGACCTGGCGCGCGTCGTCTACCGCGCGCTGGCCAAAGATCCCGACGCTCGCTTTCATACGATGCGCGATTTCATTTCGGCAATTCGCGCCTGTCAGGAGTCCTTCAGTGGTGAGGGACCAATCACGCTGCGGCGCGTCGCCGAGCGCGATCTTTCGCAGCAGCTCGCGGGAGAATCGGAACAAGGACCGGAGTCGCAACGCCAAACCCCCCGGCGCGGCCTGATGTGGGATGGTGCCGGCACCCTGACCCCGCTACCGGAGCTCGCCGAGCTGCTCGAAGGCACGACCTCGGTCAGCGAGGCACTGCGTGAGGACGACGACGACAGTCGCTTCGTTCACCGGCGCGCGCGGCTGCGAAACACCGTGATCGCCAGCTGCGCGTTGGCCATCGCGCTGTTTGGCTTCGGGCTGCTCCGGCATTTCGAGGCCGCGCGTGGCACCGAAAGCCAAGCGCTGGTTCGACAGATGCCGGTCATCGACCAAGGCTCGGTGGTCGCCGCCTTGTCACCAGCGCTCCCCCTGACCAAGGTCGAAAGCGAAAGTACGCAGGTCTCGCCGCCAGAGCCGCAGCCCGTGGCGACCGAAGCGCCAGCGCGAGTGGTCCCAGCGCCCGTCCCGCTCCCGCACCGTCCGGTACCCGTAGCGCGCGGCGGGCGCAGCGCGGCGCCGGCGCTCGCGGCCACACCGGCTGCTTCCAACAAGCCGGCAGATTCCTTCAGCGACCTCTCGCGCGCGCTCGAAATCCAGCTCGGCAGCGAGCAAACCACGGAGCCCGCCGCGAGCCAGCCTCGCAAGCGCTTGAACGGGGGCAAGCTCATCTATGGCGACTGACGGGCGACTGAGGGGCGACTGAGGGGCGACTGAGGGACGACTGAGGGGCGACTGAGGGACGACTGATGCCAGGCAGTGCGGCGTCGTTCCGTGATGCCTCGATGACCATGCGACGCATTGCCTCACTCAACCGCGGCCTGTGCCGGTTTCCGCCACCAAGCAGACAGAGTAGGCAGCGCGCGCCATCGATCACTGGTAGAGTGGGTCGCAGTTTCTGAGAGGGCGATCAATGAGTGACGACGCTCCAGTGCTGATCATCGACGATGACCCGCGAGTGCGCGGCGTATTCCGCCGCGTGCTCGAGAACATGGGCACTACCGTCCTCGAAGCCGACGGCGGCACGACGGGATTGATACTGTGCCGCCAGCGAAAGCCCGCCGTAGTCTTGCTCGATCTGCGGATGCCGGAGATGGACGGGCTCGATGTGTTGAGCCAGCTGGTCGCCGAACACCCCGAAACGCCTGTGATCGTTGCTTCCGGGCAAGGCACGATGACCGACGCGGTCGAGGCGCTGCGGCGCGGCGCTTGGGATTTCGTGTCCAAACCGCTGCCAGACAACGAAATCCTGCGCCAAGCCGTGCGGCGCGGCGTGGAACGCTCCGCGCTGCTCCGCCAAAACCGCGCCTACAGCGAAAGCTTGCGCAGCACGAACGAACGACTGTCCGACGCACTGCACGAGCTGCGCCGGGACGAACAAGGCGCGCGTCAGCTGCAGTTCCAGCTGCTGCCCGAAGATGGCTTGCGCATCGGACGCCTGCGCTGCGAACGTCGCCTGTTTCCTTCGCAGCTGCTGAGCGGGGATTTCCTCGACTACTTCCCGCTCAACGAGCGCTTTGCCGGGTTCTACTTGGCGGACGTCGCGGGACACGGCGCCGCGTCCGCCTTCGTCACCGCCATCTTGACCACCTTGGTCGGAAAGTATCGAGAAGCCCTGCACATTCGTGGCGACGAGACGATCCTGCACCCACAGCAGCTGCTGTCCGGTCTGGACGCCGATCTGAAGGCGCTTTCGATCCCGAAGCACGTGACGTTCTTCTATGGCGTCGTCAATTTGGAATCCGGCCAAGTCGTGTATGGAAACGCGGGCGCTTTTCCGTTTCCCTACTTGTCCAACGAGCATGAAACCATCGAGCTCGAGGCGTCGGGGCGCCCGCTCAACCTGCCCGGCGGCGGCAGCTTCGGCGGCGGCGAAGCACGCTTGAACCCCGGCGGGCGTCTGCTGCTCGTCTCGGATGGCGTCCTGGAATTGCCGCCGAAGCGCTCGCATCGGGAGCGGCGCGATCAACTCACCCAGCACCTCGCCCAATCCAATTCGATGAATCAGCTGGTCAGCGCGCTCTCGCTCAGCGAGCTCACTCCACTCCGCGACGACATTGCACTGCTTCTGTTGCACCGGGAGGAAAGTCCATGCCCCTAGGCCACGTCACCCATGCCGCCCAACAGGGCGTCCACGTTCTGCGTTACTTCGGGACCGTCAACTACACGCTCGCGCCGGGTCTGCAGCAGTTCTTGCAGCACCTGTTGGTCGACGACCAAGTGTCCGGGTTGGTGTTCGACCTCACCGCCGCCGAATCGCTCGACAGTACGAACCTGGGCTTGATGGCCCGAGCCAACGAGCAAGTCCGTGAGTCGGGCGCGCCGAACAGCGTGATCATCTCCAGCAACGAGGACATCGACGTCGTGCTGCGCAGCATGGGCTTCGATCAGAGCTTCGAGCTGCTGCCCGCCGCGCACAAGCCAGCTGAGCTTGCCGAAGAAACGGTCGCGACCCCCTCCACGCCATCGATCGCCGAGCTGCAGCGCACGATGATCGACGCCCACCGCGCCTTGATTCGCATGAGTGAAGCCGGCCGCGTCGCGTTCGAGCAAGTCGTGTCCTGCCTGGAAGGCGACGGCTGCGCCAGCCACTCCTAGTCCGCACTCGCCCCCATCTGATTTTTTTGGCTAGCGGGCGCGCCGCGCGTGAGGCGGCCCAAAGCCCGAGCCGCGCGCCAGCCGCTTTCCCGAGCCGCTTCCGGAGGTTATCGGAATCGATTTACTACTGAACATAAATCCAGTACGCGACCCGGGTGAGCCCGAAACAACTGCCCCGTGAGACCGTCCGTGATCTACTCGGCATCGCCCGAGCGCTCTACGTCGTGCGCGACAACCAAGGCGCACTGCCGAGCGAGCTGGATCGAATCCGCGAAGTGAGCGCCTGGCTCGTCGACGCGCTCGAACTCTCGCGAACCGCGCCCGACACGCTCGGTCATCGCGCAGCCTGGGCAAAAGCAGAGCGCGCGACGTCGGTCCTCACCGAGCTACTGCTCGCACACGATGAGTCGACCAAGCGACTGGTGGGCGCCTGGGCCGAACGGCTGTCGGCTCGGGGCCGATGACGCACATGGTCGAACACGCGCGCGCCACGGCCCTTTGCTCGGGCTTCCCGCTTGGCTCCGGCTGTGTTTAGGGTCAGCGAGCAATGAGCTCCTTCAGCATTCAAGAGGCCCAAGAGCTGGCAGCCTTCGCGCTCCAAATCGTGGAGCGGCTCCGCGCAGCCAAGGTGCGCTTCGACGCCGACCACGATCAACCGTGCGCCGAGCGCGATTGGCTGACGGCAGCCGAGCAGCGCGTCGCGACCGGCCTGGAAGGCGTGCAAGCGAGCCTCGCGCAGGCCGCGCCGCTGCCTGAGTTTGCCAGCGCGCGCAAGTCGAAGGGCGAAGCGCTGTCCAATGCCTGGGCCGACGCCATCGAGGGCGTTTTCGATGCCATCGTCGCCAATGTTTCAGCCAACGGCCCCCTGGTCGAAGCGCTGTTCCCGCACCAACGCTTTGCGACCTTGCGCAGGCCGGGAAGCTCGGCGCAGAATTTTTGGCTCGAGTTCGAACGCCGCGCCGAGTCCAGCTACGTTCGTCGGCTGTGCAGCGATCCGGAATACTCGTTCCTGCCGCCGCTGCTCGAAGCTGCCCGGAGCTCCGAGCGCTCGCTGCGCGAAGCGCTCAATCCCCGGCCCCTGCCGGAAGCGCAAGCGCTCGAGCTGCGCGAAGCAGTCAGCGCTGCCGCCCAAACTCTGGAGGTCGCGCTCCGCCAAGCTCGTTCATTGGTCGAAGCGGCGTTTGCCGCTGCCCCCGCACGGGTCAGCGAGCTCGGCCTGGACGCAAAGCCCAAGCGCCGCCCGAGCCGTAGCGAAGCCCCGAAGCTGTCGCCCAGCTGACGGCGCGACCACGCTCGCGCTTCGAGGCTGCGCTGAAACGCCGGTCCGCCACGCGTTCAGCGCAGCGTCAGCAGCGCAATCTCCGGCGGCACGCGGAAGCGAACGGGGATGATGCTAGTCCCCACGCCGGTGGTGACGAACAAGTGCCGCCCGTTTTCGACGATGTGACCGGCCGCGTAGCGGGCGCCGTAGCGCGAGGGCACGATGCGGCGACCCAAGAACGGGAGATCGACCTGCCCGCCATGCGTGTGGCCCGCCAGGGTCAGCGTCGCGCGCGAGTCGAAATTGGCGAACAGATCCGGCTCGTGCAGCAGCACGATCAGCGGCATGCCTGGCAGTGCGAGCT
>DASSMT010000137.1:0-3223 GCA_035688655.1 Polyangiaceae bacterium | reverse complement strand
GCCCTCACGGAGCGGGGGCATGAACTCCGAGCCTAGCTGGAGATAGACCGGAATCGTGCTGGCCACGATCAGGATGGCCAAGGCGATCGTCAGCTTGGCGTGGCGCACGGCGAGGCGACAGGGCCCCTCGTACAAGAAGTGGAGTAGGCGACTGATCGGGTGGCGTTCCTCCGAATAATATTTGCCGACGAAAGCCAGAGTGAAGAGGTACGACAGAAAGCGGGGGCGGAAGGTGTACGGTTCGATCCGCGCAAATAGCATGCGCATGGCTGGATCGAGCGTAATGGCGAGCAGCGCCGCGATCGCCATCGCGAGGTTCTTGGAGTAGGCGAGCGGGCGAAACAAGCGACCTTCCTGATCGACCAGCGTGAAGATCGGCATGAACGCCACCGCGATCACGAGCAACGAGAAGAAGACTCCGGGCCCGACCTCCAGCAGCGCTTCGAGGCGCACCTGGTAGAAGTCGCCTTTCTTGCCATCTTGGATGTAGTGGTGGATTTTGTTGTAAGCGTTCTCGACTTCGACGATCGCACCATCGACCAGCACGCCAATCGAGATCGCGATGCCGGCGAGCGACATCAAGTTGGCGTTGAGCCCCATGGCTTTCATTGGGATGAACGCCAACAGCACGGACACGGGGATCGTGATGATGGGCACGATCGAAGATGGAAAATGCCAGAGAAAGACCAAGATGATGATCGAAACGATCACGATCTCTTCGATCAGCTTGTCGCGCACGGTATCGATCGCGCGCTCGATCAGCTCGGAGCGATCGTAGGTCGTGACGATGTCGACCCCCGCGGGTAGCGAGGGCTTCAGCTCTGCGAGGCGTGCTTTGACGCGCTCGATGACATTGAGCGCGTTCTCGCCCTGGCGCATGACGACGATGCCACCCACCGCGTCGCCCTTGCCGTTGTAGTCGGCGATCCCGCGCCGCATCTCCGGCCCGAGCGTTACGGTCGCGACCTCCTTGATGCGGACCGGCGTGCCACCGTCGGCGCGCAGCACGATCTCCTCGATGTCGTGGATGTTCTTCACGTAGCCGCGCCCGCGCACCATGTATTCGCGACCGGAGAGCTCGACCAGGCGGCCGCCCACGTCGTTGTTGCCCTGCCGCACGGCGTCGATCACGGCGTTCAGGGGCAGCTTGTAGGCCGCCAGCGCGTTGGGATTCACGGTCACTTGGTATTGCCGGACCTGGCCACCCACGGTCGCGACCTCCGACACGCCCGGCACGCTCTGCACCGCGTAGCGCAAGAACCAATCCTGGTAGGAGCGCAGCTCGTCCGAGGAGTGTTTGTCGGTCTTATCGACCAGCGCGTATTGAAACACCCAGCCCACGCTCGAGGCGTCGGGGCCGAGCTCGACCTTCACGCCTTGCGGCAGCTGGGGTGTGATCTTCGACAGGTATTCGAGCACGCGTGTGCGCGCCCAATACATGTCCGTGCCATCCTCGAAGATCACGTACACGTAGCTGAACCCGAAATCCGAAAAACCTCGGATCGCCTTCACCTTCGGAGCGCCGAGCAGCGCTGTGGTCAGCGGGTACGTGACCTGGTCCTCGATGATATCCGGGCTGCGGTCCCAGCGACCGTAGACGATCACCTGCGTGTCGGACAGGTCCGGCAACGCGTCGAGCGGGATATTGCGCATCGACCACCAGGCGAAGACCAGCGCCACGATGGTCGCGCCGAGCACCAGAAAGCGGTTCTCGGCCGAGAATCGGATGATCCTTTGGATCATCGTCCGGGCCCGCTCGCGCCGTGGTCGTGGCCATGCGCGGCATGATCCTGTTCGGAAGGCATCGCGGGGGCGGTCGCCGGCAGCACGCGCGCGCTCTCCACGGGCTTCGCGCTCGGGACGCCGTGAGTGACCGTCGCCAGCGAGGCGCGCAGCCGCGATTCGGAGTCGACCAGAAAATTGGCGTGCGTCACCACCTGTTCGCCGAGCGTCAGGCCACTCACGACTTCGACGCGCGTGCCGTCGTTTTGCCCGATCTTCAACACACGCGGCACGAATTTGCCTTCCCCGATAGCGACGAAAGCAATCTTCTCGGTCCCCGAATCGATCACGGCTTCGAGCGGGATGGTGTTGGCTTCGTGCGGCGCGCTGAGCAGCACGACTTCACCGAACATCTCTGGGCGGAGCTCACCCGTGGGGTTGGGGAAGGTGATGCGCACCTTCACCGTGCGCGTCTGCGGATCGAGCAGCGGATCCAGAAATACGACTTTTCCTTTGAATTCGCGGTTCGGGAACGCAGCCAGCGTCAAATTCGCCGCCATGCCTTCCTTCACCAGCCGAAGCTCGTTCTCGTACACGTCCGCCAGCACCCACACTACCGATAGATCGACGATCTCGTAGGGCATGGCGCCTGCGTCGAGCTTCATGCCCTCGACGACGTCTTTCTTGGTGACGACGCCAGTGGCCGGGGAGCGCAGCGTGAGCGTTTTCGTGGGCGTGCGTGTGCGCTCGATGCGGTCCATCTCCGCGGCGGGAATGTCCCAGAGTTCGAGCTTGCGGCGCGCAGCTGCGACCAGATCGTTGTCGTCGCCCCTGCTGCTACCGAGCTTGGCCAGATCGTCGCGGGTCTTCAGGGCGAGCAGGTATTCTTCTTGCGTCGAGAGCAGCTCCGGACTGTAGAGCGAGAACAGCGGATCACCCTTGTTGACCTTCTTGCCGATGTAGTCGACGTAGATGCGCTCGACGAAGGCGGGTACCTTGACGTTGACGTGTCGCACGCGCGTCTCGTCGACCGCGACTCGGCCCACGGTGCGGAAGGCGCCGCCGACGCTGCGCACCTCGACTGGCGAGGTCTTCAGGCCAATGAGCTGCTGGCGCGCCGGATCGATCTCGACTGCCGAAAGCCCGGGGACGGTGACTTTGTCGCTCGTGGCCTCGCCCTCGTAGACAGGCAAATAGTCCATGCCCATCTCGTCCTTGCGCGGAGTGGCGGACGTTTGTTTCGGGTCCATGGGCGAGCGGTAGAAGAGCACCTTGGGGGCGCTGCTCGTGACGGGCGCGCTCGGCTTCGGCTTGTCGACCTTGACCAGCTTCATGCCGCAAATGGGGCAGTCGCCCGGATGGTCTTGCACCACGGAGGGATGCATCGGGCACTGGTAGACCGCGGCCGCTTGCCCGGCTGCAGGCGAGCCGCCGAGACCCAACTTTCGAGCAGCGACGACGGAGGCCAGCGACGACACCAAAGCGGCCAGGACGGCAACCA
>DASSMT010000066.1:0-10861 GCA_035688655.1 Polyangiaceae bacterium | reverse complement strand
TGGTGCACCGCGACGTCTCTCCGCAGAACGTGCTTCTCACTTACGAAGGCGTGGTCAAGGTCGTGGATTTCGGCGTGGCCAAGGCGACCGGCCGCGCGGCGAGCGACACCGAAGCCGGGCAGCTGAAGGGCAAGATTGCCTATATGTCGCCCGAGCAGCTGCGTGGCGAGCGCATCGATCGCCGCACGGACGTCTTTGCCATGGGCATCTTGCTCTACATGATGACCACCGGCACCCACCCTTTCCGTGGGGATGATCAGAGCCAAACCATTCGCCGCATCAGTGACGACGAGCCCGTCACGCCGCCGAGCGCCATCGTGCCCGGGTATCCGGCAGGGCTCGAAGCCGTGGTGATGCAGTCGCTCGCCAAAGACGCCTCCAAGCGCTACCCCACGGCGAACGACATGCTGATCGGTCTGTCGCGTGCCTTGCCGCCCTCGATGCGCCCGAGCACGGACGAAGAGGTGGCGGAGTTTTTGCGCGCGCTGCTGCCCGATCGACTGGAGAAGCGCAAGAGCCTGATCAAAGCGGCGCTCGAGGCGGCCGATCGCCGAGAAGCAGGCAAGTCCGGGCCGCGGCTGAGCGACAGTGAGGCGCCGGACGAAGCGCCGACCGTGCTCGAGGGCTTGGTTTCCAGTCGTGAAGTGACACCCAGTGCCGAGGGTCAGACGTCACTGCCGGGCGCCAGCAATCGTGAAGCGCTCCCGCTCGCTCGCGATCATCGCCGCGCGCCCGATCGCAACCGCGTGCGCACAGCGGTCTCGGCCGCGCTGGTCGCGGCGCTCGGTTTGATCGTTGCACTTTTGATCGCTCGTCGCCCTGGCCCGAGCGTCGCCGCCGTCGATGCGCCAGCGGTCACGCCGCCGCTGGCCGTGGTTCGCGATCCCGTGCCGCTGCCCGCTGAACCCACGGTCAAGCCGCTAGAACCGCTGCCGCCGGTGACTGTCGAGTCCGCGGCACCAGTCAAATCCGCCGCACCGACCAAACGCTGGTCCACGGCGCCAAAAAAGCCCGACTCTGTGGGCAAGCCGCCTGCGAGCGCGAGCGCGTTCGTCTCGCCAGTACGCTTGCCGGGCTTCTGAGCCGCGCGCTCAGAATCTTCCGACCAACGTCGCGCCGCCTGCGTTCGCACCCACTGCACCAGGTGCAATGCCGACGTTGGCTCGCGCGCTCGAGCGTCCGCTGAGCACGATCAGCGTGGCGCCCACGCCCAGGCCGAGCGCCCCAACGACGACCGTCACGTTGCCGAGCGTCGTATAGAGCTTGCCGCGGTCGATCGTGCTTTGTGCGCTGGGCGGGCAGCTCATGTGATCCGGACCACATTGCTCGTCGAGATCATTGATCGCCCGCTGTCGCAGGTAATACATCGTGCCGGAGGTGATCAAACTCGCGATGCCGACGCCGCCGACGATGAAACCGGCGTTGCGCATGGTCCGAGGGGGGGATGGCGCCGGGGGTGGCACTTTTGGCTCGCGCTTCACGGGCTCGGGCTCGAGCTGCACCTCGATCGTCGCGGTCTGTTGTTCGGCGATGCGAAACGCTTGTTTGAAAGGCAGAAAGCCCGGTCCAATGCCTTCCACCACGTGCGGCCCCGGATCGACGGGCAAGGGACTATTGAGCACCGCATCACCGAGCGCGACGCCGTCGAGTGAGATCGTCGCCGAGTCCGCCCCCGTGCCGCGCGTGACCACCACGCGTGGCACGCGGGCTTTGAGCGATTCGAGGCGTGCATCCACCTCTTGCCGCACCAGATCGACCTTCTGAGCCTGCGCATCGGCGCCCGCCAACTCGTAGTCCCCGAGCGCGGCGACGAGCAACCCGAGACGCTCCTCACACAGGGCAATGTTGAAGCGGACTTGCGGCGTCGGCTTCACGGCGGCCACCTCTTTCAACAGTGCCAGCGCCCCCGCCCAGTCGCCGCCAGTCTGCAGCGCCAGGGCTTGCGCAAACTGCTCCCGCGCGTGCTTCAGGCCATCGTCGCTCGTTGCCCCTTGCACCTGAGCGATCGCGGGTGGGGCATACAGAGTGCCAACCGAGCAAAGCGCCAAACCGGAGCTAACCAGCCAACGCTCGAGTAACCTGAACTGCATCGTAAGCGGCTTTCACGGTGACTGCGGCAGAGCCGCAACGGAAAAGCAGTGTACCGCCCGTGTCCTGGCGGCACAAATAGCCGAATTTTGCGGCTGCTTTTGCGGCCGCGTCGCGCCTACATCGACGCCTTCGTGCGAGCGCTTCGTCGGCCTCTTCGATGCGCTCAACCGGTACGCACGGTGAGCACCGCGCAGGGCGCGCGGCGTAGTACCTTTTCCGCCACGCTGCCCATCAACACGTGTGACAGCCCGGTGCGCCCGTGGGTGCCTAGGACCAGCAGATCGTACCCTCCGCTTTCGGCGCGCTCGATGATCGCCGTGGCTGGGTCGCCCAATTCGCAATAGCTGCGGGCGACGTCGATGCCGTCGCTCCGAGCCTTTTGCTCGAACTTGCTCAAATGCTCGCGCGCGCTGTTGCCGAGCCACTCCAAGAAGGGTTGCTCGGTCATGCCCACGCCCGTGATCAGCGCCTCCGGTGCCAGCATCGCTGGAGGCGTCCAAACGTGGAGCAGATCGATGGCGCCCGAGAATTTGAGCGCAAAGTCATGTGCTTGCTCGAGCACGCGTGTGCCCGCGGGCGACAGATCGATCGGAACCAGAATCTTGCTCAGCGACAGCATGCGCGTGCTCCTTTCAACGGCCGAGGCTCGATCCGACCACGGGTCCCGCCTCCCAATGATTGCATCTCCCGCGCCAATCGGGGTAAGAGGCGGCGTTTTCGTCGAGCCGCTGCGAAATTGTCCTCGACCGGCCATGCAATCAGGCCCCGAGGCTCGACACTTCGGGGGAGACGTCGAATGCGGCGGACGGCCGAGACGGCCGCTGACGGACGGGTGAGGTGACCGGGTGGCGGACGGGCGAGCGGGCGGCGTTGAGAAAAGCCCTTTCGTCGAGCCACGACTTCCGGCAGGATTTTTTCCCGTATGGCCAAACGCCCTCACGTACTCGGAGTGGTTCTTGCTGGTGGTGAAGGAAAGCGGCTGTGGCCGCTGACTCGCGATCGCGCAAAACCCGCAGTTCCCTTCGGCGCCAACTATCGAATCATCGACTTTGCGCTCAGCAATCTAGTGAACGGTCGCTATCTGAGAATTGCCGTACTCACTCAGTACAAGAGCCACAGTCTCGACAGGCACATCGCGCAAACCTGGCGCATGTCGCCGCTGCTGAACAACTTCGTGATGACCGTGCCCGCGCAAATGCGGCTTGGGCCGCGCTGGTTCGAAGGGTCGGCCGACGCGATCTTCCAGAACTTGAACCTGATCAACGACGAAAAGCCGGATTACATCTGCGTGTTCGGTGCGGATCACATCTACCGCATGGATCCGGAGCAGATCATCGACGCTCACATTCAGTCCGGCGCCAGCGTCACGGTGGCGGCGATTCGCGTGCCCAAGGAGGAAGCCTCGCGCTTCGGGGTGATCGTGCCCGGCGCCAACAATCGCATCGCGAATTTCGTCGAGAAACCGCGCAACGCCGTGGGCTTGCCCGATGACCCGAAGCACGTGTTCGCGTCCATGGGCAACTACGTGTTCAACACCAAGGCCTTGATCGAGGCGGTGCACGCGGACGCGGCCAACAAGGACAGCGCGCACGACATGGGCGGCAACATCATCACCGCCATGGTCGACGCCGGACAGGCCGCGGTCTACGATTTCCACTCGAACAAGGTGCCCGGCGCGACCGAGCGCGACGCCGGCTACTGGCGCGATGTGGGCACGCTGGACGCCTACTACGAGGCGCAGATGGATCTGATCAGCGTGCATCCGATCTTCAATTTGTACAATTCCGAGTGGCCGATTCACTCGTTCTTGGGCGCGATGCCTCCCGCGAAATTCGTGTTCGACGAAGAACAACGGCGCGGTATGGCCATCGACTCGATGGTCGCCGCGGGGGTGATCGTTTCCGGCGCTGCCGTGCGCCGCTCGATCCTGTCGCCCGGCGTATCGATTCACTCGCGCGCGAGTGTGGAAGACTCCGTGCTATTGCACGGCGTGGACGTAGGGCGCGGCGCCGTGATTCGGCGTGCCATCTTGGACAAGAACGTCAAGGTCCCGGCGGGCGCTCGCATCGGGGTCGATCCGGCAGAAGATCGCGCACGCGGCTTCACCTTCAGTGACAACGGCATCGTGGTGGTTGGCAAAGACGACGTTGTCCGAGCCTGATTTACGAGAGAATTTCGAAGCATGAAGATCGCGCTCTTGAGCCGCGAATATCCGCCGGAGGTTTACGGCGGTGCTGGCGTGCACGTGGAATATTTGGCGCGCGCGCTGGCACCGCTGGTCGAGCTGTCGGTGCATTGCTTCGGCGGCGCGCGCAGTGCGCCCGAAGTCGCCGGCAGCTATCAACCTTGGTCGGCGTTGGCAGGGGACGCCCCCGAGCTCGCGGCGCTGCGAACGCTCTCGGTCGATCTGCTGATGGCCCAGGCCGTGCAGGGCGCGGAGCTCGTGCACACGCACACCTGGTACGCGAACTTCGCCGGGCATCTGGCCAAGCTCATGTACGGCGTCCCGCACGTGATGACCTCACATAGCTTGGAGCCATTGCGGCCCTGGAAGGCCGAACAACTCGGCGGCGGCTACGCGCTGTCCAGCTATTGCGAAAAGACCTCGATCGAGGCGGCAGACGCGGTGATCGCCGTGTCTGCGGGCATGCGCAAGGACATCCTGACCGCCTATCCCGCAGTCGATCCCGCGCGCGTCCACGTCATCTACAACGGCATCGACCCTGCGCAATTTCAGCCGGACCCAGCAAGCCACGTGCTGGAGCGCGAAGGCATCCGGCGGGACCGCCCGTACGTCGTCTTCGTGGGCCGAGTCACGCGCCAAAAGGGCATCGTGCATCTGCTGGAGGCAGCCCGCTACTTCGCGCCCGAAGTCCAGCTGGTGCTGTGCGCGGGGGAGCCCGACACCAAAGAGATTGGCGCGGAGGTGCGCGCCTTGGTCGCGGAGCTCGAACAATCTCGCGGTCCCGTGCATTGGATCGAGAAGATGTTGCCGCGACCGGAGTTGATCCAGGTGCTCAGCCACGCCCGCGCGTTCGTGTGCCCCTCGATTTACGAACCGTTCGGGATCGTGAATCTGGAAGCCATGGCGTGTGGCGCTCCGGTAGTTGCATCGGCGGTGGGCGGAATCCCGGAGGTCGTCGCGGACGGCAAGACCGGTTACCTGGTGCATTTCGAGAGCGACGGCACGGCGCTCGGTGCACCGAAGGATCCCGATGGCTTCGCGCGCGCGTTTGCTGCCCGTGTGAACGAGCTGGTCGCCGACCCGGCGCGCGCGGCAGCCTTCGGTCGCGCAGGTCGCGCGCGCGTCGAAGCCCTGTTCAGTTGGTCGGCGATCGCTCGCCAGACGGCAGACTTGTACCGCAGCTTGCGCCGCTCGCCGCGCTAGCGACTCTGCCTCAACGTGCCAATTTGCCCCCGCAAATCGGCCGAGGAAAAGCCGAAAAGAGCTGAATCGAGCGGCGCTACCGGCAGAAAGTCACTCGGCCCGAGTCGTGCATTGCACGAGAGGTGACTTGGCTTGCGAGCGCTTGGAACCGACTGCGGAGCGCCGTTGCCGTTGCCAGGCGGCGGCGCTTCGCGCGTTGGTCGATTCGCGGGCTTTGGTGTTTGCTCGGCCTCGAGCTCGCCTACTTGGTCTCGGCGAATTTGTTTTTGAATCTCGGCGGGCTGCCGGTCGCGTTTTCGGCAACCAACCAGGTGAACGCGACCATCTCCTCGGGTTGGAGCGTCGTGCCCGGGCACGTGCACGCAAAGAACCTGCGCTTCATTTTTCACGACCACAACGTGCAGTTCTCGCTCGATATGGCGAGCGCGTTCCTGGTCATCCATTTGAGCGAGCTCCCTCGTCACGTCTTTCACGCCTCGCACTTGCGCGGCGAGGGCGTGGTGTATCGCATGCGCCACCGCGTCGATCCGTGGTCGAAGCACGAACCCGCCGTGGGCACCTTTCCACCCATTCCGGAGTACGAGTCGCCTGCGGTGTTCGAGGCGCGCGTGCCCGAAGCCCCGCTCAGCGACGCCGAATACAACCTCTGGACGGTGCACATCGACGACGTGGATGCCCGCGTCTCGGAGGTCTGGGTCCAGGCTTTTCGCTATCGAGGCAAGGGCCGGGTGCGCGGCCAGTTTCAGCTGAAGCCCGCGCGCACGCTGTGGGTCGGTCCGGCCACGCTCGAGCTCGAACCCGGGCTGCTGTCGGCTGGCGCGTATCACGTGGCGCCGGATCTGCACGGGCAGATCGACTGTATCGTGCATCCGTTCGACGTGCGCCCGGTGCGCGGCTTCGAACCCTTGCGTTACATCTCGGCCCGCGTGCGCCTGGACGCTTCTCTGCTCGACCCGCGTGTCGCGGCGTTGTTCGTCAGCGATCCCGCGTCGGGTGTGTCCTCGGCCGGCGGGTCTTTGCACTTGGACGTGCAAACCCGGCACGGCGTGCTCAGTCAGGACAGCCGCGTGGACATCGTGCAGCGCGGCTTCGAGCTCCAGACGCTGCAGTGGCAGCTTGCTGCCGAGCAGCTCGAAGTGCACGCCGCGCCGGACGACAGCGGCGGTAGCCAGGCTACACTTTCGATCGATCGCGGCACGCTGCGCGAGCGCATCGCGCCTGGCCATCCGCCGCAAATCGAGCATCTGTCGGCGACGGTCGTCAGCGACAACCGCGATACCGCGCGGTCGTTCCATTTTCAGGAAGCTCGTTTGAACGAGGCGCGCATGCGGTTCGGCGACGCGAATTGGCTGAACCGTTGGCTGCAGGAACAAAAAATCGCGCTTTCGGGCGGCGCCATTGCGATGCTCGCTCGCGGGCGCTACGTCGACTCATTGCTCGATGGCGACGCGCTGCTCGACAGCGACGGGCTCGACGCGCGCCTGGGCGAGCAGGGCGTCCACTACGCGGGTGCGATTTCGCTCTCGCTCACACGCGCGGATCCCGCGCGCGCCATGGGCTCGCTGAGCGCGGATGTCAGCGGTCGCTCCCTTCGGGCAGGACTGGGCAAGCGCGCAGGGCAGGTGACCCTCGCCGGTTTCCAGGCGCACCTGCGAGCGCGTCGCAGTGCGGAGGGCAATGCGCTCCAGGGACGCGCGAAGTTGTGGGAGCTGCGCGCGTCGGCGCCGGGCTTGTCGCTGCAAGCGCCGGGCGTGCTGGCGGAGGCGAGCTCCGAACAGCTGGGCCAAGGCCCGGAGCTGCTCCACTTCAAGGCCGAAATCCCCAAGCTTCAGGCCGAAGCTCGCGGCGCGCGGCTAACGACCGCCGCGCTCGCCTGCGGTACGTTCGCCCAACAAAAAAACAAACCGCAAAAAAGCCTCGAGCTGAATGCCACGCTCGTTCAGCCGCGCGCCACGTTCGGATCGCAGCCGGTGAAGAGGGCCGCCACGGAGCGCGTGGAGCTGCGCGCGGCGCTGCACACCGACGCGCACGGCGCGCTGAGCGGAACGCTGGGCCTCGCGCCGGCGGCTTGGGTCGTCGAGGCAGACAACCTGCGGCTCTCCGGCAACTCCGCCTTGGCGCTCGAATTGGCAGCGCTCGATCTCGCGCGTCACCGCGGCGAGCTGAGCGCGCGTTTGAGCTCGACCGGAGTCACGCTCGGGGACACCACGCAAAACGCCAATTGTCCCTGGTCGCGTGTCGAGTCACTGCAGTTGGCCGGCGACGCGAAGCTGCTCGAACGCGGCTCGACGACGCTATCGTTGAACGGTGAGCTGCGGCAAACCGAGCTGAATTGGGGTGATTTTCTGACGCGCGCCGACCTCGGCCTGCGCGGGCACTTCGAGCAAGGGCTGCTCGCCAATGAGGGCGACGGCTGGCTCGACGTGAACTTGCACCAAGCGCGCGTGCAGAGTGGCGGCGGGGGCGAAAAGGGTTGGGCCGCGCAGCTCCCTGCGCTCGGATTGCGCACGACCTTTTCTCAGCGCGGCGGCAAGCTCTCGGGCAGTGCGCGCGTGCACGCGCCTTCCGCGGGCGGTCGCATCGGAGCTACGCGTCTGACTACCGATCTGGACGCAGACTTCAAGGTGGACAACTTGGACTTGGCGGCGAGCACCGTGCACGGCTCGGGCGTCGTGCACGTGCGCAACGCCGCCCTGCCGAACGCCGCCCAGCCGATCACCAATTGGTGGGCAGACGTGAAGCTGGATTCGCTCTCTGCGCGCGCGCAGAAGAACCTCGAGCTCGCGGGCATGTTTCGCGCGAACCTGCGTGATGCCACGCCCGGCCTGGCCGTGCTTTCGTCACAGGGCTCACTGCCCGAATGGCTCGTGCAAGCCGTTCCCTTGCGCGGCTTGGCCATCACCGGTTCTCTCGCGCGGCGCTGCCGTCTGACCGACATTCATCTGGTGCATCTGGCGGGCGGACCCTTCGTGGCCCGCGGGCGAGTGCAGAGCGTGCCCGAAGGCTTTCAGGGCGCGCTGCTCTTGCGCCTGGCCGGCTTCGAAGCCATCTCGGCCGGACTCGATTTCGACGCCCAACACACTCATTTCGGCATGTTTCACGGAGACGGTTGGTTGTCGCGCCTCGACCAGAGCTTCGACCGAGCGGAAAACGACGCGGTTGCCTTGGCGTGCCCACCTGACCCGAATACGTGCACCGAACCGGAAGCGGTCAGCGTGGCTGCCAGCGACGCGCGCTAGCGGCTCGGGTCGAGCAACGGGGCTAAAAGCGGTTTGGGAGGCGGTTAGCGCGGGGGCGCGGATTTCCAGACTCAGTCGCAGCCGGCTTCGCTAGAGTGCCGGCCGAATATGCCGAGCACGCGAACCTCAGCCGCAACGGGTGGATGTTGGCGAACGTTCGCGACGGTTCTCGGGCTGCTGCTTGCTGGAAGTCCCGGCGTCGCTCGGGCAGAGCCGCCGGTCGCTCCCGGACCGCGCGCCGCGGCCGTCACCACGCAGCTCCCGGAAGCGAGCGAGCCTGCACCGCTGTTCGCTTATGTGGCGGGTGCGGTGGGGCTGTCCGGGCTTTCGGTGGCAGCCGTGACCGGCTTTTTGGCGATGAACCAGCAAGGCGTCGCGGAGGACCACTGCAGTCCGACCCTGCGTCTGTGTGACGGCGCGGGCAGACAAGCGAGCGAGACCGGCCGCACGTTGCGCGACATCAGCACCGCTGCAGCGATCGTGGGCGGGCTGGGCGTGGGGCTGAGCGCGTACCTGCTGCTGTCCGCGCCGACACGGCAGCAACAGGTTCTGGTTTCGGTGTCAGTCGACGGAGCCAGCCCCAAAGCCTCGCTGGTGGCTCGTTTCTGAGATGCGCGCGCGGGTTCGCAGCCAAGTTGAGAAAGCGCTTTCGGGTGCGTGCGTGCTCGGCGCGCTGTTCGTCGTGAAGGCCTGCGCGCTCACGTTCAACGACTATCCCGCCGCAGATCTGTGCGCGGCCAGTAGCGATGCCGGGTTCGTGCCGAGCACGGCGCCCGATCCGGCGTTGCGTGGTTGCGACGCGGGGATGCCGGCAAAGACAGACTCGAACCCAGAGAGCGCAGGCGCCGCCGGCACGGATGGTGCTCCGTGAACGGACGGAGCGAACGGCTGGGCGCGTTCCTGCGCACGCTCGCGTGTGGCGGCCTTTTGCTGTTGCTCGCGGCCAGCAGCGCGTGCGCGGTCGTGCCGCAAAATCGCCGTCAATATTTGGCGGATCCGACCATGCCCGCGCAGGACGACGGGCTCGAGCGACGCGCGGCGAGAAAGTTTCATTCCTCGCGCGAAGGCGCGGCAGGCGCGGACGGAAAGCCTGCCGGGGGTGGTTGTAGCTGTGGGAATTGAGCGAAGCTCGCGCCTGACGCGCCGCTTGCTGCTCGGCTGCTTCTGGTTGGCCGCGGTCGGTCATGCCGAGCCGACGAGTGACGCGACAATCCTCGGGCCAAGCGAGCAGAGCGCGCGCATCGACGAGTTCCGCCTGCGCCTGACCAGCTACTACCAGGATGGCCACGGCTATCAGTCCAAAGCCGGCACGCTCGCCGGCCCCGGCAGCGAGCGCACGTTGATCGTGCAACCGATGATGCTCGTGGGCATCCGTCAAACGGCGCGCATTCATCACGAAGTGGTCGTTCCGCTCGACATCGTGAGTGCGGCGTCCGCCAACGCGCTCGACGTCGTCTCGCATGCGTCGGCCGTGAACGAAGCCATCGGTATCGAGCTGACCAGCCGCTTCGAGTTGAGCGACGACGATCGACTGACCTCGAACCTCGCCTGGCACGAGGAAGAGCCGTTTGGCTCCGGCTCTTTTGGCCTCGGCTACAGCCGCTCCCTGGCCGATGACAATGCGTCGCTCGGCATTTCGGGCCAAGCGACCTTCGATCGCTTCGACAACTTGCACCCGGACGGCACCCGCCACGGCCGGCGCAACCGAACCGCGCTCAACGGCAACCTGAGCTTCTTGCAGCTCTTGTCACCGACCACGGTGTTCGATGCCAGCTACGGGCTCACCTTTCAACAAGGCACGCTCGAGACGACCTACAATTCGGTGCCGGTCTCCGGCGGCGCGAGCCGTAGCAACGAGCTATTTCCGCACACCCGCACCCGGCATGCCGTGCAAGCGCGCGTGGCGCAGCACTTGCCGGGCAGCCACACCACCTTGCGCGCCTCGTATCGCTACTACACCGATACCTTTCAGCTCGACGCGCACACCACCGAGTTCGAATTGCATCAGTACTTGTTCCCGTGGTTGATCGCGCGCGGCTCGTTCCGCTACTACACCCAGACGGGCGTGAATTTCTTCAGCACCGCGCTCCCCTTACAAGAAAGCCCGCTTTCGCCCCGCACCGCCGACTCGGATCTGGCAAAG
>DASSMT010000245.1:0-22266 GCA_035688655.1 Polyangiaceae bacterium | reverse complement strand
AGAGAGCGTCTCCTGTGCGGCGCTCAACGCTGCCAGCACCGCCGCTTGGGTCTCACCGTTCACGGCCGGAAAGGGCGCCGCTTCACCGAGCCCCGTCGTGCCGTCCGAGAGCGTCACGCTGACCAGCACATTTTGGGCGCTGATCTGGGCCCCGGTCGCGATCCCGAAAGGTTCGTTCAGCTCGATGTCGAGCGGCACGGCTGTTACGTCGGCGATGGAAACCACGGGCCGACGCTACTCGGATTCCAGGAGATTGCCGAGCGATCTCGCGCTCCTGACGGGCTCGTTTGCAACTTACCTTGCGCGACATTAAGGAAGGCGCGCGATGGGTTTTTCCTGTGGAATCGTTGGTCTGCCGAACGTCGGCAAAAGCACCTTGTTCAACTCGCTGTCGAATGCCAAGGCCGAGGCAGCGAATTTTCCGTTCTGCACGATCGAGCCGAACGTCGGCATCGTCGCGGTACCCGACGCGCGGATCTCGGCGTTGGCCAAGGTGTTCCACTAGGAGCGCGAAGTGCCGACCAGCATTCACTTCGTGGACATCGCAGGCTTGGTGCGCGGTGCCTCCAAAGGTGAGGGACTCGGCAACCAGTTCTTGTCGCACATTCGCGAGGTCGACGCCGTCGCGCACGTCGTGCGTTGCTTCGAAGACGAGAACGTCGTGCACGTCGAGAACAAGGTCGATCCGGTGGCGGACATCGGCACGATCCAGACCGAACTGTGCTTGAAGGATCTGGACACCGCGAACAAGCGGCTCGATCGCGCTCGCAAACAGAGCAAGGGCGGCGATGCGACCGAAAAGCTTGCGCTCGCCCTGTGCGAGCGGCTCGTTCCGCATTTGGATCAGGGCAAACCGGCGCGCAGCCTCGCGGTCGAGGAGAAAGAAAAAGACATTCTGCGCGACATGCAGCTGCTCACCGGTAAGCGCATGTTCTACGTCGCCAACGTCGACGAAAACTCGCTCGGCAAGCTGGACGAAAACCCGCACTACCAGGCGCTGCTGAAGTTCGCCAAAGAGGAGGGCTCACTGGTGGTGCCGATCTGCGCTCAGC
Source organism: Polyangiaceae bacterium (assembly GCA_035688655.1). Taxonomy (GTDB): domain Bacteria; phylum Myxococcota_A; class Polyangia; order Polyangiales; family Polyangiaceae; genus PMG-095. The sequence goes on along the minus strand of DASSMT010000245.1, from coordinate 21,214 downwards.
TGGAGGCACAAATTTCCGAGCTCGAACCGGCCGATCGCCCCGAATTTTTGGCCAGCGTCGGCCTGAGCGAGCCGGGCTTGAACTCGGTGATTCGCGCGGGCTACGAGCTGCTCGGCTTGATCACGTTTCTGACCGCGGGCAAGCAGGAGAGCCGCGCTTGGACGGTGCTCCGGGGCGCCACTGCGCCGCAGGCCGCGGGCGCCATTCATACCGACTTCGAACGCGGCTTCATCAAGGCCGAAGTGATCTGGTGGGAGGATTTGGTCGCGCTCGGCAGCGAAGCGAAATGCCGTGAAGCGGGCAAGCTCGCGATCGAAGGCCGCGACTACATCGTCCGCGACGGCGACGTGATTCATTTCCGCTTCAACGTGTGAGCCGTCCGCACGATCCTCACGGAACCAGCAGCAAGCTGGACCGGTAGTCGACACCGGTCGGCGCGCTCGCGAGGTTGGTCAGGGTTCCGGCGATCGGATCGTAGCGCACCAGCGCTCGGCCCGGCCCCTGGAGCGAGTCCCCGTAGCCCGCCAAGTAGATCACGCGGCCCACGAAATCCGTGGCCATCACCGAGTATTGAGAGGCGGGGGCGAGGCCGGTGTCGGTCTGTGTTCCACCGCTGGTTGCGTTCACCTTCTGCAGCGTGCCCTGGTCGTTGTGGGTGAACCAGTTGTCGGTGAGGTAGGCACCGGTCGCGGAAATTTCGTCGTGGTCTCCGCTCACGGTCACGGTAGTGATGACGGTCGCCGTCACCGAATTCAGCACCATGAAACTGTTCAGGCCGTGTACGCGAAGGTACATCTTGCCGGTGGTCGAATCGAAGGTGCCCGAGGTCGAGCAAGCCGCCGGCAACGTGAAGGAAGTCCAGGCTGCACCCTGGTATCGGTACATGGTCGAGTTGGCGTCTCTGCAGTAGTAGATGCCATTCGGGGTCGAGAGGAGCGTCCCCGGATTCCCCCCGCTCGACGGACCCGCGTTCGACACGACGGACCAAGAGTCGCCCGCAATGCTGTACGCGCGCAGCACATTGTCCGTGAAATAGGCATAGACCGAGGTTCCGTCGCTGCCGAGGCTGCTCGCGAAGGAGGTCGGCGCGGCGGTCATCGTGGCCCAGGTGTCGCTCGCGATCGTGTAGCGCTGCAGGGCCGTCGAGGAGGTGCCGAACACTTGCGCGGCACGGAAGAGGAAGCTTCCCCCGGGACTGCACACATATCCGGTGCTGTCGATCTCGCCGGTTTCGAGGATGCCATTGCGGGCGATCCCACCACCATCGCCGTTGTCGAGTCCCACGTCGATCCGAGTGCCGCCCAGCGCGCAGGGTGCACTCGCGATGGCCGTCTTGGAGATCAGGGTGCTGAATCCGATGGCCCCCGTCGCGCCGGTTGCTCCGGTCAACCCTGACGCAGTGCTCGGCCCGACGGCTCCAGTCGCGCCCGTTGCGCCCGTGGTCCCCGTGGCACCCGTGGCACCGGTCGCGCCTCTTGCGCCCGTTGCCCCCGTTGCGCCCGTTGCGCCTGTTGGGCCCGTGGCACCGGTCGCGCCTGTTGCGCCGGTCGCTCCCGGAGCGCCTTGGGTGCCGGTCACTTGCTCCCCGGCTGCGCCGTCGGGACCGGTTGCGCCATTGGCTCCAGTTTCGCCTTTGGCCCCGGTCGCGCCGGTCGGGCCCGTGTCTCCTGCACGCCCTTTCTTGCCTTGCGCGCCCCTCGCGCCAGTCGCACCAGCGGGCCCCGCTGCGCCCTCTTTTCCGTCTGGCCCGGTGGGACCGATGCCCGCGCTGTTGCAGACGTACTGAGTCCCTTCGATCTCCGCTGCGTCGAGCTGGCCGTTCCGGTTCGCGTCCGAGCCGAAGTCCAAGCGCGTGCCACCGTACGTGCAGTGGTCGCCCGCGGGCTCTTCGCTCGTGCCCAGCAAGGACACGAGGCCAGACGCGCCGTCCGACCCAGGGTTGCCATCGCCGCAGGCTGACAAGATCGCTGTCCCCAGACCCAGAAGGCCTGCGATGCGCGTTTTGTTCATGAGTCGTGCTCCCGCGCTTCAGCCGTTGCAGAGGTTGGTAGAACTGTCGACCTCTCCGGGCTCGAGGATGCCGTTGCCGGCTGTGCCTCCGCCGTCGCCGTTGTCAAAACCGACCTGAACCGTGACGCCGCCCTTGGGGCACGTGGTACCCGCGTTGAGGGGCACTAGCTTGATCAGCGCGCCCGTCGGGCCGGTGGCCCCTGTCGCGCCCGTCGCGCCGGTGGCCCCTGTCGCGCCGGTGGCCCCAGTCGCGCCGGTGGCACCCGTTGCGCCCGTCGCCCCAGTTGCGCCCGTCGCCCCAGTTGCGCCCGTCGCTCCCGTTGCGCCCGTCGCTCCAGTTGCGCCCGTCGCGCCCGTAGGTCCGGTTGCACCCGTAGCTCCGGTTGCACCCGTTGGTCCGGTGTCACCCGTCGCACCGGTGGCACCCGTCGCTCCGGTGTCGCCCGTTGCGCCGGTGTCACCTGTGGCACCCGTATCGCCCGGCGCACCACTGGGCCCTGTATCGCCTTTTTCTCCGTCGGGACCGCTCGGCCCTGTATCGCCATCGGCGCCGCGCGGGCCATCCGCCCCTTTGGCGCCTGCGGGCCCGCGATCGCCGCCGCTTTGATCAGCGCTGCAAGCGTATTGCGTGCCCTCGACCTCGCTGTCGTCGAGCTCACCGTTGGCGTTCGCGTCCGCACCAAACTCGATCTTGATGCCACCGGCGCTGCAGTTTTCACCAGCGGCCTCGTCCGTGAGTCGCAGCAGCGTGGAGGCTCCGGGCTTACCGTTCTCGCCGTCGTCGCCGCCGCAGGCTGCCAGAGCAAGCAAGCTCACCCCAACCAGCCCAAACACGCGTGTGCTGTTCATGGTCAGTGTCCCTTTTCTTTCACCAACGACTAACAGGTCATAGCGCCGAAGCAAGGGATAGAATCGTTGTCTTGCTACCGTACCGCAACACCCTCCCAAGGCTACCCGAAACTCAGCGCAGCCCGCACAGTGCGAGGTACTGGTGTTGCGTTTCGGCCGCGATGACTCGGCGCCGCGTCAATTCGCACAACAAGTAGTAAACGACGTCGAAGGAGCCGTACACGAAATGCAGAATGTGAGCGAGGCGCGCGATCCGTGCGCTTTCCCAGCTGGCGAGCTCGAAGAAGCTCCGCACGTAAACGATGTCGCCGTCGAGCAGTTGGTTGAATCCACGGCGCGGGTTTCCCTCCACCAATAATGGCGCTACGCCCCATCGTTTTGCGGAAAACAGCGTGTGCGCGACGAAACCGAGCTCGCGCAGCAGCGTGTCCACCTCGCCCAGGCACGGCTGATTGCGATACATCGGTACGAACGCCGCCTCGGTATGGACGACCAAACAATCCTCCAGCGTCTGTCGGCCGTGTTCGAGGATGGTCTTCTCGAAACCCTGAACGTCGAGCTTGAGGAAATCCACCGGGCGAACTCCCTCGACATCGTCGAGACGCTGCGTGCGGACCGCCTCCGTGCGGACGACCGTGGCGAAATCAGCGAATAGGTGAAACCTTTCGAGCACGATCGGATCGGGCTCGAACAGGCTATTCATGCCCGGCGCGCGGCAGAAGTGAAGCGTGTGACCGTGCCCGTCGCCAAGCGCGTCGGCGCGCACGGTTTCATGCGATTTCAAGCGAGCCTCGAGCTCGGCGCGGGCTTCCGCATTCGGTTCGAAGCCGATCACCTCGGTCGGAATTTGGTCGACGAGCGGCTGAAACGGCGGAGGCCCATCCACCGGGCTGGAGCCCACGTCCACGATGCGAATCGGCCGGTCGAGTGGGACGAGTTGCAGCAGTGTGGGGCTCTCGGCCGCGGACGGCGTTGGGGGTGAAGACGCGAGCTCCGTGCTTGCCAGCACGGGCACTGCTCTCGCCATGTCGCCGCGTCCCAGCTTCTGCTCGGCAAAGCGCAGGTTCTCTTCGAGACGTGGGCGCTCGTTCGCGGGCGCTGCGTCGCGTTGCAGCAGCTCTTGCCCGGCCTTGCGCGACTCCTCGTATTCGCCGACCCAGTATGCGGCGACGCTGAGCTCATCGAGCGCGCGCCAGAGATAGACAGAGTCGTCGACGAACAAGCGATCGCAAGGGCGGGGAATGACGGCAGCCTGGCGCGCGAACAGATACGCCAGGTGGTGCTCTTCGCGCGTGCGGTGCAGCTGCGCAAGCGCACACAGCGCTTCGGCTCGCTGTGGGCGGAGCTGGTGAGCACGGAGTTGGGCCGCGACCGCGGCGTGGTACAGGTTCAGCTCGGCGGCGACGCAGCCCATCGAGTGCAGCGAGTGCCAGACCTCTTCGTCCCAGCCGCCCATGTCCGCGCGCTTCGCGAAATTTTCGAGCGCCTTTTGCAGCATGCCGGCATCGCGATAGCTGCGAGCGAGATAATAACGGTAGCGCGCGTTGTCTGGTTCTTGCTCGAGCGCGTGCTCCAGAACCTCGGCGTCGCGCGCGTACTTCTGCTTCGAATCGAGCTGATTTCGGGCGCCGTCGAAATGTCCGATGCACAGCGGGCCGTTCAGCACTTCCGTGCGGTGCGCGCGATCACACACGGCCACTTCGTGCAGTATGCCCTCGTAGCGCCAAGGCGCATCCGACTTGAGCAATTGCAGGAGCTCGAAGGTCACCGTGGAAGTGCTGCCGCGGTGGCGGGTGTAATAGCCGTCCGCGGTCAGCATCGGAAATGCAAACCCTGCTGGGACGTCGAAGGTCTCGTCGGCGTCGATCACCAGCGAGTAGTTCGCCCACGCGCGCGAGAGCGTCAGCGCTTCAGTGCGGTTGTGCCCAAAATCCTGCCACGGACGCTGATGAAGCTCACCGGGCAAGTCGGCGAGTAAACCTGCGAGCAGCCGCTGAGTGCCGTCGCTCGACCCGGTGTCGACGATCGACCAGCAATCGATGAACGGTCGCACCGAGCGCAAACAGCGTTCGAGTACGGCTGCCTCGTTCTTCACGATCATGGTCAAGCAGATGCTCGGGCGACCGTCGGCCCTCGCCACGCGCGCGGCGACCCTCTTCTCGCTTGGTCCCATCGATTTTCAGATATCACGCCTGCTCAGGGGACGAGCTGCGCCGCTTCGGGAGCTCGAGCGTGATGAGCCGCCGCGACGCGACCTGCGCGGCGCGCTCGGCCACAGCGTCACTTCGAGGGGCGTTGGCTGAGCTCGGCCGACGATTCCCAGTGTGCGCGGCTCCAGTTGCTCAGGGTCTCGACCGGCACCGGGCCGCCAAAGTGGCCGAAGAAGCGCGCGATCCACACCCCCAACGTCGCGAGCAACAGCGCGGCCCCGAGCGCGGAAACCGTGCGCGAGGCGAGCCAAGGTCGCAGGCTGCGGTCTCTGCCCGGACCACGCACATAGCGGTACGCAGCGCTGCCCACGGCTCCGATGAACAGCGGTGCGAGAACGAGCACGAGTGGGTGCAGTTCGAGCGCGTGCTTCAGATCGCCGCGGGCGAGGGCCAGCGTGGCGCGGGTCAGGCCACAGCCGGGGCAGGGCACGCCGACCACGCTGGCCAGCGGGCAAAAGGGCAGCCGAAACGCGACGATGCCCGAGAAGATCGCAGCCAACGTGAGCACGAGCAGGCTGCGGCGAATGATGGCGCGATCCACGACGCTGCGAGCTTAGCCGCAGATCGACGGAAAGCTTGCGTCGATCGGCCGCGCAGGAGCACCAGCCACAAAAGAAGACGAGGCGCGTGCTCCGAAGAGCCGCGCCTCGCTGTTTCTCGTTCGCTGCCGGGAGGCGACTCAGCTCGGCGGAGGCAGTTGTCCGCCGCTGGCCGCTTGCCACACTTCATTCAGATCGCCGGGCAAGAAGAACAGCGCAAAAAACAGGTACAGCACGGGATGCGCGACCTGAGGGTTCGGCACGCCGGCCATGCGCTTGGCGTCGAGCACCTTGTCGCTCAACTTCCAGAGCTCGATGTAATTGAGGATCGGGATGAAGAAGAAGAGCGGGTTCAGATCGTCTTTCCCGCGGAAGTCTTTGAGCTCGTTGATCATCCCCCAGACCTGGATGATCGCGTACACGAAGCACACGCAGCTCAGCACGATGGTGAGTACCGGGTTTCGGATCTTGCCGATCGGTCCACGCTGACCGCCCAGGCTGAGGGGCGCCAAAGCCCCGCCGCCTCCGCCGTAGGGGAGATCCTGGGGAGGGGTGAACCCCCCCGGTGCGGCATAGGGTGCGGGCGGTCCGCCAAAGCCGGGCTGCGGTTGGCCGTAACCGCCAGCCGGTGGCGCGCCGAATGCGGGTTGCGCGGGGGGGCCGCCGTAACCGCCGGGCGGCGGTCCGCCATACTGCTGCGGGGGCTGACCGGGAGCTCCATAGCCACCGGGTGCTGGAGGGGGCGCGCCGAAGCCGCCCTGCGGTTGGCCGTAACCACCGGCTGCCGGTCCGGGTGTGCCGTAGCCGCCTGGTGGTGGGCCGTACGGATCCGCGGCGGGCGGAGCGCCTGGCGGCGGGCCGTACGGGTTGGGTTGTGCGTAGGGATTGAAACCGCCTGAGCCGGCCTCCGCAACCATGGTGCCGCCCAATGGATTGACCGCCCCCGCGCCAGCCGGAGGTGCGGCTGCTGGTGGCGGAGCATAGGCGGGAGGCGGAGCATAGGCGGGAGGCGGAGCATACGCCGGAGGCGCGGCGGGGGCGCCGTACGGCTGTCCGGGTGGCGGACCAAAGCCCTGCGGCGCGGCAGGCGGAGCACCGGGAGCTGGACCAAAGTTAGCTCCACCGGGCGGCGGACCGAAGCCTTGTGGCGCTGGTGCGGGCGCACCGGGTGGTGGACCAAAACCTTGAGCCGGGCCGGGTGGAGGCGCAGGCGCGCCGATCGCAGGAGGCGCCACACCGAGCATCGTTCCCTTGAGCTGAGGGCGAGGGGCTGCAGCGGGGGCGGGAGCAGGAGCGGGAGCCGCCGGGGCAGCGTGCGGAGCCGCGGCGGGACCCGGCGTGCCGGCCGGCTTGGGCACGGTCGGCGGATTCACCATGAGCATCGTGCCCTTGAACTTCGGGGCTGCTGCACCCTTCAGGTTAAACCCGCACTTCTTGCAGGTCGTCGCCGCCTCCTCATTCTCAGTCCCACAATTCGGGCAAAACACTCAGCACCTCATCGATGACGCAGGGGAAGCCGCAGCCTACACGTCCTCTCGCCCAATTCTCAAGAGAGTCCGCGCAGTCTCGGCGCGTTCACGTTGCTTTTGCTCTGCCCTTGACACCCCGCTTTCGGGGTCACTACGGTTCGCCTCGCCCGGGGGTCCCCCGGGTAAAACCAGCACTTCGCCGACGCCGCTCGCGCTCCGCACGACGGACGATCGCGGCCCCGCCCCCCTCGGAAATTCATGGCATTCGCCCTCAGTGCGGAAGCAGAGCAGAAGCTCAACGAAATCTTGTCGCGCTACCCCAATAAAATGGCGGCGTGCATCCCGGTTTTGCACCTTTGCCAAGAGGTGAACGACAACTGGGTCTCGGACGACGTGATCGAATTCGTCGCGCAGCGGCTCGAGCTCAGCGCGGCGCACGTCAAAGGCGTCGTCACCTTCTACACGCTGTTCAATCAGAAACGACCCGGCAAGCATCAAGTGTGGGTTTGCCACACGCTGTCCTGCGCGCTGCGCGGCGGTGAGGACATCCTTCACCATTGCGAAAAGCGCTTGGGCGTCCACGCCGGCGGCACGAGCAAGGACGGCAAGATCACGCTGCGCACGGCCGAATGCCTGGCGGCGTGCGGCACCGCTCCGGTCATTCAAGTCGACAAGAAGTATTACGAGAACCTCTCGATCGCAGAAGTCGACCGCATCATCGACACGCTCGTGAAAGACGGTTGAGGCTCGCTAGCCCGCCCCTGCGTTTTGCGCGTTTTGCGCGTTTTGCTCGTTTGGCACTCAGATGATCAAGCAGACCACTTACCTCAGTCACTCCTACGGGAAGCCCAACAGTTGGACGCTTTCCGCCTACGAATCCGCCGGCGGCTACCGCGGCGTACGCAAGGCTTTGTCGATGACCCGCGAAGCGGTCGTCGAAGAAGCCAAGAAGGCTCACGTCCGCGGGCGCGGCGGTGCAGGTTTCGATTGCGGTACGAAGTGGAGCTTCATGCCCAAGGAGAGCAAGAAGCCGCACTACCTCGTGGTCAACGCCGACGAGGGCGAGCCCGGGACGTTCAAGGATCGCTCCATCATGGAGATGAATCCGCACGCGCTGATCGAGGGCTGCATCATCGGCAGCTACGCGATCGGTGCGCACGCCTGTTACATCTACGTGCGCGACGAGCTGCACCTGAGCAAGGAGCGGCTGTGGGGCGCGATCAAAGAGGCGAAGGCCAAGGGCTACCTCGGCAAGAGCCCGTTCGGTAAGGATTACGAAGTCGAAGTTTACGTGCACACCGGCGCGGGCGCGTACATCTGCGGAGAAGAGACGGCGCTGCTCAACTCGCTGGAAGGGCGCCGCGGTGAACCGCGCCTGAAGCCGCCCTTTCCGGCGCAATACGGCGCCTTCGGCTGTCCGAGCACGGTGAACAACGTCGAGACGCTGGCGATCATGCCGACCGCGTTCGAAATGGGCTGTGACGAGTTCAGCAAGCTGAGCGCGCTGCACTCGTTCAACGACGGCGGCGCGCGCCTGTTCGGCGTCAGCGGTCACGTGAAGAAGCCGGGCATCTACGAGGCCTGTGTCGGCCTCACGCTGCGCGAGCTGATTTACGACTTGGGTGGCGGCTTGCTCGGTGACCGCCCGATGCTCGGCGTGATCCCCGGTGGCTCCTCTTGCCCGGTGCACTTGCCGGACGAGGTGCCCACGCTGCCTGCCGACCCCAAGTGGGACCCGTACCGCGGCAAATCGATCTTGGACCTGCCGCTCGGCGTCGACACCTTCCGCACTGCGGGCAGCATGCTCGGCACCTGTTGCGCGATGGTGATGAGCGACGCGGTCGATCCGGTGCTGGCGCTGCACAACGTGATGCGTTTTTACCGGCACGAGTCGTGCGGGCAATGCACGCCCTGTCGCGAAGGCTGCGGCTGGATCGAGCGGATCTTGAACAAGATCGTGGCCGGCAAGGGCTCGCTTGCAGAGCTGGACGAAATCCACGAGATCGCGAACAACATCACCGGTAACACGATCTGCGCCTTCGGCGATGGCGCAGCCCAGCCGGCGCTGGCTTTCGTTCGTCGTTATCGCAAGCATTTCGAGGATTACATCGTGAGCGGCGGCAAGTCGCAGACACGAAGGTTGACGCTATGACCGTCGGAAACGTTTTCTTCCTCGTCGCGAGCGTGGTCGCGCTGCTCGGCGCGTGCATGACCATCGCCTCGCGCAGCCCGATCCGCAGCGCGGTCGGCCTACTGATCACCATCGTGGGCATCGCCGCGCTATTCTTGATGCTGAACGCGCAGTTCCTGGCCGCGATTCAGCTGATCGTGTACGCGGGCGCCGTGGTGGTGCTGTTCGTGTTCGTGATCATGCTGCTCGGCCCGGACGCAGGCGATGGTGAGGGCACGATCGCTCGCGCACGGCTGGCTCGCTACGGGGCAGGCGCGTTCTTCGCCTTGCTCGCGGCAGCCGCCGGGCACCTCGTGTCCGGCGCAGGGCTCACCCCCCACCGCTTCAAGATCGCCCCCGCCGCCCACGGCTCGGTCGAGGGCATCGGCACGCTGCTGTTCGGCAGCATGGTGATCCCGTTCGAATTGGCGACCGCACTCTTGATCGTGGCGGTGGTCGGCGCGATCGCCGTCGCGCGCGGCAAACCCCACGTCCGGCGCGAGTCCAAGAGCGCGAGCGCCACGGCGCGCATGTTCCACGGCCCGCTCATGGCGCGTGATGCACAACGCCCCTTACCGACCAAAGCAGAGCGCGCGGCCAAGGCCGCAGGAGGCGCGTGATGAGCTCGCTCGGTTACTTCGTAGAGCAATACGTGATGCTCGCGGGTGCGTTGTTCACCCTGGGCTGCATCGGCTTCTTAGTGCGACGCAACGTGCTGGTTCAACTGATGAGCATCGAGCTCATGCTCAATGCCGTGAACTTGATGTTGGTCGCTTTCAACCGCCAACACATGGCTGATTTGAACGGTCAGGTGTTCGCCTTCTTCATCATCGCGGTCGCCGCGGCCGAAGTCGCCGTGGGCCTTGCCATCGTGCTCGCCTTCTACCGGCTGAAGTCCACCGTCCAGAGCGACGAAGCGGACCAGCTCCGCCACTGAACCTTTAGGGTTTATCAATCATGCAAGCGATCGAGGCTCTGTTCCCCGCGCACAATTACACGCTGCTGGCGTTCATCGTGCTCTTGCCGCTCTTGGGCGCCGTCGTGAACGGCGTGTTCGGCAAGCGGCTCGGCAAAGAAGCCGTCTCTCTTTTGGCGCTGAGCGTCATGTTCGTGGCCTTCGCGCTGGCCGTAGTCACCTTCTTGGCCCTCGGCCACGCACAAGAAGGAGAGGAGGCCGCGCGTTTCGCCTGGCAGGGTTGGGAGTGGTTCCGGCTCACCCGCGCCGACGGCAGCACCATCGTGCTGAACGTCGGCCTGTCCGTGGATGCACTGAACGGCACCATGGCGCTGGTCGTCACCGGCGTCGGCTTTTTGATCCACCTGTACTCCGTCAGTTACATGGCGGAAGACCCAGGGTTTCACCGCTTCCTCGCTTACCTGAACCTGTTCATCTTCTCGATGCTGGTGCTGATCCTCGGCGACAGCTTGCCGGTGCTGTTCGTGGGTTGGGAAGGCGTCGGTCTGTGCAGCTATCTGCTGATCGGCTTCTGGTTCGAAGACGACAAGAACGCTGCCGCGGGCAAGAAGGCCTTCGTCACCAACCGCATCGGTGATTTCGGCCTGCTCGTGGCCATGGGGCTCTTGCTCTACTTCACCGGTGGCCTCGACTGGTCGACCATCGACAACGGCGCTCGCGGTTTGCTGCAGCCGGTCCAGATCTGGCCGCTCGGCACGCACGTGCCCGCAGCGAGCCTGATCGGCGGCAGCTTCGAGCAGTGGATCAACATGCCGCGCACGGTGAGCGCGGCCACGCTGGTCGGCCTGGCGCTGTTCCTCGGTTGCGCGGGTAAGAGCGCGCAGCTCCCGCTCTACGTCTGGCTGCCGGACGCGATGGCCGGCCCAACGCCGGTGAGCGCCTTGATCCATGCGGCCACCATGGTGACCGCGGGCGTGTACTTGCTCTGCCGCTTGTCGTTCGTGATGGTGCTGAGCCCGGCTGCGATGGCCACCGTGGCAGTCGTCGGTGCCGCCACGGCCATGTTTTCGGCCAGCATCGCCTTCGCGCAGCAGGACATCAAGAAGGTGCTCGCCTATTCGACCGTGAGCCAGCTCGGCTACATGTTCTTGGGCGTCGGCGTGGGCGCGTTCACCGCGGGCTTCTTCCACGTCATCACGCATGCCTTCTTCAAGGCCTGCATGTTCCTCGGCGCCGGCTCGGTGATCCACGCCATGCACGCGCGCATCCACGACACGGATGCTTCGCAGGACATGCGCAACATGGGCGGCCTGCGCAAGTACATGCCGATCACGTTCTGGACCTTCACCGCGGCCTGGGCGGCGATCGTGGGCTTGCCCTTCACCAGCGGTTTCTTCTCGAAAGACGAGATCCTGCTGCGCGCGTTCACCTCGTTCGTGAAGACGCCGGTGAAATCCATGTCGGCCGGCGGCGGGCTGAGCATGGAGGTCTTCGTCTGGCCGACCTGGCTCGGCACGGCACTCTACGCGATGGGCCTACTCACCGCGCTGATGACCGCGTTCTACATGACGCGCCTGTACATCGGCACCTTCTTCGGTGAGTTCAGAGGCTGGAAGATCGTCAAGAACTGGAAAGAACCGGAGCACGCGCACGGCCACGACGATCACGGCCACGGTCACCATCACGCGCACGACCCGAGCGTCCCCCTCGAGGGGCCGACACCGCACGAGTCACCGTGGCAGATGTGGGTGCCGCTGGCGATCCTCGGCTTCTTGGCCGCGGTCGCGGGCTTCTTGAACGCGCCCCTGTTCCACCTCACGCCCTTCGAGCACTGGCTCGAACCGGTGTTCGAGAAGGCGAGCCACAGCGTGCAGCTGATCGACGACTGGGAGCGCTTCGAGTACCCGTTCTTGGGCCTGGCGTTCCTTTCCTTCGCCGGCGGCAGCGGCATCGCTTACTTCATCTACGTGATGCAGAAGGGCAAGCCCGCGCAGGCCTTCGTCGAAGCCATGCCGGGCCTGCACGCTCTGGTCGTCGACAAGTGGCGCGTAGACGAGATCTACGAAGAGTACGTGATCGGCGCGGTGGATTCGCTGGCGGAGTTCTTCGCCTGGGCCGACAAGTGGATCGTGGATTTCCTGCTCGCGCGGGTGAGCACGTTCTTGGTCTCGATCAGCGGCACGGCGCTGCGCTTCATCCAGACCGGTCGCGTGCAAACCTACGCGGCCGTCACCGTGCTCGGCTTGGGCGCCATGGGTTGGTTCTTCGTCACGCCGCGTGCCGAGGCCACCGTGCTCGCCAACGACGAGTCCGGCGTGTACAGCCTGACCGCGGCCCAAGGCCTCGGTTACAGCTACCGCTGGGACATGAACAACGACGGCAAGTGGGATGGCGACAAAGGCGGCTTCGGCAACACCACCCAGCAATCGCTCAATTTGGCCGTAAAAGAGAATCGAACCGTGCGGCTGGAAGTGAAGAATGCCTTCGGTCGAACCGCGGTTCGTTCGTTCAATTTCGAGCGTCCCGCCCCGGATCGCTCGGGCTTGACCTCGCAACTCGATAACGGCTCGGCTCCGCTGCGCCGCGCACAGGATGTGCGTCAGCCCTCGAAGCCCCAGGAAATCAAATGAATCCGCTGGCTCAAGCTCTGTTTCAATTTGCGCCGTATCTGCTGGCGTTCGCGGTCGGCGCGCTCATACCGCGTCGCCAAAGCACGCCGGAGCGGATCGCAATCGGGATCGTCGCCGCCTTCGCGCTGCTGCTGGTGCGCGGTCTGTGGCCGTCCAGCGCGCCCGCGCCTGCGGACGAGAACGCCAAGGAGTGGCCGTACCTGCTGAGCGTGATCGTATTCCTGCCCATCGCGGGCTCGATCTTGATGCTGTTTTTGCCTCGCCAGTCGCCGGTGATCCTGAAGCGCGTCACGTTCTTCATCCTCGGCTTGGATTTCCTGGTCTCGCTCGGGCTCCTGTCTTCGCCGATGACCCGCGGCTGGCACTTCCAGCACATCGTGGAGTGGGTGCCGGCGTTCGGGATCCGCTATCACGTGGCGGTCGACGGCGTGAGCATGTGGCTGATCCTGCTGTCCACGCTGACCACGCCGATTGCCGCGTACGTGGCCTTTGGTTCGCTCAAGACACGGATCAAGGATCTGTGCTTCGCGTTCCTGCTCCTGCACGGCGCGATGATGGGCGTGTTCGTGTCGCTCGACATGTTCCTGTTCTTCGTGTTCTGGGAGCTGATGGTCGTGCCCATGGTCGTGATGATCGGCGTCTGGGGCGGCACCGAGAAGATCAAGGCCTCGTACAAGTTCTTCCTGTACACCATGGTCGGCAGCATGCTGATGCTGGCAGCAATTTTGGTCTTGGTGTGGAACTACACCAAGCTCGCCGGTTACCCGAGCTTCGACTACTTGGCGCTCGCCCGCGTTTCGTTGCCGCATACCGCTGCCTGGCTCTGCTTCTTCGGCTTCTTCCTGGCCTTCGCCATCAAGGTGCCGATGTTCCCGTTCCACACCTGGTTGCCGGACGCGCACGTGCAAGCGCCGACGGGTGGCTCGATCATCCTGGCCGCGGTGCTGCTCAAGCTCGGCGCGTATGGCTACATTCGCTTCTGCATGGGCTTGCTGGGCGGTGTGGCTTGGATGTGCGCGGCCACCTTGGCTGGCTTCGCCATCGGCGGCGGCATCGTGTACGGCGCGCTCGTGGCCTGGAAGCAGGACGACGTGAAGCGCCTGGTGGCCTATTCGTCGGTCGCGCACATGGGCTTCGTGATGCTGGGCCTGTTCGCCGGCACACAGTCCGGCATGGAGGGCGCGGTGCTGCAGATGCTCAATCACGGCGTCTCCAGCGGCGCGCTGTTCTTGCTGGTGGGCGTCGTCTACGACCGCCGACACACGCGCTTGGTGCGTGAATTCGGCGGCCTCGCCAAGGTGATGCCGATCTACGCTGCAATCTTCGTGATCGTCACCATGTCCAGCATTGGCGTGCCGGGCACCAACGGCTTCGTCGGTGAGTTCATGGTCGTCATGGGCACCTTCGTTTCGCAGACCTTGGGCAGTCAAGCGAAGCTGCAGGCGGGTCTCGCCTCGGCGGGCGTGATTTTGGCCGCGGTCTACATGCTCTCGATGGTGCAGCGAGTGTTCTTCGGGCCGCTCGAAAACCCGAAGAACAAGCGATTGTCCGACATGAACGTGCGCGAGACCATTGCCATGGCACCGATCATCGCGCTGATTTTCATCATCGGCTTGTTCCCGAACTTGTTCTTGAATCGCATGAGTGAAGGCGTCACCGCCGCGCTCGAGCGCTACAAAGATGGCCGCGAGGCGTATCTCGAGCTCGGATCGTCGGACACCGCCAAGCTCATGGATCGCCGCGGCGGCCCGCTCGAGCGCGGCTACCCCGAAGCTCCCAGCAAGAAACCCGACGCGAACGCTGCTGTCCAAGCCCAAGCGCTGAATGCGGAGGCGCCATGATCAACTTGCTGCTCGCTGTCTCTCCAATCCTGGCCGTCGCCATCGGCGGCCTGCTGCTGATGTTGGCCGAGGCATTCGGCAAACCAGTCGCGCTCACGGGTGCGCAGGCCGGCATGGTGTCGACCGATGCCGGGGCGGGTCGCGCCGACGAGCTCGCGCTCGGCAGCTCGGTCGTGCTGTTCGCTGGCGCGCTGATCAGCATCGCGATCTGGAAAGTCGGGCCGGAGTCGATCCCAGGCGTCGAAACGCTCGCGCCGTATTTGATCATCGATCGCTTCTCGATCTTCTTCTGCTTCGTCCTGTGCCTCGGCGGCGGCCTGGCGTCGCTGCTCGCGGGCGGCTACCTGCCCGAGCACAACCTGGATCGCGGGGAGTTCTTCCCGCTCTTGGTGTTCAGCACGGTGGGCGCGATGGCGCTCGCGGCCTCCGGCGATTTCCTCAGCTTTTTCGTGGCTTTGGAAACCATGTCCCTGGGCGTGTACTGCATGATTGGCCTGCGCCGCGGCAACCTGCGAGCGAGCGAAGCATCGCTCAAATATTTCTTGCTCGGTAGCTTCGCCGCCGCGCTCACCCTGATGGGCGGGGCGCTGCTGTACGGCGCGACCGGGCACACGGATTTCGTGGGCATCGGTCAAGGGATCGCCACGATTGGCAAGGCAAACAGCGCCGTCAACGCGCCGATCGTGCTGGTCGCACTCGCGCTGGTGGCGGCGGGCTTGGCGTTCAAGATCAGCGCAGTGCCGTTCCACATGTGGACGCCAGACGCCTACGAGGGCGCGCCCACCCCGAGCACGACGTACATGGCCGTGGCGGTGAAGAGCGCGGCCTTTGCCGTGCTCTTGCGCATCCTGGTGGTCGGCTTCGGTGATCCTCGGTTGATGAGCTGGGGTACGGGCTGGCCGCAGGCGCTGGCTTGGTTGGCGGTGCTGAGCATGGTCGTCGCCAACGTCGTCGCCGGTCGACAAGAGTCGGTGAAGCGCATGCTCGCGTACTCCTCGATCGCACACGCCGGCTACGCGCTGGTGGGCGTGGTCGCATCGATGGGCTCTGCGCAAGGCACGTCGAGCGTGCTGTTTTACATGCTGACGTACACGGTCTCGACCGTGGGCGCGTTCGGAGCGCTGATCTTGTGCGGCCGCCGTGGCGCGGAAGCCGTCAGCTACGAGGACCTCGCGGGTCTGGGCAAGCGCCACCCGGCCGCCGCGCTCGCCTTCTCGTTCTTCCTGCTCTCGCTCGCTGGTGTCCCGCCGACCGCCGGCTTCTTCGGCAAATTGTACGTGTTCAGCGCAGCCGTCGACGCTCAGCTCAATGTGCTCGCGGTGATCGGCTTGCTCAATAGCGTGCTGGGCGCCTATTACTACCTGCGCGTCATGGTCTACATGTACATGCGCGAGCCTGAACCCGGTGCGCCGATCGCCACTCCGATGCGCTCGGGCTTCGTGGTCGCCGCGCTGATCTTGGCCGCAGTCTTGGTTTTGGTGTTCGGCATCCTGCCGAGCTCTTCACTCGAGGTGGCGGCCGCCGCCGGGATCAGCCACAGCTAATGGCCCGCCGAGTCCTCCTTGGTGGTCTCGGCCTGGTGATTGTGGGCCTGCTTGCGCCCAGCGCCTGTAAGGACAAAGGCAAGTCCGACGCGGCGACGGTCGGTAGCGTGAAGCTGCCCGCACCGATCGCCTCGTCGCTGCCGATCGACCCGAAGATCGTGAGTGCCGTGGTGAACGCCAAGGGCGAGGCGGCCTATGCGGGGCCCTTTGGTACGATCGGCGGGCTCATTACCGTGAGCGGCGACCCGGCTCCCGACATGCCCGAAGTCGTCGCGAAGATTCCGGAGGACTGCGCCCCGGCCAAGGACACGTACGGTAAACTGTTTCGCGAGGGCGCTGGACGTGCGCTCGCGGACGTGGTCGTGGGTGTCACCGGTTACACGGTCTATGTCCCAGAAGAGATCCCCAGGCAGTTCGCGGACGCCAACGGTTGCGCCTGGAATTCACGGACTTACGTGCTCACGTTCGGTCAGAGCTTGGACGTGCGCAGTCGCGATTCGCGGCCCTACGTGCCTGACCTGATGGGCGCCCGGCTCAAGGCACAATTGGTCGCCGTGCCGCGCGGGGACGCGATTCCTCTTTACCCGGAGCAACCCGGCCGCTACCAGCTGACCGACAGCATGCGGCTGTTCATGCTGGCCGAAGTCGTGGTGGTGAAGTTCCCGACGCACGCGGTCACCGGCCTGGATGGGCGTTATGTGATCCCGCGGGTGCCCGTGGGCAAGGTGAAGGTTTCGGCTCTTCTGCCCGCGACCATGGTGCAGGAAGAAAAAGAAGTCGAAGTTCACGAAGGGGAGCTCGTCGACGTGCCGTTGACTTTGGCTTTCGATCGCAAGGCTTGGGACGTTCAGCGCGGTGGGACCCCTGCGCCCGCGGCGTCCAAGTAGCGACTCTGCGGCTCAGAAGCTGACAGGTACGCCGGCGCGCCTCGCCAGCAGCTCCCGCAGGTAGCCGAGCGCGGTGCTGGAGGGCGACAGGCTCGGGGTCTGCAAGCGACTGATCGCGGCTTCGAAGCACGGCTCGTCGTGCAGCGCGTCGCAAGCGACCAGCGTCGCGATCCAGGCATCGGCGTTGCTCGGATCGGCCTCGAGCTCGAGCTGCGCCTGCGTTCGTGCCCGCTCGGTGCGGCCCGAACGCAGCTCGTCGAAGGCCTCGGAGCGCGCCGCTGCCTGCGCCGCCCGCTCGGCCGCCGGTGGGTTCGCGGTGCCACCGCGTGCGCTCTCCAGGGCGCGCTCGGTAGCGCGGGTTGCCGGGTGATAGCTGCGGTACGCTTCGAGCCATTCGCGCGCTTCGCGCGCTTGCCCGAGCGCGTGCAGGGCGCGCGCAACGAGCAAGTTGCCAGGTTCGTCCTCGGGCCGGCGCGCCACGGCGGCCATCGCGTCTCGGAGCGCGCCGGCAAAGTCTTGGGCGCGTTCGGCGCAACGCGCGCGCTCGAAGTAGGTGCCGTAGTAGCCCGGATCGACCTTCAGACCGCGCTCGAAGGCAGCGCGGGCGGCGGCAGGGCCGGCCTTGGGTTCCCTTTCGAAGCAACGCACGGCGCCGATGCGCGCCCAAATCTCGGGACTGTCCGGATCTTCGGCGTGCGCCTCCAAGTAAGCCGCCAGGGCTTCGTTGAATTTGCCGCGAGCCTCTTGCTCGACGCCCTGCAGATAGCTCGCGTAGGCCTCGGCGTTGATGAAGCGCCCTTCGTAGCGGACGCCGCCGGCCATCCGCGTCACGCCGCTCGAGCCGACCGCACAGCCCGCGCTGCACGCCCAGAGCAGCGCGAGCGCGAGCGTTTTCCCGAGCACTCGGCTCGGCGCTTTCGCTTGCGCAGCGCGCCAGGCGGCAATCACGTGAGCTCGCGCAGGCAACTGAGAAAACGGTCGTTCTCTGCTTGGGTGCCGACCGTGACCCGCAGCTGATGAGCGAGCCGCCCACCGCGTTGGTGGAAGCTGCGCGCGAGCACGCCGCGCGCCTGCAAGCCTTCGAACAGCTCGAGCGCGGGGCGCTCGCTCTTGAACCACAAGAAATTCGCTTGGCTCGGCGTGACGCTGATGCCCGGCAGCGCGCCGAGCGCGGCGCTCAGTCGCTCGCGCTCGGTCACCACGTATGCGACGATGCGCGCGATTTCTGGGGCGAGCTCGGTCACGGCCAAGGTGCCCAGCGCTTGTGCCGGCGCGTTCATGTTGTAAGGCAATCGCACCTTGTCGATTTCCCGGAGCAGGGCTGGGCGCGCGATGAGCCAGCCCACGCGCAAGGCCGCGAAGCCGACCTTCGACAGCGTGCGCATCACGGCCACATTTTCGTAGCGACGATACAGTTCCAGCTGGTTGCGATCAGAGTAAGGAATGTAGGCCTCGTCGATCACGACCAGAGAATTGGGCGCGGCTTGAATCAGCCGCTCGAGCCGCTCGCGATCGACCAGGTTACCGGTGGGATTGTTGGGCGTGGCGATGAAGATCAGGTTCGGCAGCGCGTGCTCGAGGCCGTGCAGCATCGCGTTGAGCGAAAGGTCCCAGTCGGCGTCGAGCGGCACCTCCAGGACGCGTTGCCCACGCACGCGCGCGCTCATTCGGTACATCACGAAGCTCGGGGTGGTGGTCATGATCAACGGACTGCCCGAGCGATCCCGCGCTTGCGAGAACGCGGACAGCAGCATGGTGATGATCTCGTCGCTGCCATCACCGACCAGCACTTCTTCGGAGCTGACGCCGGAATAACTGGCCAACGCGCTGCGCAATTGGCTCGCGGTCGCATCCGGATAGCGCTCCCAGTTGAGCGTGGAGGCGACTTCTGCCAAGCGCTGCTTGGCGTGAGCAGAGAGCAGCTCGGGCGCTTCGTTGGCGTCGAGCCGCACGGGGTATTCGCCGGCCACGGGGGTGTACGAGCTGAGTTCGGCCAAGGCCGGACAGAGAATGTCTGAAAAAAGTTCCGCCATCGGGGCGCCCGGAGCATAGTCCATCCGAGCGCGATGTTCTCGCACATCCTTGGCCAAGACCCGGCAGTGCAAACCCTGACTCGAGCGCTCGACCGCGCGCAAGTCCACCACGCTTATCGTTTCGAGGGGCCCGCGGGGGTGGGCAAAGAACGCGCGGCGTTTGCTTTGGCTCAAGCCTTGGTCTGCGAGGCCGGGGGGCCACGAGCCTGCGAGAAATGCGGCGCTTGCCAGCGCGCCGTGCGCATCTCTGAAGAAGAACCGCACGTTCCCGCACATCCGGACGTGATCTTGCTGCAACGCGGCTTGTACCGTGGCCGGCTCAGCGCCAACGAGGCAACGGGCATCAGCATCGAGCAGGTGCGAAGGATGGTGCTGGAGCGCGTAGGATTCGGGCCGCACGAGGGCCGTGCTCGCGTGTTCATCATTCGCGACGCGGACGAGCTCACCGTGTCGGCTGCCAATGCCTTGCTCAAGACGCTCGAGGAGCCCGGAAAAAACACCTACTTCGTCCTGCTCACCAGTCGCCCCAACCGGCTCCTCGACACCATCGTCTCGCGCACGCTGGCGGTGCGCTTCTCACCCTTATCGGATGCCTTGGTCGCGCGCATCCTGCAAGACAAGGGGCTCGATCCCAAAGTTTCGAGCCTGGCGCAGGGCAGCGTGGCGCTGGCGATCGACCTGGCCTCGGAAGATGCCATCAAGGAGCGTGAGGAATTCGTGGCCTCGGCGCGCGCTGCAATTGTCGCTCGCGATCTGGCGCCTGCCATCAAGTTCGCCGAAGCGCGACGGGAGCGCGACAGTCTGCGCGGCTTACTCGCCTATTTCGCTCAATCTCTGGCGTTCGCCGGCCGCGAGCAGGTCAGCACTCAGGTCGAGCTGGCCGAGCGTGCCGCCGAGCAGTACCGGATCGTGCTTTCAGTCATGCAAGAGGTGGATCGCAACGTCTCACCCGCGCTCGCGCTCGAATCGATGATCTACCGGTTGCGCCAGGTTTGAGCTTCAAACGGGCGCGCTCAGCAGGGCGTGCAGGGCCTGTGCTGCCTCGCTGACGCCTTGCAGCGAGCCGCGATTCGGTTGCAGGGCAGCGATCACCGCGACCAGCTCCGCGTGCGGAGCAATTTGTCGCGCGCGTTCGAGATCGATGCCGCCGATTGCGACCAGCGGGATCCCTGCGCTCCGAGTTGCGGCGTGCGCCTGTGCAAGCAATGAAAGCCCCACCGTGGGATCGGCGCGCTCCTTGGACGCCGTACTGAATATCGGCCCGAACGCCACGTAGTCCGGCTTTTCTGCGAGGGCCGCGGCCAGCTGCTCGAGCGTGTGCGTGGAGACACCGACCATCAGGCCCGGAGCGAGCTTTCGCACCACGGCAAGCGGGAGATCGTCCTGCCCGACGTGCACGCCGTCACACTCGGCCAATACCGCCAGGTCAGGTCGGTCGTTGGCGATCAGGCGCGCGCCGGCTTTGCTGCACAGTGGCCGGAGCGCTCGCAAGAGCTCGAGCGTCTCGCGCGCGCTCGCGTGCTTGGCGCGCAGCTGAATCAGCGGCGGATGCGCCGAGAGCACGCATTCCGCGAAGGCGACCAGCGCGCTTTTTCGACCCGCGCTCGCCGGATCGCCCTGCTCCGCGCGCCGGCCGTCCGCGCGGTGGCTTAAAGTGGAGTCCGTGGAGTCCGTGGAGTCCGTGGAGTCCGTGGAGTCCAAGCCACGCTCGCGCAGGCTGTCGACGTCAACGATCGGGTATAGGCCGCGCACGGGGGATATGTTACGCCCGCCGTATGCGAGCTGCGAGCTTACTGCTCGGTTTGGGAGTGTGCGTTTTTGCGCTGGGATGCGCCAGCCAAAAGCCAGCGGCCGAACCGGGTTCGCTGACGGACGACACCGCCCTCGGCTCGAGGGGCAAGTCGGATCCCGGCCCAGCCGACGCCGCGGCCGACGAATCCGAGCCCGAATCCGCTGAGCCCGCAGCAGCCACGACGAACGCGCCTCCCGTCGTGGATCCCGCCGTGGCGCACGCGCTCGTGGCCAAGAGCGGTGAGGGACAAGGCGGCGCGGCACTCGGCTTGCGCTTCGAGGTGATGGAGCTCGGTGCGGTGCTGCCCTGGGCTTTCGCGGTCGT